>JBAQKU010000083.1:0-6807 GCA_049301315.1 Telluria sp.
TGGCGGAGAGACGGGGATTCGAACCCCGGATAGGCTATGAACCTACGGCTGAGGGGACTTCAGGGGACACGGCGGGGTTCGCCTCCCAATGAGAGCATCCCCGCCACTCCCCTGAAATCCCCCCAAAAATACCGGCAATAATCCCAAAAATCCCAAGCAGTCTCATCGCTGTACGATACCGGCCCGGCCCGATGCAGTAGGCCAGCCAAACCCGAGCGAATGTAAATCAAGCTTCATCGCTTGGATCGAACATTTCAAGCTTGAATTGCCAGCCATCAAAGGCCATCAGCATTTCCCCGAGTTCGTCCCAGGTGAACGAGCGGCCATCGACCAGCACTTGTGGCATGCGTCCTTCTTGCGCATCATCCCACTCGACGCGGCCGCGCACGATCGTGTCGACAATTTGGTGACCGAGCCGCCCGTGGGCGATGTGTTTGACGCAGAGCGTGCGCCGTATCTTTTGGATCAGACGTCCCAGCAGGTCAAACAATTCTTCTTCCGCGTGACCTACCAACTGGAACTGGTAGCCAGCTGGATCGCCGTCACTTAGTTCGAACGCTTCGAGCGACAGGATGTCCCCCAGCAGGCGGGTGCGAAAATGAAATTCATGTATCGCCCCGTCGCAATCCTCGATCCCCACCGGTTCGAGCCGGACGTTTTCAAACTGGTCCAGGCCGATGCGCGCGGATCTCAGTATTGAAACAGGCGGTGCACAGTTCGCGATACCCCTCCCCGGTCGAACCAAAGTGGACGATGTCGTAGCCTGGCGCAATGACGCCGCACGCTTGGCAAAGGGATTTGTTCATGTTCGTCGTCCTTTCAATGCAGAGCGGGCGGGGTACCGTCCGCGCCGCAGCACTTCTTGAATTTCTTTCCGCTGCCACAGGGGCAGGGATCGTTGCGCCCAATCTTCGGGGCTGCGCGCACCAAAGTCGTGCCGGCTTCATGTCCGGGGTAGCCCGCGCCAAACGGTCCAGAGGGCCGGCGTTCAAGCCAATACGCATGGATGCGCATCAGCGATGGTTCGATGGCGTCCATCCACACTTCTGCATCGTCCGCCTGGTCGGTGAGGTCCATGCCTTCCTCGGTTCCCAGGCGCATGAACGGGGTGAACCATTTTGCTTGTCCGAGCATGAGCAGGCTCCAAGCTTCCTCATCGAACATGAAGCCGAGCAGGAAGCCCTCGCACCATTCAGTCGCGCCGTGCTGGCCACCAGAGTGAAACACGGGTTCGAAGGATTCGGGATGAGTGGTGAAAGCGTCGATCACGGCGTTGTACAGACGCGTGAGCAGTGACAAGATATGGCTTGCCTGTTCCTGGCTGTCGAACTCGGGCTCGATCTCACCCGCATCCATATCCCATACCCAGGGTAGCCACTCCGAGGGCCGTACCAGTTCCGGTCCGATGGCGATAGCAGTCAGGAAGCCCTCGAGGGTGGCAACATCCATCGAGCTTGCCTCGATGGCCGGGCTGGCCAGGAAGTCGTCGAGTTCCTCGAACTCGGCTTCCGACAGCAGGCCATTGAATAGCTGCGCTTCCTGATTGGCGGGCTCGCCGATCAGGGTGTCTATGCCATCGGTATCGATCGTTTTAAGTGCTTCATCGAGGGCATCTTGCTCGCTGTCGAACGGTAGATCCCATACGGTCGAATTGCCGTGTTCATCGACCGCCTCCAGCAGCCAGCGTCCATCGCCGTCGCTGTAAATTTCAATTGATACGCTCTTGCCGTCTCTTGTCGCGATCTGGGTCAGCGCGGAGCGGACTGGGTCCTGTTCATGGTTTTTCATGTTTTGCTTTGTCTTCATTTGGGTAGTACTGGTTCTATGCGGGACCGACCGCGCCGTACAGCAGAAGCGCAAGCTTTGCCACCTGAGCAGCGCATTTCTGCGCTTGCGTTGCCTTGAATTTTGTCAGATTTTCCAACTTCCATCGTAAGGCGGGAAGAGCTTGAACGTCAGGATTGGCAAGTAGCGTCCAATCCGGATTTGCGTCCGCTAAGCCGACCAGAAAGCGCCGATGTTCAGCCGTCAACTTCGCCATCAGGTCACTGCGCAGGCGACTTCGAGTTTCCAGCAATACCTCCAAGGACGGCGGGTCCGCCTCGGTCATCCCAACAAATTGGTCCTCGTAGATTTGGTCGAGCTTGAGGTCGTTGCCGCCCAAGACTTCGTGGCTTGGGCGGTTATGGCCGGCGAGGTAGACGACGAAGCAATCGAGCATGGTCGGCGTCAGGCCGCCGTTTTCGTACAGCAGCCAAACATCAAACAAGTCACGCGGGTGCTGTCGGTCCAGGGCGGCAACCAGCTTGCTGGCGTAGAGTTCATCGTGGTCAAATATAGGCGCATGTACCTGAATACCAAATTGCCGCACAACCGCATCCGATACGGATTGACGCGCCTTGACCGGCAAGACTGTGCCCCTGAACACGGTGTTGACTTCTATTTTCAGTGTCAGCCCGCCCTGCCCTTCCATAACCAGCAGTTTTGATTCCGGGTCGCTGCCGACTCGTACCGGCTTTGCCGTCAGGCCCCTGGCCTCCAACCTGTCCGCGATGTTTTTAAGTGCCGCCGCTATCGTCGCCAACGCAACCTCCCTGGCCTCGGTTCCGTTGAGATAGACGAGGTCAATATCAACGGATAGCCGCGGTGCCTCCCGGGCAAACAAGTTGATGGCGGTACCACCCTTGATGGCGAATAGTTCGTCGACGAACACATCCGGAATCACGTCTAGCAGCAGGCGAACCGTGTTGATGTATATGGCATCGAGCATAGTTATTTTAGGGTAAGGAGAGTGCCGTCCTGAAGGCGGCGGGTCCAGCGCGTTTTGCTGCCTACTTTCAGGCTGAAGCGTTCACGCAGGGCGACGACATCAACGACATTAGTCTGTTCCGCCAACTGCAGAAACAGGCGCACTGTCTTGATACGGGTGCATGCTGCCAACAGGGCGCCGGCCACTTCCAGGCGCATGCTGGTAAACGACTCGAACAGGTGAGTTGCTTCCTCCAGGTCTTGCGTCACACCGACTTCGTTCAAGACCTCCAGCAGTGCGCGCTCGCGGCTCGACACGCACAGGTCGGCGCCATGGTCGGCCATCCGAGCGTATCCATCATCGTCAAGGAGCGGTCTTAGCACGTCAACGTCAAAGAGTGCGCGCTGGTGGTATCGCGCTGGAAAGCGTAAGGTAAACCACTCTGGCAGGGTAAATCGTTGCACTCCCCACAATTGAATCCTTGAACGGGAGCTAACGTTATGGCGTATTCCCTGCCATGAAAGGGCGGTCTTGCCGCCGACATGCAGCCCAGGACTTCGCTTCTGCAAGTAGAGCAGACAGGAGTCTAGCTGCAGCGTGTCGTTCGGATACGCATAGGTCCCATGCTCAAGGCGCTCCAGCCAACCGCTCTTCGCATACTTGGCGGCCAACACGGGGGAAATCCCATGTTCCGCCAGTTCCGCCAGCCCAAAAGGCTGTCCGTGGGGTAAACACTGAAGGAGCTCCTTGAGTAAGGAATGCTTTGAATTTGACCTCATAGTTGAATTTTACGACAAAAAAACAAACAGACACAATGAAACGTTTGATTTTTTCACCAAAATTACCTTCATGGATGAATATTACTGCAAAATCCAAACACGAGTCATCCCTTGATCATCAAGGACATGCCTGGCGAAGATTGCTCCCGATTAACAAGCCGTGGGAGCATGCCATGCTCTAGAGGGAATCAGAATCGTCGAAGCGGGAGGTCAACTGGCGTCCAGCGTGGACCGCAATTACTCGCACACTCCCGCGCGCTTTGAGCACGCGCAATGATATGCGAAATAGCAGTCGGGCGACTGTGAACAACCGCGCATTAAGGACAATCCCGGATTCTCCGCCGCCAGTATTGCCGAGCTGGCGGCATCCTACGGCCCGAAGGGTCCCAAGTCGCCTATATCATTGCGCGACAACCCGGATGCTCCCGGATGCTCCCGGTCGCTTCATTATCAACCATGGATCTCGGCGCTGCCGCGCTGCGAAAGTCAAAGGACTGAGGACGATCCCGTCATTCATCGACAATGACTACCAGCAGATCGACCAAGGACGGTATGGGTGTCCACGGGGCACATATCGAGGAATTGGCTGCCCGCAAATTACGTCTGTTGGCCCCTGGCCGTGCCAGCGAATGGGACGAACAGCAGGAAGCGCAGCCCCAGCACATGGCCTTGCTGCGCAAGAAGGCGCAGGAACACCAGCAATCGCAGGGTCTGGCAGGTGGAAAGGGCTGGTCCCTGTCGAACACGCTTAATGGTCGCAATCCCAGTTGACAGACACCTCGCCGCAGGGGAGCATGCCTGTGTAGTGAAAACTTACGGGCCAACTTTGATCGCGAGCAGAGATGTACATCACCGACGCAAAACATTTTCTGGACGACAAAGGCGCTCTTGGTCCAAGCAAGGGACCGGCCAAGGCAATGGTTGAGTTCCATGCAGCAGCCATCACCTATGCCACTGACTTTGACGACACCGGCGTGCTTGCGCCGAAGTGCTTCAAATGTAAAAAAGTTGCGGTTGAACCGATGCTCGCCGTGGACGAAGCAATCTATTGGTCCTGTCCACGCTGCAATGCGGAGGGGCGAATCTCAAACTGGCAAGGCACGTTGTGGGACCTTAGCGATTCTCGTGATCATCACAGTTAGCCCATCGAACAAATCATGTCGGATGAAATTTGAAGCAACAGCCACAGGCGGCCTAGAACAAGCGTGTCCGCTATTGACAGTACACCTCACGGGACTGCCGCATGACAACGAAGACGCCACGACGTTTTGCTTGAGCTGGGAGGCGTTCAAAGAAACCGAATTGCGTCCCCGATTGTCGTTGCAAAAAGTCAAATCGCTTCCCTTTACCGTATTCGACGGTAAAATATGGCGCGGCCGTACGCCGATTCGGCCCGCTCCGCTTCGGCGGGCGGGGGCGTCGATCGCGCGTACCGCACGGCGGTTTGACAACGGCGGCGCCGTTCACCTGAAAACGCATCGACCTCATGACCACAGTGACATTCACCTCCGACAATGTGTTTAATACGGTTGGACCTGCGCTGTTCGAGGCGGGCATGGAATATGTGGCGGCGGGCCTGGTGCGCACGCTCGACCATGCCGGCGACGTCGTTGACGCCAGTGTTGACGACGCGCACGGTAAGCGCCATGTGCAATCGGTGCGCCTGTCCCGCGAAGGCGGCGCGCTCGATATCGGCGGCGCATGCACCTGCGGGGTCGCGCCATGCGAACATGTTACCGCCGTGCTCATCGAATTGCTGCGTCTGGCCCAACTGAATTGGGGGACCATCAAGAGCAACAAAATCATCGATGGAGACTTGCCGGGCCGTTACATCGCGCAGACCGCCCCGCCCGCGCGCCCCATCAGGAAAGCCAAGCCGGCGACGCCGCGCGTGATGGCGCCGCCGCGCCTGGTCTTCGTGCTGCTGGACAACGTTTCGTCCGAACCGCCCCCACTCGCTGCGTGTTGCCTGCGTATGGCGCCAAAGACCGGACAATTCAAACTCACGCAGATCGACGATGTTGCCGCCCTGCTCGGGGCGCAGCCTTTTTCGCTAGAACCAGGCGACCGGGAGTTGGTGGGGCAGTATCTTTCCCTGCAGAGTGCGCCTAACGGCCTGCCTACGCCGAGCGGCGCGGCGGGCGCTACGCTGCTGGACGCGTTGCTCGGCGCGGGCAAACTGGTGTGGAATGACGCCCGGGGAGCCTCGCCTTACGCCTCACCGCGATGCGCGCTCAAAGGGCCTGCCCGTGCTGGCGAACTGGTGTGGTGGTCCGGTCCGGATTTCCTGACCCTGGGATGGCGCTTCGCGCCGGCGCCGGGTGCACGGGAGCCGGGCGCGCCCCATTATATCGAACGGGTCCTACCCACCGATCCGCCCTGGTACGTACATCGGGATGCGTGCGGCGAGCTGATTGTCGCCAACGGCGCGGGCGGCGTGCCGGCGGCGGCGCTGTTGGCGCTGGCGCATCACCGAACTAGCATCACCCAGGGCGACGCGGCATCGGTGCTGCGCCAGTTGTGCCGCGACGGCCTCGCGCATGCGCTGCCCGTTCCCAGCGCCTCGCAGCGAAGCATGCTGCAAGGCCCGCCGGTGAGCATCGAATTGCTGCTCGGATGCGTCGCGCGCGCGACAGGAGCAAGCGCGACGGGGGGCGCGGACATGATATGGCATGACTACGCGATGCTGGTTGTGACCCGCGGCACCATGCGGACGAGCGCATCGGACGAACAATTGTCGGAGCCGCAAGTGAACGCACCGCCCTGGATCGAAGAGCTGTTGCAGTACAACGCGCCGGTGGACGCGGCGCTCGCGCGCCTGAGACAGGCCGGCTTTGGCCCTCCCGACGACGCGCTTGCGGCCGTCATGCGCGTGCGCGGCGCCTTGGTGTTGCCCGGCAGTGCGGACTGGCTGGCATTCGCGCACACCACCCTGCCCGCGTTGCAGCAGTCCGGCTGGCAAGTGAGGAAAATGAGCAGCTACCGCTACGACGTGCTGGCCGTCGATGAGTGGTACAGCAAACTTGAGACGGGCGGCGGGCAGGCGTGGTTCGATCTGGAGATCGGCATCGTGGTGGACGGGCACCGCATCGCCTTGCTACCCGTGCTGGTCAAGCTGATCCGGGAGTCGCCCGCCGCGTTCACGCCGGCGTTTCTCGCGCGCCAAGCCGACACTGAATTCATGATGCTGGCCGTACCGGGCGGTCCCCGCGTGGCGCTGCCGTGTGGCAGAATCAAGCTAATCCTGGGGGTGCTGGGCGAGTTGTATTTCTGCGCCTG
>JBAQKU010000084.1:0-15223 GCA_049301315.1 Telluria sp.
CTAGTGTCCTGAATTACAGATTCGTTGAATAAATATGACGAGAATCGGCCCGATACTGCGTCACAAATGCGCGCAAGGCCTCGGCCTTGCTGTGCTTTGTTCCTTGTCTCAGGCCGATTTCGCCACATTGATTGTTCAACGAACTTGCAATTCAGGACAGCCGCATGAACCGGATTGCACTAAGCCGAGTTCCGGATCATGTCGCGTCATGAGTGGCGGGTGCCCTCGGACCTGTCCCTCACTCAAGGAAAAATCCGTAACGCCGCACACGCTTCGACACGCGGCGGCCATGAGCCTGTTGCAGCCCGGAGTGGACTCGAGTGTGATCGCCCTCTGGCTCGGTCACGAATCATCGGAAACGACTCGGATCTACTTGCATGCCGAGATGCGGCTCAAGGAACGGGCACTCGCGCACGCCAATGCTAATGGCGTCGCTCCGACGCGATACAAGCCTCCCGACCCGTTACTCGTCTTCCTTGAGAACCTTTGATAATGCCGACAACTCGAACGACCCGGAACAGGGATCCGCCTGGCAGTTGCATTCTCAACGCTAGAAACGCGGCATAATCCGGAAGTCGGCATAATCGAGTTCGAGAATGCCATTCGCCCTATCGCCATCGGGAAGAACTGGCCATTCGCCGGGTCGGCGCGCTGGCCGTCGCGCTGCGCATGCAAAGCTTGGCTTACCATCGTTCGCGTCAATTCAATATAGAACGTCTTCATTAAAACGGCAGGCCAGCGCTGCCAAATCAGTACATCAAGCGAGTGTTCTGACACTCGCTTCCCGTTCCCACTGACGTGTCTTGGCGGCGGCAATAAAGCGATCCTCGGACCCGACGCCGATCACGCCGCCGTCCGGGTTGATTCCCACCTTTTTTAACAATGCCTCGCCGCCCTGATCCACCGCGATCGCTTTGAGATGTGCGAAGGCGTCGCGCACGAAATCGATGGCGGCCGCTTCCTTGCCCAGCAAGGCGGCCGATTGTCCGGAAAGAATGATGGCAACCGCATCGAACATGACCGATGGCGTACCAGCCAACTGAGCATCGATTGCCAAGACCGATCCGTCCTGTAGTTTCGCCGTGCCAATTTTGAGAGCGACAATCTTGACCTTGGCGCCGGCAGCGGTAACGGCGAGCTTGACGGCGTCGATGCTGGCCGCGTCTGATCCGTCTGCGACCAGTACGCCGACAGTACGACCTTCGAGCGTATCCTTCATTTTACCGATCAGTTGCAGCGCCGGCGACAGGGCCAACTCTTGTATCGCAACAGCTGGCGTCGGTGCAGGCGGCAGCGTGGCCATGCCGAGGCCGGCGGCGACTCGTCGTGCGAGCTCGTCCTCGATATGGCGCAGGTGAGCGACCATCGCTTCGCGAATATGCGGATGCTCGACCTTGGACAGTTCGAATACCAGTGCCGAGGCAAGATGGGCCTGCTCGTAAGCTGTCTGGCTGCGATAGAACTGCCGCGCCTGGCTGTAGTGGTCAGAAAAGCTATCGGCGCGGATCCGGCCTTTTGTCCCGGCGACCGCCGCTGCCGCGCTCTGGAAGCCGGCTGAGGCCTGTTCGCGCGGGGAGTCAGCTGCCAAGGAATTCGGTTCGTAAGAGACGCGTCCGCTCGGCTGCGTCATTTGCATGTGGCCGTCGCGCTGGTGATTGGAAAACGGACATTGTGGTGCGTTGACCGGTATCTGATGAAAGTTGGGCGAGCCGAGGCGCGACAACTGCGTGTCCAGATACGAGAACAGGCGGCCCTGCAATAAGGGATCGTCCGAAAAATCAATGCCCGGCACAACGTGTGACGGGCAAAATGCGACTTGCTCGGTTTCGGAAAAAAAATTGTCCGGCCAGCGGTTCAGGACCATGCGGCCGATGACCTGCAATGGCACCAGTTCTTCGGGGATCAGTTTGGTCGCGTCGAGGTGATCGAAAGGCAGGGCATCGGCCTCTTCCTGGGAGAACAGCTGGACTGCCAGCTCCCATTCAGGAAAATCGCCGCCACTGACCGCCTCGAACATGTCGCGCCGGTGAAAATCCGAATCGGCGCCGGCAATCTTGACCGTCTCATCCCAGATTGTCGATTGCAGGCCGAGTTTCGGGCGCCAGTGGAATTTCACGAAGGTCGATTCACCCGCTGCATTGAGCAGGCGGAAGGAGTGGACCCCGAAGCCCTCGATCATGCGCAGCGAACGCGGCAAGGTGCGGTCGGACATTATCCACATCACCATGTGCATCGATTCGGGGGTGAGGGAAATATAGTCCCAGAAAGTATCGTGCGCGGTGGAGGACTGCGGAAAGCCGCGGTCCGGTTCCATCTTGACCGCATGCGCGAGGTCCGGAAACTTGGTTGCATCCTGTATAAAAAACACGGGAATATTATTGCCAACCAAATCCCAGTTTCCCTCTTTTGTATAAAACTTAACGGCGAAACCGCGCACATCGCGTGGCGTATCGGCCGAGCCGGAGCCTCCGGCGACGGTCGAGAAGCGCGCGAAGACCGGCGTTTGTTCGCCTATCTCGGTCAGCACTCTTGCTGTTGTATATTTATCCAGCGAGTCGGTCAGTTCGAAAAAGCCGTGCACCCCCGTGCCGCGCGCATGCACGATCCGCTCAGGAATGCGCTCATGGTCGAAATGGGTAATCTTTTCGCGTAGTATGAAGTCTTCCAGTAGCGTCGGACCGCGCGGGCTCGCTTTTAGGGAGTTCTGATTATCGGCAATCGGCAAGCCTTGATTTGTCGTCAAGATGGGCTGTCCCTCGCCTGCGCTCTGATGCAACTCGCCCCCGCTGCCGACAGAAACTGCCGATTTCCGGCTTGAGTCAGAAAGTGGTACGGATTTTCCCGTGGCCCGAACCGGTGTTTTTGCTTTGCTCATCGTAACTCTCCTGTGTCAAGGTGGGTAAAGTGGGTTACGCCACAGGCGCTCGACAAGAATATTGTCGGAGCCTCTGCCGCGCCCGTCCATGCCGATCGTGATTCCCTCGCGCTTGAGCATGCCCGTGAAGGCGTCGCTAGTAAATTGCGAACCCTGGTCGTTATTGAAGACCTTGGGCGTTCCATGTGATCGCACCAGCAACGCCACGACACTGACGAACCGCGGCTTGCGCTGAACATGAACTGCAGGAGGCGCTCTGGTTCGGCATGCTCGTTTGCCGGCTTCGGGCCGCATCCTTGCGAATAGCTCCCCTGCTTGAGTCAGGATTTGCTTCTTGCACTGACCAACCTGAACCGGCTGCACGCCGTTCTAGCGCGATTTCGTTTAACTTTTCATTTCCTAGATTGCTTCAAGCTCGATGTTCGCTTTCAAATCAGGGGGCGGAACTTTTCGTTTCTTCACTTCGCTCATTGCCAGTTCTCCATTGATCGGGAACACCTTAAACCATTGTCTTGATTTCAGGCTCCACCCTGTGGTTTCAGTGGGAATCGCTGCCAAGAGGCTAGGCGAAGGCTTACCCCTTGTCTGTACGTTGTCGCACCGAATTTGGCTTTAAAAAAATTCACTCATCACGTCGATCAGGAAGGCCCGGATGATCGAGAGGTACAGGCTCATGTAATCGAGCACCAGCACCGAGTCGTACAGGCCGGCTTGCGAGTTGTAGAGCTGGCGCCGGGCGCATCCGTTTAGCGCGATCGAATACAGGTCCCCGTGGGCACGCCGCCGCCCTGGCCGCTGAACCATACGGGCGCGGCAGTGAGGCGTTCCCATCAGGTAGCGTCCGGGCCGTCGCACATCGGCTTCGTAGACGTCGTCATCGGGCGGTTTAACAAATCACGGCGTGCCGTGGCCACACATAGTAAAGCATCAATGTGCGCCTGATGTTACCCTCACAGGGGCAGCTTCAGGCTATCCCTCATCCTGTGTTGGCGCAGCTCCCGATGCTGGCATATGAACGAAAGAAAAATGACGATGATCGAACTACCCTTCAGGGCAACAACCGAGCAGGCTTGCGACTGGCTGGTGCAGCAAACCGGCGCGCCGTGGACATTGGCGCGCATGCTCGAGAACGGCTTGACCCCCTACGTCTGGCTCGACTACGACGCCGCCTGTCCCGAGTTGTTCGGTGACGCGAACGGCGGTTATCCGGCGCCGATTTTTTTCGAGGGCGACACCCAACGGCTCGCAGCCGGTAGCGAGGATGTGCACATCACGATCACGAAAGACGCCTACAAGATCGTGGCCACACTCCCGCCTCCGGGCTTTCGAAGGGCTTTGCATGAGTTACGGTTCCTGAAGAAGGATCTGGAGCGCCTGGCAAACAAGCTCAAACGCGATGCCGAGCCCACGCCGGTCAAGACTGATGGGGCACGGGAATCGCAGAACGGCATCAACAAAGAGCAGGTGTTGACGGCGTTTGGCAGCCTCGTACGCATCGATCTGGAACAGGCCCTTGCCAGCGGCGGTGGCGTGTTTGGCGATGACGGCGCAAGGGTGAAGGGCAGCGCGAAAAAGGCAAAGAACAAAGCCGTGTGGAATCCGGTCACGCTGGCCCTGGGATTAAACGATGTCTACCGGGTTCCCATGCCGCAGCTAAAACGCGCTTTTAAAGCGCATGATTTTTTGTATGCATGGGGGGCGGAGTGGAACCACACCCTGGTGCTGCTTGCCAAATAAAGCGGCGGCCACCTTTTATTTGTCGGCGGCGTCCAGGTAGAAAATGGCATAGGCTTTCGCAGGGGTTTTCTCGGTCGGCTTCTCGACCTGGACCTGGGCACAGTCTTCCGCCGCCAGGCTACGCCAGTTCGGAATGCCGGCGTTTGCGAATACGGTGGTGGCCTTCGACGCCAGGCTGATGTCGAGTGCGAGCCGGGCATTGCGCTCTCCCGTCTTCGCATAGTTGACCCCGCGCAGTTCAAAGCCGAACGCAGTCAACCAGGGTTCCCACAGTCCTGATTCGACGCCAAGCACGATGCGCCCGAACATGTCCTCGAGCGCCAAGCCTTTTTTAACCACGCCGCGCAAGGCTTGCAGCGACGGTGCGAAGCGCGCGTCGCAGCTTTGCTTGCCTGCGCCACGTTCCGCTATTGCCTTCAACTCTTTCGAGAATGCCGCATCGCGTTCGGTGTAATCACGCATCCGCGTATAAAACCCGGTATCGAGGAAGGGATTTTCGACACGCCCTGCAGGCGCATCGGGTGCTTTCTTGGTGGAAGGCTGTTTCTTGTTCGTCATGGGTTCGGCACTTGAGTGTAAGGGGCGTAGTTTAGCACCGTGCCCGCCCGCCGACGGGCCTACTCTTTTTTCTTGATCAGGCCGGCTAACGCCGCGAACGGATTGTGGGTCGCCGGCGCCACGGGGCCGGACACCAGGCCGGCGCCGCGGTCGGCTTCCAGATAGCGCGAGTGCTCGTTGTCGTGGCAGTACAGGCACAACAGCTCCCAGTTGCTGCCGTCGGGGGGATTGTTGTCGTGGTTGTGGTCGCGATGGTGCACCGTCAGCTGCGACACATTGGTGTGCGTGAATTCGCGCATGCAGCGCCCGCAGATCCACGGATACATTTTGAGGGAACGCTCGCGGTAGCCCAGTTCGCGCGTGTCGGCTGCGCGGCGCGCGTCGGCCACGATCTTGTCGAGGCGGGCGGCATCCGGTTTTTTGCTCTGTATCATGGCCATGCACTTTCAAAAGGGTTGAAGCCGACAAGTCGGACTGCTTACGCCGATTGTCGCAGAATTTTGCCCGTTTGCCATGCTCAACCTAGCGCTTCCCATGCAAAACCATGATCGCGGCGTCTGAGCCGTCCCAGCCCGGGCGCGATTGCGTGCGGACAGACCAGCAGGGCGTCGCGCGCGGCTGCCAGCTGGAACACCCAGGCCCGGGTTTTCGGCGTGAGGGCCGGATCGGTATCGAAGCTGCTGACCCAGTCCGGATGCGAAAAATGCAAGGGATGGTGGCACAGGTCGCCGAGAAATATCGCATTTTGGCCCTGCGACTCGAGCAACACGCTGGTGTGGCCCGGCGTATGGCCCGGGGTCGGCAGCAGCGACACCTCGGGAGTAAGTTGCAAGGCGCCATCGACCAGCGTCAGCATGCCCAGCTCGGCAAGCGTGCGCACATGCTGGCCGAAGCCGTGCACCTGCCCGTCCGGCCCGTTGAACCGGTCCCAGTCGGCCCGTCCGAGATAGTAACGGGCGTTCGGGAAGGTGGGCTTGAGCTGGCCGTCCTGCAACAGCGTGTTGCGCTTGGTATGGTCGCCGTGCGCATGCGTGGTGATGACGATGGTGACCTGCTCGCGCCGGTGGCCGCTGCGGTTGAATTCCTCGAGCAGGTGGCCGGTGCGACCGCCATGCGTGTCGTCGCCGTAGCCGGTGTCGATCACGATCAGGTGCTGGCCGCTCCGGACCAGCCCGTAGTTGTGGCCGACCGCTATCTTTCCCTCGGCATCGGCGTGCACCTCTTTCCGCCAGACGGACTCGGGCACGTTGCTGAAGAAATTCCGGGCGGGAAATGCCCAAGTGCCGTCGTCGAGGACGGTGAGCTGCAATTGACCAATAACGACTGTGCGCATGTCATTGCCCCTTCAAGTAGCCGGTCCGGTTATGCTAGCGCTTTCGGGCGGCGCGGATCGCCCCTATAACTGAAGCGAGTAAACAAGAC
Organism: Telluria sp.; assembly: GCA_049301315.1. GTDB lineage: Bacteria > Pseudomonadota > Gammaproteobacteria > Burkholderiales > Burkholderiaceae_D > JBAQKU01. The sequence continues at coordinate 6,593 of JBAQKU010000084.1, forward strand.
TATGACCATATTTGCCATGCCCGTGTTCGACGCCACGGTGATCTTCGAGGAGCAGGAATTGTTCAAGGGGAAAGGCTCGGCCAGCCAGTGGGCCGAGCGGCTGGCCCTTGAAATTGGCAGCGAGGTGAACGTGAAGAAGATTGGAACCGGCTGGGCGCTGTACGGACAGGTTGACGGCGTCGACCATGTCTGGGGTATTTACGGGCAACGCCTGAAGCAGATCGCCTGAGGCGAGCGGACGCTGCGCTCTTGCGCCCTACGAGGCTGCTGGAACGCCGTCCAGGTCGCGGCGCGTGATTGCGCCGTTGGCGTCGATTTCAATCCAGCCACCGCGCGCCGGTTCGGTATCGGCATCCCAGTCGGGCAGCACGTAGCGCCGTTTGCCGTCGGTTTCATGCAGGGCGGGGCGGTGGGTGTGGCCGTGGATGATCACTTCGGCCCCGGTGCGTTCGAACAGCGCGCCGATCGCCTCCTGCGTCACATCCATGATCTCGTACGACTTGCTGCCGTGCGCTGCGCGACTGCTTTCGCGCATGCCGGCGATGATGGCCTTGCGCTGCTCCAGCGCCAGGGCCAGGAACTGCTCTTGCCAGGCGGGCTGGCGCACTTGCGCGCGAAATTCCATGTACTGGACGTCGTCCAGGCATTCGGCGTCGCCGTGCATGAGCGCGATGCGCCGCCCGCCGATCTCGGCCACGTGCGGTTCGGCCAGCATGGTCAGCCCGGCCGCCCGCGCGAACTCGCTGCCTGCGAGGAAGTCGCGGTTGCCCGCCATCGCGTAGACGGGCACGCCTGCGTCGCTCACGGCGCGGATGGCCTGGACGATTTTTTGATGATAAGGGTCGGCCAGGTCGTCGTCGCCTGCCCAGTATTCGAACAGGTCGCCAAGCAGGTACAGCGCCCGTGCGGCACTGGCGCGCTCGGCCAGAAAGCGCAGGAACGCCTCGGTCGTGCGCGGGTGCGCGTCCTGCAGGTGCAGGTCGGAAATGAATAGCGCGAGCGGGCGCGCCGGCATCGTCATCGCTGCGCGCGCGCGGCGCTCGCCGCCCGCGCCGGAATCGGATGCCCGTTTTTCATCTTGCTTAGATGATCTCGACTTTTTCGATGATCACCGGGTCCACTGGCACGTCGGCAAACATGCCGCTGCGGGTGGTCGGGACCTTGCGGATCTTGTCGACCACGTCGGTGCCGTCGGTAACCTTGCCGAACACGGCGTAACCCCAGCCGTCCTGGCCCGGATAGTCGAGGAAGCTGTTGTTCTTGACGTTGATGAAGAACTGGGCCGATGCCGAATGCGGGTCGGAGGTGCGCGCCATCGCGAGCGTGTACGGCTCGTTCTTGAGGCCGTTCTTGGCTTCGTTTTCCACGGTCTGTTCGGCCGGCTTTTGCTTCATGCCTGGCTCGAAACCGCCGCCCTGGATCATGAAGTCGGCAATCACGCGATGGAAGATCGTGTTGTTGTAGTGGCCCTTCTTGGCATAGTCGAGGAAGTTGGCAACCGATTTAGGCGCTTTTTCCGCATCCAGTTCAACCGTGATGTTGCCCATGTTGGTGGTGATAAGTACGGCCATGATTATGTCCTGTCATTCGTTATTGTTGGGAGAAGCTTGGCTCTCTGATCCGGCCGTTTCGCGCAGCACGGCCGGTGCCCGGACGCTATTTTACAGGCTGGACGATTTTTGCCGATTGAATCACGATCGGCACCACCGGAACGTTCTGGTGCCCGCGCACATCGTCCACCACCACGCCCTTGATCTTGTCGACCACTTCCTTGCCCTGGACGACCTTGCCGAACACGGTGTAGCCGAAGCCGTCGCGCCCCGGATAGTCGAGCGCGGCGTTGTCGGCCACGTTGATGAAGAACTGGGCGGTGGCCGAATGCGGGTCGGCGGTGCGCGCCATCGCAACGCTGTAGGAAACGTTGCGCAAGCCGTTGCTCGCTTCGTTGCTGACCGGCTTGCCGGTCCTTTTTTCGACCATGTTGACGTCGTAGCCGCCGCCCTGGATCATGAAGCCGTCGATAACGCGGTGGAAGATGGTGCCCTTGTAATGCCCGGTCTTGACGTACTGCAGGAAGTTGGCGACCGTTTTCGGCGCTTTTTCCTGGTCGAGTTCAAGCACGATCTCGCCCATGCTCGTCTTGAGCGACACCTTCGGCAGCTCTGCGGCGAGCACCGCGCTGGTGAGCGTCAGGCCGCAAAATACGGTCAGGAACCTGGCCAGCATCGGCAGTTTGAACAGTTTTGATTCTTGCATCTTGGCTTCCTTGGCGTTGTAATGCATGCTCGTGATGCGGCGTGACAGATGTCAAGCCGTTCACGCAAAAATAAACCTCAAGCATATGCGGTCAGTCGGGTTTTTATCAATGCTATACTTTGCGCAGAACATCCCATTCTATCAAATAAGAACATACACAGAGGGTCTGACGATCTCAAGCAATCTGAGCCGATCCGGTGCGCGCCCTTGCGGCGGCCGTGCCCGGTTTTCGTATTGCCTGAGCGTACAGGTCCCTGATACAACAAGAGTCCGATGAGCAATTTAAAGATTTTTAACACGCTGGCGCGCGAGAAGCAGGTTTTCGTTCCGATCGAACAAGGCAAGGCCGGCATGTATGTGTGCGGCATGACGATCTACGACTACTGCCACATCGGCCATGCGCGCATGATGATGGCGTTCGACGTGATCTACCGCTGGCTCAAGGCATCGGGCTACCAGGTCAAGTACGTGCGCAACATTACCGACATCGATGACAAGATCATCAAGCGCGCGGTGGAAAATGGCGAGACCTTGTCGCAACTGACGACGCGCTTTTCCACCTACATGGACGAGGACACGCGCGCACTGGGCATCCTGGCGCCCGATTTCGCGCCGCGCGCCACCGAGTACGTGCCGCAGATGCTGTCCATGATCGAAACGCTCGAGCAGCGCGGCCTGGCTTACCAGGGCGAGGACGGCGACGTGAATTTTGCTGTGCGCAATTTCCCAAGCTACGGCAAGCTGTCGGGCAAGTCGCTCGACGACCTGCGTGCGGGCGAGCGCATCGACGTCAACGCCGGCAAGCGCGACCCGCTCGACTTCGTGCTGTGGAAGTCGTCCAAGCCGTCCGAGCCGGACGAAGTGAAATGGCATTCGAAATGGGGCAGCGGGCGCCCCGGCTGGCATATCGAATGCTCGGCCATGTCGTGCGCCCTGCTCGGCGAGCGCTTCGACATCCACGGCGGCGGCGCGGACCTGCAGTTCCCGCACCACGAAAACGAAATCGCGCAGTCCGAAGGCGCGTTCGGGCACATCACCGTCAACTACTGGATCCACAACGGCTTCGTGCGCCTCGATAACGAGAAGATGTCCAAATCGCTTGGCAACTTCTTCACGATCCGCGATGTCTTAAAGAAGTACGACGCGGAAGTGGTGCGTTTCTTTATCCTGCGCGCGCACTACCGCAGCCCGCTCAATTATTCCGATGCGCATCTCGACGATGCCAAGGTCGCGCTCACGCGCCTGTACACCGCGCTGTCCGAGATCGACCTTGGCGCCGATCCGGTTGGCGTCGACTGGAACGAAGCCCATGCAATCCGTTTCCGCGAGGCGATGGACGACGACTTCAACACGCCGATCGCGCTGGCGGTGCTGTTCGATCTCGTCACGGAACTGAACAAGAGCAAGTCGCCCGCGCAGGCGCGCCAGCTCAAGGCCCTGGCCGGCGTGCTCGGCCTGCTTGAACGCGCGCCGCAGCAGTTCCTGCAGGCCGGCGGGGCAGAGCAGGGCGGCCTTGACGAAGCGGCCATCAAGGACGCGATCGCCAGGCGCATCGAAGCGAAGAAGGCGCGCAATTTTGCCGAGTCCGACAAAATCCGGGCCGACCTGCTGTCGGCCGGGATCGTCCTGGAGGACAAGCCCGACGGATCCACCAACTGGCGCCGCGCATGATGGCGCTGCACAAGGATACTGCGGGTACGACTTTGCTTATTCTCGAAGTTCCGTCGTACTGGGAGCAAGCCAAGGCCGAGCTCATGAAGCGCGACCGCATCATGAAAAGGCTGATCCCGCAATTTGGCGACCTGCACCTGGTTGGCCACGGCGACCCGTTCACCACGCTCGCGCGTTCGGTGGTCGGGCAGCAGGTGACGACCAAGGCGGCCGACGCCACCTGGAACAAATTGCTGACGGCGTGTCCGAAAATTATGCCGGCGCAGGTGATCAAGGCAGGCGCCGAGCAACTGGCCGCCTGCGGCCTGTCCAAGCGCAAGACCGAATACATCCTCGACCTGGCCGACCATTTCAAGGCCAAGCGGGTGCACGCGAAGCAGTGGGCCGAGATGGACGACGAGGCCGTCATCGCCGAGCTGGTGCAAATTCGCGGCATCGGACGCTGGACCGCTGAAATGTTTTTGATATTTAATTTGCTACGGCCGAACGTACTGCCGCTTGACGACCCTGGCCTGATCCAGGGCATCAGCCAGAATTATTTTTCGGGCGAACCGGTATCGCGCAGCGACGCGCGCGAGGTGTCGGCCAACTGGGAACCGTGGCGCACCGTTGCCACATGGTATTTGTGGCGTAGTCTGGACCCGGTTCCGGTAGAATAACGCCTGCACGGGCCGCGCGGGGGATCGCTGCGGCCCGACATAACACGGAGGTACAATGATTAAAACAACTTTCCTCAATTTTGAACAGCCAATTGCAGAGCTTGATTCGAAAATTGAAGAGCTGCGCTTCGTCCAGGACGATTCGGCCGTCGACATCTCCGAAGAGATCGACCGCCTTGCCAAGAAGAGCCAGCAGCTGACCAAGGACATCTACGCCAAGCTCACGCCATGGCAGGTTTCCCAGATCGCACGTCATCCGCAGCGCCCGTACACGATGGATTACGTGAACGCCATGTTCACCGACTTCCACGAACTGCACGGCGACCGCTCCTATTCCGACGACCTGTCGATCGTGGGCGGGCTGGCCCGCTTCAACGGCCAGGCCTGCATGGTGATCGGCCACCAGAAGGGGCGCGACACCAAGGAGCGCGCCATGCGCAACTTCGGCATGCCCAAGCCGGAAGGCTACCGCAAGGCCATGCGCCTGATGAAGCTGGCTGAAAAATTCGGCCTGCCGATCTTCACCTTCGTCGACACCCCGGGCGCCTTCCCCGGCATCGACGCGGAAGAGCGCGGCCAGTCCGAAGCGATCGGCCACAACCTGTACGTGATGGCCGAACTCAAAGTGCCGCTGATTGCCACCATCATCGGCGAAGGCGGCTCCGGCGGCGCGCTCGCGATTGCCGTGGGCGACGCCGTGCTGATGCTGCAATACGCCACCTACTCCGTGATTTCGCCCGAAGGCTGCGCCTCGATCCTGTGGAAGACGTCCGAGCGCGCCTCCGACGCGGCCGACGCACTGGGCCTGACCGCGCACCGTCTCAAGGCGATGGGCCTGATCGACAAGATCATCAACGAACCGCTGGGCGGCGCGCATCGCGATCCGAAGCAGATGGCAGTGCTGCTCAAGCGCGCACTGGCCGATACCCTGCGCCAGTTCTCCGGCATGAAAACCAAGGACCTGATCGACGCGCGTCACGCGAAATTGATGAGCTACGGCAAATTCAAAGAAACGACGCCGGCCGAAGAGTGAGTTCACAGCAGGCCGGGCCTGTCCCGGCCACGTTCGCGCGGGCGCTGGCCGCCCTGTCCGCGGACGCACCACCCCCATCGATTGCCATCGCCTACAGCGGCGGCCTGGATTCGTCCGCGCTGCTGCACCTGGCGCATGCCTGGGCGCAGCAGCACGGCATCGCGCTGTTCGCCTTCCACGTCCATCACGGCATCAGCCCGAATGCCGACGCCTGGCTCGCGCATTGCGCAAGCGCGGCCACAGCGCTGGGCATCGGCTTCGCCGCGCGCCGCGTCACGCTGGCGAAGGGCAAGTCCGGAATTGAAGCGGCCGCGCGCAAGCTGCGCTACGCCGCGCTGGGCGCCATGTGCCGCGAACACGGCGTGCGCCTGATGCTGACCGCCCATCATCTCGACGACCAGGCCGAAACGGTGCTGCTGCAACTGCTGCGCGGCTCCGGCACGGCTGGGCTGTCCGGCATGGACGCGGCCAACGCCGCCCCCGACTTGCTGGGCAACCCCGAACTGGTGATGGCGCGCCCCCTGCTGCCGGTCGCGCGCGGCGAGCTCGAAGCATATGTGCGCGAGAACGCCATCGCCTACGTCGACGACGAGTCCAACATCGATCCGCGCTACGCCCGCAACGCACTGCGCCACAAGGTGATGCCGGCGCTGGCGCATGCCTTTCCCGGGTTCCAGGAACGCTTTGCGCGCAGCGCCGCGCACGCGCAGTCGGCGCAGCGCCTGCTGACCGAGCTGGCAACGCAAGACCTGGCCGACTGCCTGGCGGGCGAGTGCATCGAGGTGGCCAAGCTGCGCGCCATGAGCGTGGAGCGCGCCTATAACATGCTGCGCTACTGGTTCGCCACGCGCGCACTGCGCATGCCCTCGACGGCATGGCTGTCGGAAATGGTGACGCAACTGGTGGAAGCGCGCAGCGACGCCCAACTGCTGGTCACCCACCCCGACTGCCACGTGCGGCGCCACCGCGACCGCCTCTACCTCACGCCCAAGCTGGCCGAGCTGGCCGGCACGCGCGACGAAGACGACGACGTAAACACCCCCGGCCAATTGTTCCGCTGGCAGGGCGAAGCGCAGATCGCATTCCCGGCCTACGGCGGGGTGCTGCATTTCGACGAAGCCGGGCAGGGGCTCGACCCGGCCTGGCTGCGCGAACAGGCGCTGCAGATCGACTTTCGCAAGGGAGGCGAGCGCCTCAAGCCGGCCCCCAACCGCCCCACCCGCAGCCTCAAGTACCACTACCAGGCGTGCGACGTGCCCGCCTGGGAGCGCGAGCGCCTGCCCATCGTCAGCGCCGGCAAGGCCTTGCTGTTTGCCGCCGGCATCGGCATGGACTGCCACCACGCCAGCGCCGGCCCGGGTAGCCGCATCAGCCTGCGCTGGCAGGCATCGGCAGCCTGATCACTACTTGCAATCTGTATTACCATATACCCATTTCGTATAGCTCACTGCTGCTTTTGCCTTGTTTTTTTGCATTGCAGCATGTAGAGTAAAGACCTTTTTTTATATTTATCGAGCGGAAATTTCTCTCTTATGGCATTAATCGTCCACAAATATGGCGGTACGTCGATGGGCTCGACGGATCGCATCAAGAACGTCGCCGCGCGTGTTGCCAAGTGGCACGACGCAGGGCACCAGGTTGTCGTTGTTCCTTCGGCAATGTCGGGCGAGACCAATCGCCTGATTGGCCTGGCAAAAGAGATCAGCCAGAACCCCGACCCGCGCGAGCTCGACATGATTGCCTCGACCGGCGAGCAGGTCTCGGTTGGGCTGCTGGCGATGGCGCTGCATGCGGCCGGCAAGCAAGCCGTGTCCTACGCCGGCTGGCAAGTGGCGATCAAGACCGATTCGGCCTTTACCAAGGCGCGCATCCAGTCGATCGACGACGCCAAGGTGCGCGCCGACCTGGACGCCGGCAAGGTCGTGATCATCACCGGTTTCCAGGGCGTGGACGATGACGGCAACATAGCAACCTTGGGACGGGGCGGTTCCGACACCTCCGCGGTTGCCATCGCCGCTGCCCTGAAGGCGGCCGAATGCCTGATCTACACCGACGTCGACGGCGTCTACACGACCGACCCGCGCGTGGTGTCGGAGGCGCGCCGCCTGAAGACCGTCACGTTCGAAGAAATGCTGGAACTGGCATCGCTGGGTTCGAAGGTGCTGCAAAGCCGCTCGGTTGAATTTGCGGGCAACTACCGCGTGCCGGTACGCGTGCTGTCGTCGCTGACCGACCCCCTGATGCCATTGGAAGAAGAAGCCAACTCGGGCACCCTGATTTCGTTTGAGGAAGATACAAATATGGAACAAGCCGTCATCTCCGGTATCGCGTTCAACCGCGACGAGGCCAAAATCACCATCCTGGGCGTGCCCGACAAGCCGGGCGTGGCCTACCACATCCTGGGGCCGGTCTCGGACGCCAACATCGAAGTCGACATGATCATCCAGAACCAGTCGGTCGAAGGCAAGACCGACTTCACCTTCACGGTCTCGCGCGGCGAGTACAACAAGGCGATGGGCGTGCTCGAAGGCGTCAAGGGCGAGATTGGCGCTGCCAGCGTGACCGGCGACGCCAAGGTCTCGAAGGTGTCGGTGGTGGGCGTGGGCATGCGCAGCCACGTCGGCGTCGCGTCGCAGATGTTCCGCACGCTGTCGGAAGAGGGCATCAACATCCTGATGATCTCCACGTCCGAAATCAAGATTTCCGTGCTGATCGATGAAAAGTACATGGAACTGGCCGTGCGCGCGCTGCACAAGGCCTTCGATTTGGAAAAAGCGTAAGTTTTTTCAAAAAAAGGGGCGCGTTCCTTGACCAAACGGGCTCTAAAAGATATCATCGCGGTCTTCTGTTCTAGCGAATTCTGCCGGAACAGGAAAAGTTGATTTAGTTCAGCTAGGAGATGTGGCCGAGTGGCCGAAGGCACTTCCCTGCTAAGGAAGCATTTGGGCTTAAACCTGAATCGTGAGTTCGAATCTCACCATCTCCTCCAAAGAATTGGTGCCCGCTTAATGC
>JBAQKU010000085.1:0-5479 GCA_049301315.1 Telluria sp.
GCACCGGTCCGCCCGGCTGCACCGCGGCGGCGTCGGCCACGGCCACGCCGTGTACCTGGGAAATCCAGGCCGGGCGGCCCGGCAGCAGTTGCTGCAGGCGCGTTCGGTTGGCCTGCACCGCGGCCGCATCGTCGCCCACGTGCAGGCCGAGATTGAGGCCGCCCGCGCCGGTTCCGTCGTCATACGGGGCGGCACTCGTTCCGCCGCGGCGGGTAGTGGCCAGCGCGCCGACGTTGGCGGGCGCGTCCGGCCAGGCCGGAATGATGAGATCGGACTGGCGCAGCATCAGACCTGTTCGGGCTCGGCAATGCCGGCCCGCTTGACCAGTTCGGCGAAGTCGGGCGCCAGCGGCACGATCCATTCGCACTGCTCGCCGCTGTCCGGATGCACCAGTCCCAGGCGGCGCGCCTGCAGCGCCTGGCGCGGGAACACCGGCGTCAGGTGCTGCTTGCCATACACCGCGTCGCCCACCAGCGCAAAGCCGATCGAGAGCATGTGCACGCGGATCTGGTGGGTGCGCCCGGTTTCGAGCTGGCACTGCACCAGGCTGACCGGGCGCCGGTCCAGCATGCCGCTGTCGAGGCGCTGGAAATGGGTGATGGCGGGCTTGGCCGACATGTTCGTCGAGACCGCCATCTTGACGCGGTCCTTCGGATGGCGCCCCATCGGCGCGTCGATGGTGCCGCTCGGCTTGGGCGTGCCCCACACCAGGGCGAAGTATTCGCGCTTGACGCTGCGCGCCTGCAACTGGCGCACCAGGTCGGTCTGCGCTGCCAGCGTCTTGCCGATGACCATCAGGCCACTGGTGTCCTTGTCGAGCCGGTGCACGATGCCGGCGCGCGGCACGCCGGCCAGTTGCGGGCAGTGGTGCAGCAGGCCGTTGAGCAGCGTGCCGGTCCAGTTGCCCGCGCCCGGATGCACCACCAGCCCGGCCGGCTTGTTGATCACGATGATGTGTTCGTCCTCGTGCACGATCGCAAGCGCCATCGGCTCGGGCGTGTAGGCCGCGTCCTCGGGTGCGCTTTGCGGCAAAATAACGACCGTTTCGTCGCCATATGCAGTATCCTTGCCGCGCGCCGGCTTGCCGTCGACCAGCACGTGGCCGGCGTCGAACCACAGCTGCAGGCGGCTGCGCGAAAATTGCGGAACCAGGCCGGCGATGACCTTGTCGAGGCGCTGTCCGCAGGCGTCCGCGCTCAGTTCCAGCGTGATCGGAGACAGGTCGGTGCCGGCCTCGGGCGGCGCGAGGTGTTCGTCGATCTCGTCGTCGAAGTCAGGGTCAAATGGTAAATCCGCCGGATTCGGCGTTACAGTTAATATCACAGCAGTCCCATCGGCTATAATCAGCCTTTCGTTGAATCTCGGTTAATACTCTCTTGCAAAAAGTCATGCAAAAAAAATTATCGCTAGTTGTTGCTACGTGTGTTCTGCTAGGTTTGTCGGCTTGCAGCTTTTTGCCGGAACAAGTCGACGAGACCAAAAATTGGCCGGTGACGAAATTATACGCTGAGGCGCGCGACGAAATGGCCGGCGGCCACTACGACGCGGCGATCAAGCTGTTCCAGAAGCTGGAGGCGAACTACCCGTTCGGCAACTATGCCGCGCAGGCGCAGATGGAAATTGCGTATGCCTATTACAAGACGCAAGACCAGGCCGAGGCGCTGGCCGCGGTGGAGCGTTTCATCAAGCTGCATCCGAACCATCCCAACGTCGACTATATGTACTACCTGCGCGGCCTGGTCAACTTCAACGACCAGATGGGCTTCCTGAGCTTCCTGTACACCCAGGACCCGACCGAGCGCGACCCGAAAGCGACGCGCGAAGCGTTCGCCGCCTTCAAGGCGCTGGTCGACAAGTTCCCTGACAGCATCTATGCGCAAGACGCGATCGCGCGCCTGAATTACCTGATCAATGCCATGGCCCAGTACGAAGTACACGTGGCCAAGTATTACTACCGGCGCGGCGCCTACCTGGCCGCGGTCAACCGCGCCCAGCGCGCCGTGGCCGACTACCGCGATGCCCCTGCCATCGAAGAAGCGCTGTACCTGATGGTGCGCGGCTACGACAAGCTGGGCATGCTCGACCTGCGCGACGACGCCCAGCGCGTGTTCGTCAAGAGCTTCCCGAACAGCAAGTTCCTCAATCCGGAAGCGGCCAAGGGCGCCGAGTGGTGGAAGTTCTGGGCCAAGGCCAAGTAAGTCAAGCCTCCAGCTTGCGGCGGAATACCCAGGTCGCAGCGTCCGAGTCGCGCTGGTCGAAGGCGTAGCCGTCGACCTTGAAGGCTTTGAGCTTGACCGGATCGGTGATCCCCTTGAGCGCCGCGTAGCGCGCCATCATCCCGCGCGCCCGCTTGGCGAAAAAGGAAATGATCTTGTATTTGCCGTTCTTCCAGTCCTGGAACACGGGCGTGATCACCGGCACCGTGAGCAGCTTGGGCTTGACCGACTTAAAGTATTCTTCCGAAGCAAGGTTGACCAGTGCCCTGGCATGGTTCGCGGCGATGCTCTCGTTGAGCGCGGCGGTCACGCTTTCGCCCCAGAAGCCGTACAGGTCCTTGCCGTGCGGGTTGCCCAGGCGGGTGCCCATTTCAAGCCGGTGCGGCTCGATCATGTCGAGCGGGCGCAGCACGCCGTACAGGCCGGACAGGATCCGTATGTTCGCTTGCGCGTAATCGAGCTGGGCCGGCTTGAGCGTGCGCGCGCCAAATCCTGTATAAACGTCGCCATTGAAGGCCATGATGGCCTGGCGCGCGTCCTGCGCACTCGCGCTCCAGCTCGCATAACGGGCCACGTTGAGCGCCGACAGCGCATCGGAAATGCCCATCAGGGTGCCGATCTCGGCCGGCGAGTAGCCGCGCAGGATGTCGATCAGTTCGCGCGAGCGCCCGAGAAAAGCGGGCATGCTGTGTTGCTTGGTGGTGGAAGGCGTTTCAAGGTCGAGCGTTTTGGCAGGCGACAGGACAATCAGCATAGTTGGATTTCATTCAATCAGCATCAGACAAGTAAAATTTCCCACATGATACCTGCTCCAGCAAAACGCATCGTCATCGACACCAATGTCTGCCTCGACCTGTTCGTGTTCCACGATCCGCGCTGGGCCAGCCTGCTGGCGGCGCTGGAAAGCGGCGCGGTGGAGGCGATCACGCGCGCCGACTGCCGCGCCGAATACCTGGTGGTGCTGCACTATCCGCACCTGCCGCTCGACGCGGCCAGCCGTCCGGCCTCGGCCGCGCGCTTCGATGCGCTCATCAAGGTGGTGGCGCCCGACGCCAGCCCGGTGCGCCTGCCCGTGTGCAGCGACAAGGACGACCAGAAGTTCCTGGAACTGGCGCGCGACGCCGGCGCCGATATCCTGATCACCAAGGACAAGGCGCTGCTCAAGCTGGCGCGCAAGACGGTGCAGGCCGGGCTGTTTCGCATCATGCTGCCCGAGGCCTGGGTCGGGCTGATAAAATAGCCATTCCACCATCCTGCGCCGCGCTCCATGACCTACCGTACCACGCCTGCCCTCGTCACCAAACTGCCCGCCGTCGGCACCACCATCTTCACCCGCATGTCGGCGCTGGCAAGCGAAGCGGGCGCGGTCAACCTGGGCCAGGGTTTCCCCGATTTCGAATGCGAACCCGAGCTGGTCGAGATGGTCGGCGAGGCCATGCGCGCCGGTCACAACCAGTATCCGATGATGGCCGGCGTGGCGCCGCTGCGCGAGGCCATCGCCGCCAAGATCGGCAAGCTGTACGGCCACCAGTACAACGCGGCCAGCGAGATCACCGTGACCGCCGGCGCCACCCAGGGCTTGACCACGGCGATCCTGTGCTGCGTGCATCCGGGCGACGAGGTGATCGTGATCGAACCGGCCTACGACAGCTACCTGCCGGCGATCGCGCTGGCCGGCGGCCTGCCGGTATGCGTGGCGATGCAGGTCGGCGAGCTTGGCTACAGCGTGCCCTGGGACCAGGTGGCGGCGGCCGTGTCGGCGCGTACCCGCCTGATCGTCGTCAACTCGCCGCACAACCCGACCGGCTCGGTGCTGCGCCGGGCCGACCTGGACGCGCTGGCCGACATCGTGCGCGACACCAGCATCCTGATCCTGTCGGACGAGGTCTACGAACACATGGTGTACGACGGCGCGCGCCACGAGTCGCTGTGCCGCTACCCTGAGCTGGCCGCGCGCGCGTTCGTGGTCTCGAGTTTCGGCAAGACCTACCATGTGACGGGCTGGAAGGTCGGCTACGTGGCCGCGCCCGCCTCGCTGAGCGCGGAATTTCGCAAGGTGCACCAGTACAACGTGTTTACCGTCAACACGCCGATGCAGCATGGCATCGCCAGCTACATGGCCGATCCGGCCCCCTACCTGGCCCTGCCGGCGTTCTACCAGCGCAAGCGCGACCTGTTTCGCGCCGGCCTGGCGAATACGCGCTTTACCCTGTTGCCGGCCGACGGAACTTATTTTCAATGCGTCAAATATGACGCGATTTCGCCTATACTGGAAGCGGATTTCGCCCAATGGCTGACCAGCGAAATCAAGGTTGCCGCGATTCCCGTATCGGCCTTCTACAGCCACGGCACGGAATCGGGCATTGTGCGTTTTTGCTTCGCAAAAAAGGACGAGACGCTGCGACTCGCGCTCGAGCGCCTGGCGCAGCTCTAGATTGGCCGCATACAGGCGCGGCGGCAGGACATTTACCATGGCAATCAAGCGAATCACGCTGTCAGACCTCGCATTCGGCCAGCCGCTGCGCTGGGACATCGTCGGCGCCGATGCGGCCCCGCTGCTGCAAAAAGGCGAGCTGCTCACGCCCAGCCCGCAACTGGACGGCTGGCTGGCCGACGGCCTGTACGCCGACGCCGAGGCGCATGCCCCGCTGCCGGTGCTGCGCAGCCTTAACCGGATCGCCGAACACCTCGAGCGCCTGATCGCCGCGCTGCCCGCGCTGCTGACCGCCGAGACCGAACTGCGCCAGAGCGCGCACGAACTGCTCGCCGCCGTCGAACGCGATGCCGACATCGCGCTGGCCAGCATTTTCCTCAATCAGGTGGCCGCTTCCTTTGGCGTGCGCCACAGCATCGAAACGGCGATCGTGACCGCCGTGATCGGGCGCGCGCTCGGCAGGCCGCCTTCCGAGCTGCTCAGCCTGACGGCTGCCGCGCTCACCATGAACGTGGCCATGCTCAATTACACCGAAAGTTTCCGCTCGCGCGAGAGCGCCTTGTCGGGCGAGGAGCGCGCGATCATGCGGCGCCACCCGGGCGAGGCGGTGCAGATGCTGATCGCGGCCGGGGTGAGCGACCAGGAATGGCTCGACTGCGTCCTGCTGCACCATGAGCATGAGGACGGCAGCGGTTACCCGGACGGAAAACAGGGCGCCGAGGTGTCCCAGAACGCCAAGCTGATCGCGATGGCCGACCGCTATTGCGCCTTCGTGGCGGCGCGCAATTACCGGCGCTCGCTGTTGCCCGACGTGGCCTTGAACATGCTG
>JBAQKU010000086.1:0-2920 GCA_049301315.1 Telluria sp.
AAATCGGGGTCTGTCCCCGATTTTTTTGTTTTCCGATTTTTGTTACTGGCACTTATGAACCACAAGCTCACACCCTCGACCATCGTGTTGCTGACCATCCCGCCGCTGCTGTGGGCCGGCAACGCGATCGTCGGGCGCTTGGTGCGCGATGCGGTCTCGCCCATGACCCTGAACCTGTTGCGCTGGAGTATCGCGCTGCTGATCCTGGTGCCGGTCGGACGCGCCGCGTTTCGCCCGGGCAGCGGCCTGCTGTCGGGCTGGCGCCGCTTCGCCGTGCTGGGACTGCTCGGCATCGGGCTGTACAATTCCCTGCTGTACCTCGCTTTGCAGACCTCGACGCCGATCAACGTGACACTGGTTGCCTCCAGCCTGCCGCTGTGGATGCTGGTCGTCGGCTGGGCCTTCTACGGCGCCCAGGTCGGGCGCAAGCAGGCCATCGGCGCCCTGCTGTCGATCAGCGGCGTGCTGCTCGTGCTGTGCCGCGGCGAATGGAGCCAGCTGCTCGCGATGCGGCTGGTGGCCGGCGACGTCTACATGATCCTGGCGACGATCGCCTGGTCGTTCTACAGCTGGATGCTGATGCAGCCGAAAGACCCGCCCCGGCTGCGCGCGGACTGGTCCGCCTTCCTGTTGGCCCAGGTCGCCTATGGCGTGATGTGGTCGGGCATGTTCTCGGCCGGCGAATGGGCGGCGGGCGCGGCGCACATCGACTGGAGCTGGACCGTCGTGGCCGCCCTGCTCTACGTGGCCATCGGCCCGGCCATCATCGCCTTGCAGTGCTGGCGCGCCGGGGTGCAGCGCGCCGGCCCCAACGTGGGCGCGTTCTTCAACAACCTGACTCCGCTGTTTGCGGCGCTCATGTCGTCGGCCTTCCTCGGCGAACTGCCGCACCTTTACCACATGGCCGCCTTCGCGCTGATCGTCGGCGGCATTTTCTTTTCGACGCGCCGCTGACGCACGCGCCGCCTGGGCCGGCCCTGGTGCTAGGATGGCGCTTGTCGCGAGCGTGGAAACAGGAATGCCCGATCATTTTTCCGTACACGAAGGCGCGCAGCAACTGGCCGCCTTCCTCATGCGCCATGCCAAGGTGCTGGTGCTGACCGGCGCGGGCCTGAGCACGGCCTCGGGCATTCCGGACTATCGCGACAAGGAAGGCGTGCGGCGCGGAAAGATGCCGGTGCAGGGTCCGGACTTTCGCAAATACGAGGCGGTGCGCCGCCGCTACTGGGCGCGCAGCATGGCGGGTTGGCCCGCGCTGGCACAGGCCATGCCGAATGCCGGCCATCGCGCGCTCGCCGAACTCGAGGCCGATGGCGCGATCTGCGCTGTCGTCACGCAAAATGTGGACGGGCTGCACCAGCGCGCAGGCAGCGCCCGGCTCACCGAACTTCACGGCAATATCCATCGGGTGGTCTGCCTCGACTGCCACGCGCAGTTTTCGCGCGCCTTCATCCAGCTGCTGCTCGAAGACGCCAATCCGGGCCTTGTGCGAGCGCCCGCCGTGCCGGCCCCGGACGGCGACGCGCAGCTGGAACCGGAGGCGCTGGAGCTGTTTCGCGTTCCCAATTGCGCCCATTGCGCCGGCACCCTCAAGCCGGACGTGGTGTTCTTCGGCGACGGCGTGGCGTCCGCCTGCACCGAACAGGCCTTCGCGCAGCTGGCGCGCGCCGATGCCTTGCTGGTGGTCGGCTCCTCGCTGATGGTGTTTTCCGGCTACCGTTTCTGCCGGATGGCTGCGCAGGCGGGCAAGCCGATTGCCGCGCTCAACCTGGGCAAGACGCGCGCCGACGATCTGTTGTCGCTCAAAACCGTGGCCTGCGCTGAGCAGTTGCTGCCCGAGCTGGTGCAGCTGGTGCGAGCCGCCTGAGAGGCTGGCGCAGGCTGAACTTCCCTGGCGGGCGGCGAGTCACATGGTCTGTCGCCACTCATGGGAGAACATCGTGTCCAAAGCATTGCGCAACGACGCCCACCAGAAAGCGCCACGCTCGTGGCGCGCCCCGCTACTGCTCGGAGCAGGCGCCCTGGCCGCCTCCTACCTTTTCGTGCGCAGCAAGACGCGCCAGGCCGAGCGGGAAAATCCGCCCGCCGGAAAATTCGTCGAAGTCGACGGCGTCCGGCTGCACTATGTCGAGCACGGCCGCGGCCCGGCGCTGGTCCTGCTGCATGGGAACGGCGTGCTGGCAAACGACTTCGATACCAGCGGGCTCGCCCTGCGCGCGGCCGAGCGCTATCGCGTCATTTCCTTCGATCGCCCCGGCTACGGCTACAGCGAGCGCCCGCGCACCACCATCTGGACCCCGGGCGCGCAGGCCAGGCTGCTCCACAAGGCGCTGCGGCAAATCGGAATCGACAATCCGGTCGTGATGGGACACTCCTGGGGTACGCTGGTTGCGCTGTCGATGGCGCTCGAGTTTCCGGCCTACGTGCGCGGCCTGGTGCTGCTCTCCGGTTACTACTACCCGAGCATGCGGCTCGAAGTGCCGCTGTTCGCGCAGCCGGCAATTCCCCTGTTGGGCGACCTGCTGCGCTTCACGGTGTCGCCGCTGCTGTCGAGGCTGATGTGGCCGATGATGTCCAGGACCTTATTCAGCCCGCTGGCGGTGCCGGAACGCTTCCGGCGCCTGCCGGTCTGGATGATGCTGCGTCCATCGCAGCTGCGCGCGAGCGCGGCCGAAAGCGCGCTGATGGTGCCGGCCGTGATGCAGCTCAGGAAGCACTATCCTGAGCTGACCGTACCGGTCAAGATCATCGCCGGCAGGGATGATCGCTTCGTCGATGCAAGGCATAACTCGGCGCGCCTGCGCGAGGCGATCCCGCACAGCGACTTGCGGCTTGAACCGGGGGTCGGACACATGATTCACTATGCCGCCGTGGACGATATCGTGGCTGCGGTCGATGAACTGGCGGCGCAGCCGGAGGC
>JBAQKU010000087.1:0-3223 GCA_049301315.1 Telluria sp.
AAATCGGGGTCTGTCCCCGATTTTTTATTTTTGGCGATAAGTTGCAAAACGACTAAAAATGAAAATGCCTGTCGCAGTTTGAAAAGAGTTTGAACGCTGCATTTCTTATAATGTCCTGAAACGCCGCAGCTGCTGGAGCTGCGGGCGCACCTTACATTGGATGGGAATGCCATGAACGCAAAGCTTGATTCGGGTGTCACAACGCGGCCTGTCACGAGACAGACTTTCGACGAGGTCCTCGTCCCCACCTATGCGCCGGCCGCAATGGTGCCGGTGCGTGCGTCGGGCCTGGATTTGTGGGACCAGGAAGGCAAGCATTACCTCGATTTCACGGCCGGCATCGCCGTCACCAGCCTCGGTCACTGCAATCCGATCCTGGTCGAGGCGCTGACCCGCCAGGTCAATACGCTTTGGCACCTCGGCAATGGCTATACCAATGAGCCGGTCCTGCGCCTGGCGCTTGCGCTGACCGAGGCCACCTTCGCCGACCGCGCCTTCTTCTGTAACTCGGGCGCCGAGGCGAACGAGGCGGCCCTGAAGCTGTCGCGCAAGTATGCGCACGCCAAGTTCGGCGCCCACAAGTCGCGCATCGTGTCCTGCCTGGCCTCGTTTCACGGCCGCACCCTGTTCACCGTGTCGGTCGGCGGACAGCCGAAGTACACCGAGGGCTTCGAGCCGCTGCCGCAGGAGATCGACCACATCGCTTACAACGATATCGAGGCGGCGCGCGCTGCCATCGGCGACGACGTGTGCGCCGTGATCGTGGAGCCGATCCAGGGCGAAGGCGGCGTGATCCCGGGCGACCATGCCTTCCTGCAGGCCTTGCGCGAGTTGTGCGACAAGACCGGCGCGCTGCTCATTTTCGACGAGGTGCAGTCGGGCATGGGCCGTACCGGCGCGCTGTACGCCTACATGGCGACCGGCGTCACCCCGGACATCCTGACCTCGGCCAAGGCGCTCGGCAACGGCTACCCGATCGGCGCCATGCTGACCACCGACGAGATCGCGCACCACTTCGGCGTCGGTTCCCACGGCACCACCTACGGCGGCAATCCGCTGGCGGCGACGGTCGCCCTGAATGTGCTCGAGATCATCAATACCCCGGCGTTCCTGGCGCGCGTGCGCGAGGCGAGCGCGAAGATCTTCGCCAACCTGCACCAGCTGGCCGCGGATTATCCGCAGGTGTTCGGCGCGGTGCGCGGCAGCGGCTTGCTGATCGGCCTGCCGCTGACGGAAGGCTTCAGGGGCCGCGCCAAGGACATCACCAAGGCGGCCGAGTCGTTCGGCCTGATGCTGCTGATCGCGGGCCCTGACGTGATCCGCTTCGCGCCCGCGCTGATCGTCTCGGACGCGCAGATCGCCGAGGCGGACCGCATTCTGCGCGCCGCGGTCGACAACGTCCTGGCCGCCGAATAAGGCGCCCACGCCCGGCGCACCGCGCCGGGCCTGCATCCGCAAGCACTTTAGGGAGTTCACATGTATGTTGTCCGTCCGGTAGAACTTACGGATATCGCCGGCCTCGAGTCGTTGGCGGCGGTGACGATGCCGGGTGTGCATACCTTGCCCAAGACGCGCGACAGGATCACTGCCGCGGTCGAGCGCTCGATGGCCTCGTTCGCCGCGCACGTGGATATCCCGAGCGAGGAATCCTACCTGTTCGTGCTCGAGCGCAGCGCCACCGGCGAGATCGTCGGCACCTCCGCCATCTTCGCCTCGGCCGGATCGAACGGCACCTATTTCTCGTTTCGCAACGATGTGATCCAGCAGGTCTCGCGCGACCTGAACATCAGCCACAGCGTGCATGCACTCACCTTGTGCTCGGAGCTGACCGGCTACTCGCAACTGTCGGCCTTTTACGTGCGCAACCGCGAAAGCGCAGGCTGCGAGGCGGCGCTGCTGTCGCGCGCGCGCCTGCTGTTCGCCGTGCTCGCGCCGCATCGCTTCAGCGACCGCTTTTTCGTGCCGCTGGCCGGCATGACCGATTCCAGCGGCCAGTCGCCATTCTGGGACGCGCTCGGCCGCAAGTTCTTCAAGATGGATTTCCTCGACGCCGAACGCGTGATCGGCGGCGCCCGCAACCGCACCCTGATCGTGGAGCTGATGCCGCACTATCCGGTGTATGTGCCGCTGCTTCCGGGCGACGCGCAGGCGGCCATGGGCCAGATCCATCCGGACGGCGAACTCGCCTTCAACCTGCTCACCGAAGAAGGCTTCGAGGCGGACGACTACATCGACATTTTCGATGGCGGCCCGATCCTGCAGGCGCACAAGAATTCGCTGCGTTCGTTCAGCGGTTCGATGGTGCGCCGCGTGGCCGGCGCGGAACCGGGAAAACCGGCCGAGGTGCCGGTCTGCTATGCGGTCGCGGCCAGCAACGAACAGAATTTCCGCGCCATTACGGTCGCATGTCCGTCGGTCGAAGCGTCCGATGCCGTGCACCTGCCGCAGGCCGTGCAGGACGCCCTGATGGTCGCGCCCGGCGACAACGTCATCTGCGTTCGACTCTGAGAGAGAAGCATTATGCTAGTTGTACGCGCAATTACCGCAGCAGACCTCGATGCGCTGATCGGCATGGCCAGCCAGGTCGGCAGCGGCATGACGACCCTCAAGCCCGACCGCAAGATGCTGGGCGACCGGGTCGAGATCGCGGTCGCCTCGTTCGCGCAAACCATTCCGCCCGAGCAGCGCGACTACATGTTCGTGATGGAGGACGTGGCCAATGGCCGCATGGCCGGCGTGTGCGCCATCAAGGGCGCGGTCGGGCTCGACGAGCCGTTCTATAACTACCGCATCGGAACCCTGGTCCATTCGAGCCGCGAGCTGAACGTGTTCTCGCGCATGGATACGCTGTACCTGTCGAACGACCTGACCGGTTCGACCGAATTGTGCTCGCTGTTCCTGCATCCTGATTACCGGGCTGGGAACAACGGCAAGTGGCTCTCCAAGAGCCGCTTCATGTTCATCGCGCAGTT
Organism: Telluria sp.; assembly: GCA_049301315.1. Classification (GTDB taxonomy): domain Bacteria; phylum Pseudomonadota; class Gammaproteobacteria; order Burkholderiales; family Burkholderiaceae_D; genus JBAQKU01. Next base: position 2,973 of record JBAQKU010000087.1, read on the forward strand.
CCCGCACCTGTTCACCGAGAAGCTGATCGCCGAAATGCGCGGTTTCCAGGCCGAAGACGGCAGCTCGCCGTTTTATGAAGGTCTGGGCCGCCACTTCTTCAAGATGGATTTCAATCATGTCGACGACCTCACGGCGCTTGGCAAGAAATCCTTCATCGCCGAACTGATGCCGCGCCAGCCGCTGTATGTCGACTACCTGCCGCAGTCGGCGCAGGAAGTCATCGGCCAGGTGCACCGCTCCACCGCGCCGG
>JBAQKU010000088.1:0-1860 GCA_049301315.1 Telluria sp.
AAATCGGGGACAGACCCCGATTTTTCGAAACCGGGAAATCGGGGACAGACCCCGATTTTTCGAAACCGGGAAATCGGGGACAGACCCCGATTTTTCGCGGCAGATCCCGTTCGATTGATACGAATCGGGGTCCCTATCAAGCTTCCCCGTAGCTTGAGGCGATCTTCGTCTCTCTTGCGAGTCCATCATGCCGCGACACCCGCGCCTGGTTTTGTCCGACGTTCCCCTTCATATCATTCAGCGTGGACACAACCGACACAAGTGCTTCTTCATCGACTCGGACTACCTGGTCTACCTAAGCATGCTGCACGAGTGCGCCGACGCTGCGAGCTGTAGCGTACACGCCTATGTCCTCATGACCAACCATGTGCACTTGTTAATATCACCACGCCGCGCGGATGCACCGGCCAGCCTGATGAAGGCGCTGGGACAACGTTATGTCCAGTATGTAAATCGGCATCAGGGCCGAACCGGTACGCTCTGGGAAGGCCGCTTCCGCTCATGCCTTGTTCAGGATGCGAGTTACTTGCTGATCTGCCAACGCTACATTGAGCTCAACCCGGTGCGGGCGCAGATGGTCATGCATCCCTCGCATTATCAATGGTCGAGCTATCGGACCAACGCACATGGGCTGGAGAACCCCTTGATCACGCCCCACGCTATATACGAGGAATTGGCGAACGAAAAATTGGAGCGGGAAACCGCATACCGTGAACTGTTTTGCGACCGACTTCCCGCCCAAGCGGTTGACAAGGTACGACTAGCGACCAATGGCAACTTTGCGTTGGGCGATGATCAGTTTGCTGAGCAGATGACGAACACTTTCGGGCGCGACGTGGTACGGCATCGAGCCGGCAGACCGAGAAACCCGAAACCGTCTCCAGCGTAATCCCTTCAACAAATCGGGGTCTGTCCCCGATTTCTTACTTCAACAAATCGGGGTCTGTCCCCGATTTCTTAAAGTCGGGAAATCGGGGACGGACCCCGATTTTGACGTGCGCCCTAGTTGGCGTCGCGTTCGCGTTCGAGCAGCGCCTGTTTGCGCTCGACGCCCCAGCGGTAGCCGGAGATGCTGCCGTCGTGCCGCACCACGCGGTGGCAGGGGATGGCGACGGCCACCGGGTTGGCGGCGCAGGCCCCGGCAACCGCGCGCGCACCGTCGGGCACGCCAACGCGCGCGGCCAGTTCGGCGTAGCTGACGGTCGCGCCGCACGGGATCTCGCGCAGCGCCTGCCAGACGCGCTGCTGGAATGCGGTGCCGCGCACGTCGAGCGGCAGGTCAAGCCCGAGCGCGGGTGCTTCGACCAGCCCGATGACCTTGGCGATGGTTTGTTCGAAACCGGTCTCTGCGCCGCGCAGTTCGGCCTGCGGGAAGCGGTCTTGCAGGTCGCGCGCCAGCTGCTCCGGGTCGTCGCCGATCAGGATCGAGCAGATCCCTTTGTCGGTGGCGCCGACCAGGATCGCGCCCAGCGAGCAGGCGCCGATGGCGAAGCGGATCGTGGTGCCGCTGCCGCCGGCACGGTATCTTTTCGGCGTCATGCCAAGCACCTGGTCCGAGGTCGCGTAAAAGCGCGCGCTCGAGTTGAAACCGGCGGCATAGATCGCTTCGGTCACGCTCGGCGCCTGCGCCAGCCCGGCCTTGACGCGCTCGGCGCGCCGCGCTGCCGCATAGGCCTTGGGCGTGATGCCGGTGTGCGCCTTGAAGATGCGGTGGAAGTGGAAGCGGCTCATGGAGCTGGCCGCAGCCAGGCTGTCCAGATTCGGCAGCTCGTCGGATGCGTCGATCAGGCGGCACGCTTGCGCGATCGTCTGCGCGTGGCGCTCGGCCAGCGCTGGCTGGTCCGGCTTGCAGCGCAGGCA
>JBAQKU010000089.1:0-11748 GCA_049301315.1 Telluria sp.
GACGAGAATCGGCCCGATACTGCGTCACAAATGCGCGCAAGGCCTCGGCCTTGCTGTGCTTTGTTCCTTGTCTCAGGCCGATTTCGCCACATTGATTGTTCAACGAACTTGCAATTCAGGACACTAGCGTATCACGGTCAGCAACTCCACCTCGAACACCATGCCGGCGTTGGGAGGGATCGACGCATTGCCGGTGCCGCCGTAGCCAAGGCTGGCCGGGATGATCAGCGTGCGTTTGCCGCCCACCTTCATGCCTGCCACGCCGCGGTCCCAGCCGGCGATCACCGCGCCTATGCCGAGGGTGAAGTTGAACGGCGTGCCGCGGTCGCGCGAGCTGTCGAACTTGGTGCTCTTGAAGTTCGCGCCATTCGCGTTGTACAGCCATCCCGTGTAGTGCACGCTGATCTCGTTGCCGGCCGCGGCCACGGCGCCGGTTCCCAGCACGGTATCGGTGGCAACGAAGGCGGCTGGCTGGCCAAGCGCGGTGGCGCTCCAGCCGACCAGCGAGGTGCCCGCCGTGCGCCCGGCGTTGACGCCGGTGACGATCAGCTCGCGCGTGGCGCCTTCGTTGATCAGGTAGGAGAAGGCCACGCCGCCCGCGGCCTGGCCCGACAACGGGCATACGCCGGCGCCGAAGTTCCATGTGGCGTCGAACACGTTCTTGCCGGAGCGGCGCGGCGCGAGGCTGCCGGAATACGAGCAGGCCGTCGCGGTGCCGCTGAAGCCGCCACCCGCGGCCACGCTCAAGGTATAGAGATCGCCTTTGGAGCTGCTCAGGCGCCAGTTGCCGGCAATGTCGGACAAGGACGGCGTGCCGCTGTAGTTGTAGGTCGCATTGCCGATGATGGAGGTGGTGAAATCGACCACGCCGGTTGGCATGGTGACCTTGCCGGTGATGCTGGTCAGTGCGGCGTAGGTGCCCGCCACGCTGCCCTGGACCGCCGGGCTCGGTCCGAAGTCCTTCATGTCCGACGAGCTGAAGGCGCCGTTGCTGGAGGCGCCCTGGCCCTGGATGAAGCCGTAGGGACGCAGCATGCCCGAGGTGGCGCTGCCGTACAGGCCCCAATACTGGTCGTCCTCGAGCACCAGCATATGGAACGGGGTTCCGCTCGACAGCTTGCCGGTGTACAGGCCTTCGGCCGCCGGCGGCAGGTTCGCCACCAGCGTGGCGATGGTGCTGTCGATGGCGGGCTGGAAGGTCGACAGGTCGGTGCCCAGCACCACCGTGGCGAGCATGTTGCGCACGATGACGTTCGCGGCCAGCCCGCTGTAGGCCCTGGAACGCTGGACCGTGTCGAGCGCTGCCGTGAAGCGCCCGGCGATGGTGGTTTTTTTGACGATGACGTCGATGTCGGTCGATTGCGCGCCGGCCATCACGTTCACGGCGGCGCTGGCGCGCGTCATCGCGCCGGTATTGAGCTGGTTCACCCACCAGGCCTTGCCGGCGGCATCGGGCGCGCGCCCGAACAGGTTGAGGTAGACCGCGTCCATGAACACGCCGTTGTCGCCGGGGTACAGGTCCTTCGATTCCTGGCTGCCGCTGAAGACATCGATCAGCGCGCGCGCATCGGCGTTGGTGTTGTAGGCCTGGCTCATCGCCACGATGTCGGTGGGCGCGCCGACGGCCAGGAAACGCTCGGAGAAGAAGGCGAGTCCGCCCACGTCGGCCGGGCGGCCGAAATACGCAACGTAAATATGCTGCACCACTTTGTTGTAATCGGCGGCGGTGGCCGCCTGGACGGTGGCGGCATAGACAGGGCTACGCTCGGCAGTGCTGGAGCTGTTGCCGCCGCAAGACACCAGCAGCAGGGACAACAAGCACAGGAGGATGGTTTGTGAAAAAGTTTTCATAGTTCTGACCCGCATGAGTTGGCGTATTCTAAAGGAAATGTCATGGAGGGCCACCGGAAATTGGCAGCGCGCTACCACTATCGTTCGTGAACGGCCGGGCTGGTCTGCGCACGCGCAAGCTCGTGCGTCGCACGGCTGGGCGGATGCCTTTTCGCCAGCCTGGTCATCGGCGCACTTGACACAACCATATATGTAGTTTTATAGTTGCTTAATGAACCTCGCTATAAGCGCCAAACGGCTTGCCGGCCTCGGCCACGAACACCGCCTCGAATTGTTCCAGTTGCTGGTGCGCGCCGGCGACGGCGGCATGACGATCGGCGAACTGCAATCGGTGTTGGGCCGGCCGGCATCGACCCTGGCGTTTCACCTGCGTGAGCTGGTCGCGGCCGGCCTTGTTACCCAGCAAAAGGAGGGCCGGATGGTTCGTTGCCGCGCCAACTACAAGGCCTTGGACGAGGTGCTGGAATTTGTAAAGCAGGACTGCTGCAAGGGCATTGCGCTGCCGGCATTCGGCGCGCAACAGGAGTAAAGCCGACGGCGTCGGCTGAGCGCGGTTTTTTTTAGATTTAACATAACCATATATCTAGGGATATAATCATATGAAGTCGTCGACCGAACAAGCCTGCTGCGGGTGTGCCCCAGCTTCCCCACGCGTGTCAGCCAGTCGGGGCAGCCATGCCCTTGCATTCTGGAGCGGCATTGACAAGCCCTTGCCGGCGCTGGCACTGGGCGTTGCCGCCATTGCCCTGTGGTTGCCGCATCGCTTGCTCGCTTCGCTGCTCTTTACCGGGCAATCGCTGCTCGGCATTGCGCCCTGGCTGGCCGTGTCCGTGCTGTTTGCCGCCTACGCCAAGGCCAGCGGCGCCGATACCCTGGTGGCGCGCGCATTTACCGGCAGCCCGGCGCGCATGGTGCTGCTCGCGTCGCTGTTTGGCGCGCTCTCGCCGTTCTGTTCGTGCGGTGTGGTGCCGGTCATCGCCGGCCTGCTTGGCGCGGGCGTGCCGCTGGCCGCGGTCATGGCATTCTGGATGAGTTCGCCTTTGATGGACCCGGAGATGTTCGCGCTCACCGCCGCCAGCCTGGGTGTGGAATTTGCGGTGGTCAAAACGCTGGCCGCGATCGGAATCGGCGTGTTCAGCGGGGCGGTGACCCACCTGCTGGCCGGGCGCGGCATGCTGCCCGGCGCCTTGCGTGCGGCGCCGTCAGGCTGCGCATCGAACCGAAGCGCGGCGCTCCGGCCGCACTGGAACGTGATGCGTGAAAGCGCGCGCCGCAATGCTTTCTTTGCCGCTGCCGCGGCGAACGGCTGGTTCCTGCTGCGCTGGATGAGCATCGCGTTCTTGCTTGAAAGCTTGATGGTTGTCTACCTGCCTGCCGAGAAAGTGCTTGCCCTGCTGGGCCAGAACGCCGCCGCCATTCCACTCGCGGTCCTGGTGGGCATTCCTTCCTATTTGAACGGTTATGCCGCGCTGCCGCTGGTGCGCGGCCTGATTGAACTGGGCATGGACCCGGCCGTTGCGCTGGCATTTCTGGTCGGTGGCGGGGTCACCAGCATTCCTGCGGCCACTGCGGTGTGGGCACTGGTCAAGCCGCGCGTGTTCGTCTTGTATGTGGTGCTCGCTTGTGTCGGATCGATCGGCGTCGGCTACGCCTACGGCGCGCTGCTCGCGCTGCGCTGATCGTTAAAACGCAGGAAGCGCCGCGAAGGCGAATTCGCGGCGCTTCCTGCGGCGAATTACTCTTCGTCGGCCGATACCTGGCCGGTCTTGCGGTTATATTTCAGGGTGATCTTGTTTACCTCGCACAGATTGAAATCTTCCCACTCGACTTCCGAACCGTCGTCATCGAACGTCACGTTCAGGCTCTGCACGCACTGGGCATGGTTCGAGAATTTGATCAGGCGCTGCCTGTTGGGATCCAAAATGCCGTCGCCGAGACGGTCGTTGCCCCAGGTCTTGCTCTTGGCAGGTGCAATATAGATCGAACGAATCGGATACCCGGTCCGGTTCACCAGCGTGAAATCCGCATCTCCGGCATAGGCGGCGCCAGCACACAAGGCATTGCCGACGAGTGCGGCCGCTATGCATAAGCTCTTTATTTTCATTTTTATTCCTGATCGTAGAGTTAAGCGATCGACTCCATCGCCCGCGCGAAAATCGGCATTACCCCTGCTGCCCCTCATTATTGTGAACTTCCCAAAGAGAATGTAGCCGATTTGCCAGGAAATATAACACGGCTATTCCCAAATGAATACTGGCGTATTTCACAGTTATTCCCGGTATTAAAGGAACTGCGCGCGCGGCGGCGGTCGATTGTTAACTGCAACGGGCGATCGGAAATGTCAGATATGCGAGGAATCGAACAGGGATGCGACTGATGGTCTGGTTCCGGCCGCCTGGTTGGGCTGGAATGCCGCTTCATACTCGCCGCGCGAGAGCGCCATTCTGACGCCGACTGCTCGCGCTTCGGCAATCGCAGTCGGCTTGCATATGGTGGCATCGATCCATTCGATTCGGGCATCGAAATTGAACACAAACGCCAGCAATTCACTCATCTTCGTTTCCAGCAGCATCGTATGTGCTTGCTCTGGCCACACCTTGACGATCCAATGGCAGATTGGCTGATAGTTCAGGCAATCATCTATCGCTTGCGGCAATATCGCTGCGATGGCGCGAATCGAGAGATGAACCTGTATTGGCTGGGGCTCGCGCTCGTGCTCCCATATGCCAACCCGCAAGCGTGTGCTCAGGTCGGCGATTTCAATGGTCCAGGGAATGACGCGAGTGAGCATGTTGGTGGGTCCGGTAAGGTGGCGATGCATGAAAGAACAGGCTGGCCGGGAAGTTCCGTGATGCCTGCGTGTCTATAGTAGACTTGCATGGCATGCCGCTTTGTTTCATACGCGACGTCAAATTGTCTGAATCCGAACTTCATTGCTCACGCCTGGCGCCATGCGGCTATGATCAAGGCTTGGATAAATTGATTGCTTTAATGTCGACAGGGCATGAAAGAATAAAAGGTCAACACCGATGGCTATCACCAGGATGCAGGCGGCGAGCGCCTTGGCCGACAAGGATCCGCGCAAGGCGAAGAATGCGGCCGATCTGGCCGTGAAGCAGTACCGCTTCGGTTTCCTGATCGTGCCGAACTTCACGCTGATCGGCTTTGCTTCCGCCATGGAGCCGCTGCGCATGGCGAACATGGTGGCCAAGACCAGGCGCTATCAATGGCTGACCATTACCGCGGACGGCCAGCCGGTTGCTGCCAGCAACGGGGTGCAGGTCATGCCCGATTGTTCGATCGAGAATGCTCCCGCTTTGGATGCATTGTTCGTGTGCGGACCGAATCCGATCGCCCTGACCGGCGACCAGCCCCTGATTGTCTGGTTGCGAAAATTAAGTCATGAGAAAGTGCCGCTGGGCGGCATTTGTACCGGCAGCCACTTGCTCGCGCGCGCCGGCTTGTTGTCCGGCTACCGCTGCACCATCCACTGGGAAGATACCGACAGCCTGATCGACGGATTCGGTGGCATCGTCGTGTCCGGCAGGGTGTTCGAACTCGATCGCGATCGCTATACATGCAGTGGCGGCATCGCACCGATCGATATGATGGTGACCCTCATTTCGACCCAGCCCGGCGGCAGGGAACTGGCTGCAACCGTGGCCGAATTGCTGGTGTGCGAGCGGATCCGTTCGGCTAGCGACATGCAGCGCATACCGTTGCGCCAGAAGCTGGGAACCAGCCAGCCGAAGCTGAGCGAAGCGGTCGCCCTGATGGAAAGCAATCTCGAAGAGCCGCTGAGCGTCGATGAGCTGGCAAATTATGTGGGGCTGTCCGGCAGGCAGCTGGAACGGCTGTTCAATGAGCATCTCAATTGCACTCCCGGAAATTACTATCTTGAGCTGCGCTTGCTGCGCGCCCGGCAATTACTGCTGCGCACCGAGCAAGCGATCATCGACGTGGCCGATGCATGCGGCTTCGCATCCGTGGCCCATTTCACCCGGCGCTACAGCGAGTTTTTCGGCATCCCTCCTGGCAAGGAACGCCGCCTCGGCGCTCTTTAAGGCGTAGCCGCCCAGTCGTTCAACGGGCGCGCTCGCGCCAATTTCCCTGTCGCTCAGCGCCCCCTGCGCGCGCAAAACCGGTCAATCGGCGCATTCATGCAACGTGATGTCGGTTATGAGCAAAAGCAATTCGCCCCGCTATTTAGAATTCAGTGCATGTGTTGACGCAGACCTGGCGTCAGCCAATGACTATCTAAATGGAGGAGACCAATGTTTTCCAAGGCTGATCAAATACAAGGGTTCGACGAAGAACTGTGGAGCGCAATGCAGGCCGAGGACAGGCGCCAGGAAGAGCACATCGAACTGATCGCGTCGGAAAACTACGCGAGCCCGCGCGTGATGCAGGCGCAAGGGTCGGTGCTGACCAACAAATACGCGGAAGGCTATCCCGGCAAACGCTATTACGGCGGATGCGAGCATGTCGACGTCGTCGAGCAACTGGCCATCGAACGGGCCAAGCAGCTGTTCGGCGCCGACTGGGCCAATGTCCAGCCGCACTCCGGCTCGCAGGCCAATGGCGCGGTGTATATGGCTCTCCTGCAACCGGGCGACACCATACTCGGAATGAGCCTGGCACACGGGGGCCATCTCACGCATGGCGCGAAAGTGAGCTTTTCCGGCAAATTCTACAACGCCGTCCAGTATGGATTGAACGACCAGGACCTGATCGATTATGAGCGGGTCGAAGCGCTGGCGCTCGAACACCGGCCGCGCATGATCGTCGCCGGCTTTTCCGCCTACTCGCGCATCCTCGACTTCCCGCGCTTTCGGGCCATTGCCGACAAGGTCGGCGCGCTCCTGATGGTGGACATGGCGCACGTTGCCGGCCTGGTCGCTGCCGGCCTGTACCCGAATCCGCTTCCCTTTGCCGACATCGTGACCACCACCACGCACAAGACGCTGCGCGGCCCGCGCGGCGGATTGATTCTCGGCCGTGCCAATCCCGAGATCGAGAAAAAAATCCAGTCCATGGTCTTTCCCGGCATCCAGGGCGGGCCGCTCATGCATGTGATCGCGGCCAAGGCCGTGGCGCTGCGGGAAGCCCTGCAGCCGGAATTCAAACAGTACCAGCAACAGGTGTTGCTCAATGCCCGGGCGATGGCCGACGTTTTCATCGAGCGCGGCTACCGCATCGTTTCCGGCGGAACCGACGACCACCTGTTCCTCGTCGATCTGGTTGACAAGGGCATTACCGGCAAGGCCGCCGACGCCGCGCTCGGCGCCACCCATATCACCGTGAACAAGAACGCGGTGCCGAATGACCCGCAGTCGCCGTTCGTCACCAGCGGCATCCGGATCGGCTCGCCTGCGATCACCTCACGCGGGTTCAAGGAAACCGAAGCGCAGCAGTTGACGCACTGGATCTGCGACGTGCTCGACCAGATCGACAACCCGGCGGTGACGCTGCGGGTGCGCGCACAGGTCAAGCAGCTGTGCGCCCGGTTCCCGGTCTATCGCGCCTGACGCTTGGGGCGTGGCTGCAACATGTATTGCTTGAAACCGGCAGGAACGACGTGAGGAGTTGTGCAAGATGGCTATCAGTATATTTGAGTTGTTCAAGATCGGCATTGGACCGTCCAGTTCGCATACGGTGGGCCCGATGCGTGCGGCGCTGTTGTTTGCGAGCGGCCTGCGCGATCGGGATTTGCTCGGCCAGGTCGCGCTGATCAAGGTGGAATTGTTCGGATCGCTCGGCGCTACCGGCAAGGGGCACGGCAGTTGCAAGGCGGTGATGCTGGGCCTGGAGGGCGAGGCGCCCGACCTGATCGACCCCGAGTGCATTGAAGAGCGCCTGGCCCGGATCCGGGGCGACCGGATCCTGCGTCTCATGGGCACGCACGCAATCGCCTTTGTCGAAGCCGAGCACCTGGTGTTTCATCGCCGTCGTGCGCTGCCGTATCACCCGAACGGCATGTGTTTTCGGGCCGAGAACGCCGCCGGGGACGAGATTGTCAGCAAGGTCTATTACTCGGTGGGAGGCGGCTTCGTGGTCAATCGCGAGGCGGCCGAAGCGGACCGCCTCAAGGAAGACGACACGCAGCTGCCGTATCCGTTCAACAGCGCAGTGCAGTTGCTGGCGCTGTGCGAGCAGCACGGCATGTCGATCAGTGAGCTGATGCTGGAAAACGAGAAGGTGTGGCGTTCCGAGAGCGATATCCGGGACGGCTTGCTGCGCATCTGGCAGGTGATGCAGTCGTGCGTCAAGCGCGGCTGCGAGCAGGAGGGTCTCCTGCCGGGCGGCCTCAAGGTGCAGCGCCGCGCCGCCGCGCTGTTTCGCACTCTGTCAGGGCAACCGGAAGCGAGCCTGCGCGATCCTTTGACCACGCTCGATTGGGTCAACCTGTACGCGCTGGCGGTCAATGAAGAGAACGCAGCCGGTGGCCGCGTGGTGACCGCGCCGACCAACGGGGCGGCCGGAATCATCCCGGCGGTGCTGCACTATTACACCCGCTTCGTGCCCGGCGCCGACGACGGCGGCGTGGTGCGCTTTCTGCTCACCGCCGCGGCGATCGGGATCCTGTACAAGGAAAACGCATCGATCTCGGGGGCCGAAGTCGGCTGCCAGGGGGAAGTCGGGGTCGCCTGTTCGATGGCCGCCGGCGGCTTGGCCGAGGTACTCGGCGGCAGCGTCGAACAAGTCGAGAACGCAGCCGAAATCGGCATGGAGCACAACCTGGGACTGACCTGCGACCCGGTTGGCGGCCTGGTGCAGGTTCCCTGCATCGAGCGCAACGCGATGGGGTCCGTCAAGGCCATCAATGCCGCCCGGATTGCACTGCGCGGCAATGGCAAGCACTTCGTGTCGCTCGACAAAGTCATCAAGACCATGCGCGACACGGGCGCCGACATGAAGCTCAAATACAAGGAAACATCACGCGGCGGCCTGGCCGTGAATGTCATCGAGTGCTAGACCGGAACAAACGAAGGAAGCATCATGAAAAAATACTCCATCTTCAGCCTGGTGCGCAACGCGCTCAGTTATCACGAGAACTGGGAGGCGGCATGGCGCAGCCCGCCGCCGAAAAAGGAATACGACGTCATCATCATCGGCGGCGGCGGACATGGACTGGCAACGGCCTATTACCTGGCCAAGGAACACGGCATCACCAACGTTGCCGTCATCGAAAAGGGATGGATTGGCGGCGGCAACACCGGCCGCAACACCACCATCGTCCGTTCCAATTACCTGTGGGACGAGGCCACCCATTTGTATGAAAAGTCGATGAAGCTGTGGGAGGGCCTGGCGCAGGACCTCAACTACAACGTCATGTTCAGCCAGCGCGGCGTGATGAACCTGGGGCACAGCCTGCAGGACATGCGCGATATCACGCGCCGGGTCAATGCGAACCGCCTCAACGGGGTCGACGGCGAAGTGCTCGATGCGCAGCAGGTCAAGCAGTTCGAGCCGTTGATTAACATCTCCCCCACTGCGCGCTATCCGATTCTCGGCGCGTCGCTGCAGCGCAGGGGCGGTTCGGCGCGCCATGACGCGGTCGCGTGGGGTTTTGCGCGCGGGGCCGATGCGCATGGTGTCGACATTATCCAGAAGTGCGAGGTGACCGGCATCCGGCGCGATGGGGAGCGGGTGGTCGGGGTCGAGACCACGCAAGGGTTCATCCGGGCCAAGAAGGTCGGGGTGGTCACGGCCGGCAGCTCCAGCGTGCTGGCCGGCCTGGCCGGCTTGCGCCTGCCGATCGAAAGCCATCCCTTGCAGGCCTTCGTCTCGGAGCCGGTCAAGCCGGTCTTGAATTCCGTGATCATGTCGAACGCGGTGCACGGCTATATCAGCCAGACCGACAAGGGCGACCTGGTGATCGGCGCCGGCATCGATGCGTATACCGGCTACGGCCAGCGCGGCAGCTTCCCGGTCATCGAACATGCGGTCCAGGCGATCATGGAACTGTTCCCGACCTTTAGCAGGGTACGCATGAACCGCCAGTGGGGCGGCATCGTCGATGTCTGTCCGGACGCCTGCCCGATCATCGGACTGACACCGGTAAAGGGCCTGTATTTCAACTGCGGGTGGGGCACCGGCGGCTTCAAGGCGACGCCCGGTTCCGGCTGGGTGTTCGCCCACACCATTGCCCAGAACCGGCCGCACGAGCTCAATGCGGCGTTTTCGCTGGAGCGCTTTTCGAACGGTCACCTGATCGACGAACATGGCGCCGCCGGCGTCGCCCACTAACCCTGCACGGAGAATCAACATGCTGGAAATTACATGCCCGTGGTGCGGGCCGCGCGAAGAGAGCGAATTTTCTTACGGCGGCGAAGCCCACATTACCCGGCCCCTCGATACCGATGCGCTGAGCGATGCGCAATGGGGCGACTATCTGTTCATGCGCAAGAACCCGCGCGGCCCGCACCAGGAACAGTGGATGCACGCCTATGGCTGCCGGCGCTGGTTCAATGTCCAGCGCAACACACTGACGTACCAGATCACGAGCGTCTACAAGGTGGGCGAAACCATTCCCGGAGAAAAGCAATGAGCCAAGTGAACCGAATCGGGCGTGGCAGCCACGTCGACCGGAGCAAACCGATCAACTTCGTTTTCAACGGCAGGCCCTACACCGGCTGCCAGGGCGACACCGTCGCGTCGGCACTGTTGGCAAACGATGTCGCGGTGGTCGCGCGCAGCTGGAAATATCATCGTCCGCGCGGCATTGTCAGTTGCGGCGTGGAGGAGCCGAATGCCCTGCTGCAGCTCGAAGAAGGCGCCGACACCATCCCGAACGCGCGCGCCACCGAAGTCGAACTGTATGAGGGCCTGCGCGCGAGCAGCGTCAATTGCTGGCCCAGTGTCGATATCGACCTGATGTCGGTGACCGGCATGTTTTCACGCTTCATGCCGGCCGGGTTTTATTACAAGACGTTCATGTGGCCAAAGTCGTTCTGGATGAAGTATGAGCATTTCATCCGCAAGGCATCCGGCCTGGGCGTCGCGCCCGCGGTGCGCGATCCGGCCCACTACGACAAGACCGATGTCCATTGCGACGTGCTGGTCGTGGGAGGCGGGCCGGCCGGACTGGCGGCGGCGCTGGCGGCCGGAAGAAGTGGCGCGCGCGTCATCCTGGCGCACGAACAGAACGAGTTGGGCGGCAGCCTGCTGGGAAGCACCAGCATCATCGACGATCAGTTTGCGGACGCATGGATCGCCGCCGCGGTGGCCGAACTCAAGGCCATGAAGGAAGTCCGGCTGCTCACGCGCAGCACCGTGTTTGGCTACCACGACCATAATTTCCTGACCATCTGCGAGCGCCTGACCGACCACTTGCCGCTGGCGCAGCGCAGCGGGGCGCGCGAGCGCCTGTGGCGCGTGCGTGCCCGCCAGGTGGTACTGGCCACCGGCGCGATCGAGCGGCCCCTGGTATTTAGCAATAACGACCGCCCAGGGATCATGCTCGCGTCCGCCGTGTCGGCGTACGCGAACAGATATGGTGTGGTGCCAGGATCGAAGGTCGTCATCTTCACCAACAACGACAGCGCCTACCAGAGCGCCTTCGACCTGTCCGAAGCGGGCGTCAAGGTGGTGGCAATCGTCGATGCCCGGGCCGCATCGAGCGGCTATTTGCCTGCCTGTGCGCGCCGCCTCGGCATCGAGATCATTGCCGGTTCGGTGGTGATCGATACTGCCGGCCGCAAGCGGATCAAGGGCGTCGACGTCATGCGCTTGCGTGACGCCGGCAATGAGGTGGCCGGCCCCAAGCGCCATATCGCATGCGACTTGCTGGCGCTGTCGGGCGGCTGGAGCCCGGTCGTGCACCTGCATGCCCAGTCGGGCGGCAAGCCGCGCTTCGACGATGCAAAGGCCTGTTTCGTGCCCGCTGCCCCGGTC
>JBAQKU010000090.1:0-7796 GCA_049301315.1 Telluria sp.
CAGGAAGACCGGCCGGCGGCGCGCGCGCCCCGTTCCGAAGCGGCGCCACGCGCCGAGCGAAGCGAAGCGCCAGGCTTCAAGCGCGAGCGCGCTGCGCGGCCATCGGAAGACGGCATGGGGACGTTTCGCATCGAAGTAGGGCATGCGCACGGAGTCAAGCCCGGCAACATCGTCGGCGCGATTGCGAACGAAGCCGGCATCGACTCGAAGTACATCGGCCGCATCGAGATCTACGACGACTACAGCAAGCTCGACCTGCCAGCGGACCTGCCGCCCGACCTGATCGAGCACCTCAAGAGCGTATGGGTGGCGGGCCAGCAGCTCAATATCACGCGCGACGGCGAGCCGCCGGCGCCCGGCAAGAAAGGCGCCTTCAGCGCCCCCAAGAAAGCGGGCGACCGCCGCTTCGCCGAAAAGAGCGCTGCACCGAAGCCCGGGCCAAAAAAAGAGCACCGCAAAGGGCCGAAGAGCGCCTGACAAGCAGGCGATGCCGCCCCCTTTGCGGTGTCAGTGCGAGGGGGCCAGGCGCGCTGCCGTAGCGGGAGCCGCCTGTTTTTCGCTCACCAGGAACCAGAGCCCGGCTGAGATGGCGAGGCAGCCGCCGCAGATCATGAACAGGACGCTCTTGTCGGCGGCGTCTTTCAGGACGTAGCCGATGGCGGTCGAGAGTAGCTGCGGCACGACCACCGACAGGTTGAAGATTCCCATGAAGAAGCCCATGCGGCTCTGGTCGACCTTCTCGCTCATGATCGCGAACGGCAGGCTGACCACGGCGCCCCAGCCGATCCCCACGACACCCATCAACAGATACAGCATGGCAGGCGTGCGCGCCATGGACGCAATCAGGAAATAGCCGGCGGCCATGATGGCGATGCAGCCGGCCTGCGTCTTCACGCGGCCGATCCGGCTGGCCAGCGGCGCGAGCAGCAGCGCCGGCAGCAGGAAGCCGACCACGTTCATCACCGCGAACGATATCGCGATCACATGCCCCGACTGCGACGTCACTTCGGCGGCGCTGGCGCCGGCGGGCACGATGTGCTGCTGGATGAAGGCGATGATGTAGACGAACATCGCCTGCACCCCGATCCAGGAGAAGCCGTGCGCGAAGTAGATGCGCCATAACTGGCCCCATTCGGTGCTGGTGGCGGCAAGCGCCTCTGCCTTGACATTGAGCTCGCGCGGCTCGGTCACGAAGAACATCGGCACCACCGAGAACGCGAACACGATCACCACGCCCACCGAAATCAGGGCGTAGTTGTCGATGAACGCGCCGATCAGGTAGGCCATCACGCCCCAGAACCCGGAGATGGTCTGCATCCATGTGTAGCCGCGCGTACGTGGCTCGCCTTCGGGCGTGAGGTCGGCGATCAGCGAGCGCGTCGGGTTGAAGCCGATGTTGATCGACAGGTCGAGCGTGAGCGCGACGATGACGGCGACCACCAGCAGGTTGCCGATGCCGAGCGCCTGGCTGACGACGTCGATGCGCGGCAGCAGGAATACCATCAGCGCCGCCAGCACGCCGCCGATCAGGATGAAGGGCCTGCGCCGCCCGCCCCAGAACCAGGTCTTGTCGCTGATGAAGCCGATCAGGACCTGGCCGATGATCCCGGCCAGCGGCCCGGCTGCCCAGACGATGCCGATTTCATGGATGTCGAGATTGTATTTGGTGCTGAGCAGCCAGCTCAGGGCCGAAATCTGGATACATAGCGCAAATCCCATTGCCGTCGACGGCAGGCTGATGATCGCGTAAAAGGAGTTGCTCAGGCGCTTTTGCAGGTCCAGCATGGTGTCCCCATTCGGATGGTGTCGGTTGTCGCGGCAATATGTTATTTGACTACAAAATCTTCTTTTTCATGCCGCTGTGTTGGCGATTCTACTATGGAACGGTTTAGATTGACACTTAGAAATGCGCATGTTATTTTCCTACAAACTATCCGACCCACAGGGGCCGGTTGCGGACAAATAATGGGACACGGATGCACATGCAACTTTCATTGCCAAAACCACGGCTGTCGTTCTGGCAGCTGTGGAACATGAGTTTCGGCTTTTTCGGCATCCAGTTCGGCTTCGCCCTGCAAAACGCCAACACCAGCCGCATCTTCTCGACCCTGGGCGCGCAGCCGGACGACCTGCCGCTGTTCTGGCTCGCCGCGCCGGTCACGGGCCTGCTGGTCCAGCCGATCATCGGCTACCTGAGCGACAACACCTGGCACCCGTACTGGGGGCGCCGCCGTCCGTTCTTCTTCCTGGGCGCGATCTTCGCGTCGATCGCGCTGTTCCTGATGCCCAATTCGAGCGTCTTGTGGATGGCCGTGGCGGTATTGTGGATGATGGACGCGGCGATCAATGTCTCGATGGAGCCGTTTCGCGCCTTCGTCGGCGACAAGCTCGATTCGTCGCAGCAGACTGCCGGCTTCGCGATGCAGACTTTCTTCATCGGCTGCGGGGCGGTCATCGCCTCGCTGCTGCCGATGATTTTCTCCGACTTTTTCGGCGTCAGCAACGTGCCGGTGGCCGGCATGATTCCCGATACGGTGCGCTACTCGTTCTACGCCGGCGGCCTGGTGTTCCTGCTGTCGGTGATGTGGACGGTGTTTACGGCCAGCGAGACCCCGCCCGAGAGCCTGGAGAAATTCCGCGCAGAGCGCAGCAATTCGAAGGGCTTCGGCATCGCGTTCGCTGAAATTTGCGGCGGCTTCATGAAGATGCCGAAGACGATGGTGCAACTGGCTTTCGTGCAGTTCTTCACCTGGATCGCGTTGTTCGCCATGTGGATCTACACCGGCACCGCGATTGCGGATAATGTGTTCGGCACCACCGACGCGCAGTCCGCCGCTTACCAGAGCGCAGGCAACTGGGTCGGCATCATGTTCGGCGTGTATAACGGCGTTTCGGCGCTGGCGGCCTTCATCCTGCCGATTTTTGCGCGCGCGACCAGCCGCAAAGCCGTCCACACGACCTGCCTCGTTATCGGCGGCATGAGCCTGGCCAGCATTTTCCTGATCACCCAAAAAGAGCTTCTGCTGATCCCGATGGTCGGCGTCGGTATCGCGTGGGCCAGCATCCTGACCATGCCGTATGCAATCCTGGCCGGGGCGCTGCCCGCCAGGCGCATGGGTTACTTCATGGGGCTGTTCAATTTTTTCGTGGTGATTCCGCAAATTGTCAGCGGCCTGCTGCTGGGCTTCGTGACAACGCACTTCTTCAGCGGCCATACGGTAGAGACGCTGATGCTGGGCGGCGCCAGCATGGTCCTGGCGGGCGTGTTGACCTTGTTCGTGAGCGACAAGGCTGAAACCAGGAAGGCTTGAAAGCGATTGGTTCGACGCTGCGCCGCGATTCTTGAACCTGTCGTATTGTTACTGTTTGGCAGACAGGAGCGGACATGACGATCCATACAGTAGCGACGGTACCTTTCGACGGGCAGCGCCCCGGCACGTCGGGGCTGCGCAAGAAGGTAAGCGAATTCCGCCAACCCGGCTACCTTGAAAATTTTGTGCAATCGATCTTCGACACGCTGGTCGGCAGCGCCGGCCAGACGCTGGTGCTGGGCGGCGATGGCCGCTTTTTTAACCGTACTGCGATCGACGTCATCGTGCGCATGGCGGCGGCGCATGGTTTCGGAAAGGTGCTGGTCGGTCGCGGCGGCATCCTCTCGACCCCGGCGGTGAGCTGCCTGATCCGCAAGCATGCCGCATTCGGCGGGGTCATCCTCTCGGCCAGTCACAATCCGGGCGGGGCAGATGGGGACTTCGGCATCAAGTACAACATCGGCAATGGCGGCCCTGCGCCCGACCGAATCACCGACGCCATCTACAGCAACACCCAGACGCTGAATCATTACCGCATCAGCGACGCGCATGCCGTCGATCTCGACCAGATTGGCGTCACGCAGGTCGAGCAGATGCAGGTCGAAGTGATCGACCCGGTGGCCGACTACGCGGCGCTGATGGCCGACCTGTTCGATTTCCCGGCCATCAAGGCCTTGTTCTCGAGGGGATTCCGGATGTGCTTCGACGGCATGAGCGCGGTGTCGGGGCCGTACGCGCACGCCATCCTGGAAGGCATCCTTGGCGCGCCGACGGGCACCGTCATCAACGGCAAGCCGCTCGAGGATTTCGGCGGACACCATCCGGACCCGAACCCCGTCAATGCGGCGCAGCTTATCGCAATCATGTCCGGCCCTGGCGCGCCCGACTTCGGCGCAGCATCGGACGGCGACGCGGACCGCAACATGATCGTCGGGCGCGGCATCGCCGTCACGCCTTCGGACAGCCTGGCGATCATCGCGGCCAATACCGAGGTCGCGCCGGGATACCGCGCCGGCATCAAGGGCATTGCACGCTCGATGCCGACGTCTAGCGCCGCCGACCGGGTCGCCCGCGAACTCGGGGTGCCGTGTTTCGAGACGCCCACCGGCTGGAAGTTTTTCGGCAACCTGATGGACGCCGGCATGGTCACCCTGTGCGGGGAGGAGAGCTATGGCACCGGCTCGGACCACATCCGCGAGAAGGACGGGCTGTGGGCCGTGCTGTTCTGGCTAAACCTGCTGGCCGCCAGCGGCAAGCCGGTCGATGCCATCGTGCGCCAGCACTGGGCCCGCTTCGGGCGCAACTACTATTCGCGCCACGATTACGAAGCGGTCGATGCGGACATCGCCAAGGCGCTGATGACCAACTTGCGCGTCAAGCTTGGCGGCCTCGCCGGCCAGACCTTGTCCGGTTACACCGTCGCGCTGGCGGACGATTTTGTGTACACCGATCCGGTCGACGGGTCGGTAACTGCGCGCCAGGGCGTGCGCATCGTGATGACCGATGGTTCGCGCATCGTGCTGCGCCTGTCCGGCACCGGAACCGAAGGCGCGACCATCCGCCTGTACCTGGAAAGATATGAAGCCGATCCGGCGCACCACGCGATCGAGACGCAGGCAGCGCTCGCGGGCTTGATCGCCATCGCAGACAGTCTCGCAGAAATAAAAGCACGAACCGGGCGCCCCGGTCCGACCGTCGTCACCTGAACATTCACTTCATCCACCAACAGGACCCCAGCACGTGAAATTTTCCGCTCTCGCCGTTTCGCTTGCGCTCGCTCTTGGCGCAGCCGCCAATCCAGCCGCTGCACAGCCGCTTCGCAAACCCTTCGTATGGGAGAACGCGACCGTCTACTTCCTGCTGACGGACCGCTTCTACAACGGCAATCCGGCCAATGACCATGCGTACGGCCGCAAGAGCGATGGCGCGACGCTGCGTGGCTACATGGGCGGCGACCTGGCCGGTATCACCGCCAAAATAAGGGAAGGATATTTCAAGGACCTGGGCGTCGACGCCATCTGGATCACCCCGCCGGTCGAGCAAATCCATGGCGCTACCGACGAGGGGACCGGCAAGTCGTACGCCTTCCACGGCTACTGGGCCAGGGACTTCACCAGTGTCGACGCCAACCTCGGCACCGAAGCGGATGTGCGCGAACTGGTCGATACCGCGCACGCGAACGGCATACGGGTCCTGCTCGACGTGGTGATGAACCACACCGGGCCGGTAACGGCAGCCGATCCGGTCTGGCCGAAAGAATGGGTCCGCACCGGGCCGCTTTGCACCTACAAGGACGCGGCGACCACGATCGACTGTGTACTGGTGAGGAACCTGCCTGACTTTCGGACCGGCAGCGACACGCCGGTGAAATTGCCGCCGGCGCTGGCGGCGAAGTGGAAGGCGGAAAAGCGCTACGCGCGTGAAGTGAAGGAGCTTGACGATTTTTTTGCACGCACCGGATATCCGCGCGCGCCGCGTTACTACCTGATGAAATGGCATGTGGACTGGGTGCGCAAATATGGCTTCGACGGCTTTCGCGCAGATACCGTGAAACATACCGAGCCTGGCGTGTGGAAGGAGTTAAAGCAGCTCGCGAGCCATGCCTATGAGGACTGGAAGCGCGACAACCCCGGGAAAAGCCTTGGCGATACGCCGTTCTACATGACAGCGGAGGTCTACAATTATTCGGTGGGGGACGGCCGCAAGTTCGACATGGGCGGAGCGAACCATGTCGATTTCTTTGACAACGGCTTCGACAGCGTCATCAACTTCGACATGAAGACTGCCGCGCACAAAGGCTACGAGGAGATTTTCAGCGCCTACTCGGACAGCTTGAATGGGCCGCTCAAGGGCTATTCTGTGCTCAATTATATGAGTTCGCACGACGACGGCACCCCGTTCGATGCGGCACGTACGCGGCCATTGGAGACGGCGACCAAGCTGCTGCTTGCACCCGGCGCGGCGCAGATTTATTACGGCGATGAGAGCGCGCGCATGCTGCAGGTTCAGGGGGCCGAGGGCGACGCCAGGCTGCGCTCGTTCATGAACTGGGATGAGCTGGCAGGCAATGCGCCGCGCGGCAGCTATCATGTGGCCGACGTGCGCCGGCACTGGAGCCGGCTTGGCTTGTTCCGCCAGGCGCATCCGGCCGTTGGCGCCGGGGTGCATCGCAAACTGCAGGATCGTCCGTACACGTTTGCGCGCACCTATGCCAGGGGCGGGGTGCGCGACAGGGTTGTGGTGGCGCTTGATCTGCCGACGGGGCAGGCCACGGCGGTCACGGTGGCGGGCGTGTTCAGGGACGGCGAGCGGGTGCGGGATTACTACTCGGGCAAGACGGCGCTGGTCGCCGGCGGGAAGGCGGTATTCGATGCGCGCAATGCGATCGTACTGATTGGTGAGGATTAGCTGCGCAGGCGCCGCCAGCGGACGCCAAAGGGCTGCTCGCCTAACCTACAACCCGAGACTTAAACTCGTCGTTCTCGCGAAAGCGGGAACCCCATTTGCAAGCAAAGTGGTGGGACGTACCTATCCACTGGGCGCATATATTGGGTTCCCGCTTGCGCGGGAACGACGTGCAAATGTCAACGGTTTTATTCGGGACAGCAATGCGCCTTTGCGGGAACGACGTGCAAATGTCAACGATGTTATTCGGGACAGCAATGCGCCTTCCCGGGAAGTCGGTTTCGCCTATCGCAATTCACGACCCCTGCACCAGCTTTTGCAGCGCTTCCGGATTAATAATCACAAGCCGGTGCGGTTCCTTTTGCACGATCCCTTGCTGCACCAGCGTGAGCAACGCGCGCGTCACCGTCTCGCGGCTGGTGTTGATCATGTTGGCAATATCCTGGTGGGTCGGCAAATTCTCCACCACGACCGGCGCCCCCGGCGCGGACGGTTTTTGCTGCAGCACCAGATACGTATAAATGCGCTTGGCGGTATTGTTAATACTGAGCAGCGCGCGAAACTCCGAATCGCGCTCGATCTTGTGCGCCAGGTGCCGCAGCATCTGGTTCGCCACCGACGGCACGTGCGAAAACAAATGCATCGCGGTGGCCGCCGGCAGGAACGCGACCAGCACTTCGGTCATCGCCACCACCGACGCCGAGCGCGTCGAATTGTTGATCAGCGCAATTTCACCGAAGAAGTCGCCCGGCGCGAGCATGCGCAGGCCGATCGCGCGCCCGTCTTCGGTCACATTGATCACCTGCAGTTGCCCGGTCAGCAGGAACAGCAGCCCGTCGCCGCTGCCGCCCTTGTGCAGGACCACGTCGCGCTTGGCATAGTGGCGGATCCGGATGTCGCCCTTGACCTTGATGATCTCGTCGTCGGTCAGCTCGGCCAGCAGCGGTATCTTGCGCAGGTGGATCTGGATGTTCTGGCGGCTTTCCTCGCCCGCTGCGGGCGCATCCGGTACATCTTGCTTGGTCGTTGACGTCATCGCAATCGGCCCTTAGCGTGCTGTGATGAGCAGGGCGCCAAGCG
>JBAQKU010000091.1:0-2643 GCA_049301315.1 Telluria sp.
GCGCGGATGGGCCACCATGCCGGGGCGCGGCACCGACATTTCGACCGGAAACACGCGGGTGCCGGGAATGATGCCTTCGACGTCGCTTTGCGGCATCAGGAACAGGCGCTCGCCATCGAAGCCGACCACTTCGGCCTCGACCCGGCTGCCGTTTTGCAGCGGAATGGTGCAGGCCGCGCCCACGGCCAGCTTGAGGCCCACGCACTCCATGACCAGGCCTGCCACGCGCGTGACGCGCCCCGACACCTGCATCGGTTCGATGAAGCCGAGCAGGGTGTCGCAGTCCTTGAGGTAGGCCTTCCAGCGTGCGCTGTGGCGCTCCGGGCCGGGCGCGCTCATGGTCCGAGCCAGTCCATGTTCTGGCCCAGCGCGCTGGTCAGGCGCTGCCAGCGCGAGGCGGCCTGGGCGTCGATCTGGTTGGTGCCGGTCTCGATCTTGCAGCCGCCGCGCCCGACCTGCGCATCCTCGACCACGCGCCAGCCGCCCTTGTCGAGCTCTTCGCCGATGCCGGCGCGCACCACCTCGGCGTCGTCCGGGTGCAGCACCAGCAGCGCCGGCTGCTGCAGCACCGGCAGGTATTCGATCGCTTCGCGCACCACCGGGATGAGCAGCTCGGGCTTGACCTCGAGCGCGTTCCTGAGCATGCCCTTGGCCAGGTGCAGCGCCAGTTCGAGCACCTCGTTGGCGATCAGCTGGTCGGCGCCGGCCACGGCCTGGCCGAAGGCAAGGGTGACCGACTGCAGGTGCGCCAGTTCGGTGGCGGCGGCGGCGCGCCCGAGCGTGAGGCCGTCGGCGTAGCCGCTGGCGTGGCCTTCCTCGAAACCGATCAGGCGCGCTTCCTCGCGCCGCGCGGCCAGGTCCTCGGGCGCCGCATCGAGCGCGGGCGCGCGCTTGGCCACCACGCTGGGGCGCTCGTCGCCGAAGGAGTGCATTTCCCAGCGCTGGTAGGCGCTTTGCATTTCTTTCGGGGTATCAGACAAAGGAATCCTCGCCTTTTCCGCCCAACACGATCTGGCCTTCGTCGGCCAGGCGCCGCACGATCTGCAGGATCTGCTTTTGCTGGGCCTCGACCTCGGACAGACGCACCGGGCCCTTCGATTCGAGGTCTTCGCGCATCATCTCGCCGGCGCGCGTCGACATGTTCTTGAAGATCTTGTCGCGCAAATCCTGGCCCGAGCCCTTGAGCGCGATGATCAGCATCTCCGACTGCACTTCGCGCAGCAGCAGCTGGATGCCGCGGTCGTCGATGTCGATGATGTTGTCGAACACGAACATCTCGTCCATGATCTTCTGCGCCATGTCGTTGTCGTAGTTCTTGATGTTGTCCATCACCGAACCTTCCTGCTCGCCGCTCATGAAATTGAGGATCTCGGCGGCCGCGCGGACCCCGCCCAGCGACGACTTCTTGATGTTCTCGTTGCCCGACAACAGCTTGGTGAGCACGTCGTTGAGCTCGCGCAGCGCGGCCGGCTGCACCCCGTCCAGGGTGGCGATGCGCAGCACCACGTCATTGCGCAGGCGGTCGCTGAAATTGCCCAGGATTTCGCAGGCCTGGTCGCGCTCGAGGTGCACCAGGATGGTGGCGATGATCTGCGGATGCTCGTTGCGGATCAGTTCCGAGACCGAGGACGCATCCATCCATTTCAGGCTCTCGATGCCGGAGGCGTCCTTGCCGCCCAGGATGCGCGAGAGCAGCACCGAGGCCTTGTCGTCGCCCAGCGCCTTGGTCAGCACCTGGCGGATGTACTCGTCCGAATCGAGGCCGACGGTCGAATTGAGTTCGGTCTGCTGGCGGAAGGAATCGAGCACCGTCACCACCTGCTCGTGCTGGACCGCCTTCATGGTGGCCATCGCCGCGCCCAGCTTGAGCACCTCGCGCGGGCCGAGAAAGCGCATCACCTCGGCCGCCTCGGATTCGCCGATGGCCAGCATCAGGATCGCCGCTTTCTGGATGCCGTTATCATTCATTCGCGCCAACCCATGCTTTTACGACGTTGGCGACGATGCGCGGATCTTCCTTGGCCAGGTTCTTGGCCATCTGCAGGTTCGAGCGGTAACCCTGGGCCTGGTTCGCTTCCATCGCTTCGAGCTGGGTGCGCTCGAACGCGGCCATCTGCGCGTCCTCGGGCGAGAGCTGGCTGGCAAGCGGCAGCGCAGACACACTGGAAATCTCGTCGAGCTTGCGAAAGACCGGGCGCATCATCGGGCGCAGGATACGGAAGAACAGGTAGGACAGCACGATCGCGGCGAGCACGAACTTGCCCACCCGCTTGGCCAGCGCAATGTTGTCCGGATCGCTCCACCAGGGAACGGCCGCAGGCGGCTCGACCGGCTTGTCGACCCCGTCGAACGGCGCGTTGGTCACGTTCAAGGTGTCGCCGCGTTCCTTGTTATAGCCCATCGCCTCGCGCACCAGATCGTTAATTTGCGCCACCTCGGCCGCGCTCAAGGCCTTGACCGTGACCTTGCCGGTCTTGCGGTCGACGATGCGCCGGTAGTTGACCAGCACGCCGACCGACAGGCGCTTGATGCCGCCCATCGGCTTTTGCTCGTAGCGCACGGTCTTGTCGACTTCGTAGTTGGTGGTCGAATCCTTGCGCGTCGCGCCAGTGGCGGAAGGCGTGCCGGGCGCGCCGGCGGCAC
>JBAQKU010000092.1:0-1797 GCA_049301315.1 Telluria sp.
ACTTGTCCCTGTCGACCAACGCCACCCAGCTGGCGCGCCACGCCCCGGCGTTGCGCGCGGCCGGGGTGGCGCGCGTCAACGTGAGCCTCGATTCGCTCGACCGCGCCTGCATGGAAACGATCACCGGGCGCGACAGCCTGGCCCAGATCCTCGACGGCTTGCGGGCGGCCAAGGCGGCCGGCTTTGCGCCGATCAAGATCAATATGGTGGCCATGCGCGGGGTCAACGACGATCAGATCGACGACATGGCGGCCTTTTGCATCGAGCAACAGTTCGTCCTGCGCCTGATCGAAGCGATGCCGATGGGCGCGAGCGGGCGCGACACCACCTGGCTCGACTTGGGTCCGGTGCAGGAACGGCTGCGCGGCAAGTTCGGCCTGGTGCCCCAGGCCGCCGAGCTGGGGGGAGGGCCGGCGCGTTACCTGTCCACGCCCGACGGCAGCGCCAGCATCGGCTTCATCACCCCCATGTCGCAGCACTTTTGCGCCACCTGCAACCGGGTGCGGCTGGCCGTGGACGGCACCTTGTACCTGTGCCTGGGGCAGGAGGAAAAATTCGAGTTCCGCCCGCTTCTGCGCGGCGGCGCCAGCGACGCCGAACTGGAAGCGGCAATCCGCAGCGCCATCGAGCTCAAGCCGCAACAGCACGAATTTCGCGAAAGCCCGGGAAAGATCGTGCGCTTCATGGCCCAGACCGGCGGCTAGAAGCCTGACCGACAGGCTCCCGGGCGACAATTAACTGCGCCGGAACGGCCAGAAGCGTATACTCCAGGTCAGACCCAGCCGCGCGAAGCGGGTGTTGTCATGGAGAAAACACTCAAATGAAAACCGACAATCTGGTCTTCGCGACCGCAACCGCGCCCCGCAGCGCCAGCCCCGTCCCTGACGCCGTGCCGGGCGGGCGCGCCTCGGCGCGTCCCGCGCGTCAAAAGCTGTCGAGCAAGATCGTCAGCGCGCTGCTCGGTTTCCTGGCGCTGGCCCTGATCGCGATCGGCATGACATTGTTTCTTTCCTGGCAACTCGAAGGCAGTGCCGGTGCGATCAACGACACCGGCAGCCTGCGCATGCGCAGTTATCGGCTGAGCCTGTTGGTGTCGGATCCGGCCAGCCCTCAGGGCGCCGCCGCCGCCGAGATCGAAGCGATCAGCCGCACGCTGGTGCAGCTTGAGCGCGGCGATCCGCAGCGGCCGCTGTTTTTGCCGCCGCGCGCCGACATCCAGCGCGAGTTCAACCAGATCAGCCAGTCCTGGCGCGGCACGCTGCGCCCGGCCGCCGACGCGCTGCTGGCGCGGCCCGATACGGCGCAGGCAGCCTGGCCCGCCTTCAGGCAGATGACCGAGCAGTTCGTGGTCCGGGTCGATGGCCTGGTGCGCATGATCGAGCACGACAGCGAGCACCGCACCTTCTGGCTGCGCGCGTCCCAGATGGTGTTGCTGGGCATGGCGATCTGCGGCACGGTGAGCATCATCTACCTGCTGTTCATGCTGATCGTCGAGCCGGTCACGCGCCTGCACGAAGGCATGCAGCGCATGACGGACGAGGATTTCGAAGTCAGGCTGGCCGTCGAGAGCGAAGACGAGTTCGGCCAGCTGGCGCTCGGCTTCAACGCCATGGCAGACCGCCTGCAGGAACTGTACAGCAACCTCGAGGAAAGGGTGCGCAGCAAGACCGCCGCGCTGGAAAAGCAGAACAGCGAACTGGCCTTGCTGTTCGACAGCGCCGCCTTCCTGCAGCGGCCGCAACCGCTCGAAGCACTGTGCGAAGGCTTCATGGAGCGCATCAGCGCCTATTTCAAGGC
>JBAQKU010000093.1:0-3964 GCA_049301315.1 Telluria sp.
CGCCGCATCTGGGCCGCGTTGCGCCCCACCCCGAAGCTGGCCAGCCTGGTGCCATGGTGCGGCGTGCCGAGCGTGATCACGCGCGCCACCTGCGCCGCGCCATGGGTGCGCAGGTAGGCGCGCGCCACCAGACCGCCCATGCTGTGTCCGACGATGATGATCTGTTGCGCGCCCGCGCCCTGGCACAGGGCATGCACGGCGCGTTCGACCAGCGGCACGTACTCATCGATCCCGGCGATCATCGGTTCCAGGTCGAGCGTGGCGTAGCTGATACGGGCCGCGTCGAGCAGCGCCGTGAGATGGGCCCAGTAACCGCTGTTGCAGCCGTATCCGTGCAACAACAACACAGGCGGGGCGGGCGCGTCGGGATAAATGTGCTGGCACGGCCTGGCGCGCGCCATGAACCACGAGGACTGCAGCAGCGAGGCCATGAATTCCTCGCCGAACAGGCGCAGTGCGGCAAGCTTGCCGAGCCTGAAGGCGTCCGGCAAGGGGCTGCGAAAACGCGCGCTCAGCACAAAATTGTTGGCCGTGATGAGCAGGCGCACCAGCAGCACCGCGCCCAGGCTGAGCGCGAGCGCCAGCCACGCCGAGCCAATGCCCAGGTAGCGCAGCGCCGTGTAGAACAGCGCGCCGACGGCCGCGGCCTGGACCAGCAGCAGCCATTGCAGCAGCACGCGCGCCGATAACCGATACCGCCTGCCGCTTGCGTCCATGTCGCTGTCCACGTCGTTTCTTTCAGTGTACGCCAAAGGCCGCCGGCGCCCCCTGACGCTGCCCGGCTCGGCTACGACGGGTCGCGCTGCTTCATGATCTGGCGCGCGATGCCGCGCAGGATGTTTACTTCCTCGGTCTCGAGCTGCGTGCGCGCGAACAGCCGCTTAAGGCGCGGCATCAGTTTTTTCGGATTGCCGGCGTCCAGGAAGCCGACCGCAACGAGCGCCTGTTCCAGATGCCGGTACATGCCATCGATCTGCGCCAGGCTGGCCGCCTCGCCCTGAAAGCCGATCGCGCCGGCCGGCAGCGGCTGGCCGTCCTGGGCCGCCACCCTGCACTCGTAGGCCAGCACCTGGGCCGCCTGCGCCAGGTTGAGCGAGGAATAGGCCGGATTGGCCGGAATATTAATGAGCACATTGCACTGCTCGACCACCTGGTTCGGCAAGCCGAAGCGCTCGTTGCCGAACACCAGGGCAGGCCTTAGCTCGCCCTGCTGCGCCACGTGCCCGGCGAACTGGCGCGGGGTCCACACCGGCGGCGAGAATTCGCGCAGCCGGGCCGACACCGCGGCGGCAAAATTGCAGCCCTCGAGCGCCGCGGCCATGCTGGACACGATGCGCGCGCCGGCCAGCACGTCCTGCGCCCCGCTGGCGAAGGCGATCGCCTCCGGGTCGCAGAGCGCATCCGGACAACGCGGCTCGACCAGCACCAGGTCGCAAAAACCCATCGTTTTCATGGCGCGCGCGAGCGCGCCGATATTGCCGGCGCGGCTGGTCTGGACCAGGATAAATCGGAGCCGGGTGAAAACAGACGTGTCGATTTGGGGCAGGTTCATTTAAAATAGCGCTATCGCGCAGTGGCGATCGGTCAAATTCGGGCAAAATGCAGGGCGAACAGCCATGCACTCCAAGAGCGCGATTTTAACCAGTTCGCCGCCGCACCGCTCTTTAATTCATTCTTGTTCATTACCGTTCGCTGTGCCCGGGGAGGCGCCGTGGGCGTTAGCGTTCTTTTAACGGAAGCCCCATATGCACCCAATGCTCAATACGGCGATCAAGGCCGCGCGCCGCGCCGCCACCGTGATCAATCGCGCATCCTTCGACATCGACCGCGTCACTGTCACCGAAAAACAACACAATGATTTCGTCACCGACGTCGATCAGGCAGCCGAGCAGGCCATCATCGAGACCTTGCTCAAGGCCTACCCCGAGCACGCCATCCTTGCCGAAGAGTCCGGCGCTTCCGCCAACCTGAACGACGAGAGCGAATTCGCGTGGATCATCGACCCGATCGATGGCACCACCAACTTCATGCACGGCTATCCCAATTACTGCATCTCGATCGCGCTGCAGCAGCGCGGCGTGACCACGCAGGCGGTCGTGTACGACCCCGTGCGCAACGACCTGTTTACCGCCACCAAGGGCGCCGGCGCCTACCTGAACGACAAGCGCATCCGCGTCACCAAGCACGACCGCATCGCCAACGCCCTGCTCTCGTCCGGACACGGGGCCGGCCCGCGCGCGCTCGACGAGTACCTGAAGATGTACCAGATCATGGCCGAACGCTGCCAGGGCATCCGCAGCGCCGGCGCCGCCGCGCTCGACCTGGCCAACGTGGCTGCCGGGCGCAGCGACGGCTTCTACGAAAAAGGCCTGAAACCGTGGGACATCGCGGCCGGCGCGCTCCTGGTGACCGAGGCCGGCGGCATCGTCGGCGAGTTCAGCGGCGAGTCGAGCTACCTGCACAAGGGCGACGTGATCGCCGCCAGCCCCAAGGTATTCGGGCAGATGGTCACGCTGTTGTCGCCTTTCGCGTAAAATAGCGCCAGACGCAGTTGCGCCGGTTGCCCACAAGGGTACGGCGCCCCTCTCCCGCCCGGCCTTGCATGCCGCGCAAGAATTGCCACAGTGAAACTAATTTCATTATAATTAGCCCGGCTGTGTTTAAACTGCAGCTTCAAACGGCACCGTCTCCAGTTGTCTTTGCCGCCTTGAATTTCTAATCTGATTGCCTGCGACTGGCGCCCTTCGAAAGTGGCGACGGGCCGATCTCCACTGTAAAGTAAACATGTCATTTTCCAAACTCGGCCTGTCCGATGCCATCGTGCGTGCCGTAACCGAACACGGTTACACTGTCCCGACCCCGATCCAGGCGCAGGCGATTCCCGCCGTGCTGAACGGCGGCGACCTGCTGGCCGGGGCCCAGACCGGCACCGGCAAGACCGCCGGCTTCACCCTGCCGATCCTGAACCGCCTGTCGACCGACAAGGTCGGAGCGGCCCTGACGAGCAAGAGTTCGACGCGTTCGGTGCGCGCCCTGATCCTGACCCCGACGCGCGAACTGGCGGCCCAGGTCGAGGAAAGCGTGCGCGTGTACGGCAAGTACACCCAGCTCAATTCGACCGTGATCTTCGGCGGGGTCGGCATCAACCCGCAGATCAAGCAGCTCAAGCACGGGGTCGACATCCTGGTGGCCACGCCTGGCCGCCTGCTCGACCATATGGAGCAGCGCACGGTCGATCTGTCGAAGGTCGAGATCCTGATCCTGGACGAAGCCGACCGCATGCTCGACATGGGCTTCATCCGCGACATCAAGAAAGTGCTGGCGGCGCTGCCGGCCAAGCGCCAGAACCTGCTGTTCTCGGCCACCTTCTCCGAAGAGATCAAGGCGCTGGCCGACGGCCTGCTGAACAAGCCGGCCATGATCGAAGTGGCGCGCCGCAATTCGACGGTGGAAGTGATCTCCCAGAAGATCCACCCGGTCGACCGCGACAAGAAACACCCGATGCTGGCGCACCTGATCAAGTCCAACAAATGGAACCAGGTGCTGGTGTTCACCCGCACCAAGCACGGCGCCAACAAGCTCGTCGAGCAGCTCGGCGCGGACGGCATCGGCGCCATGGCAATCCACGGCAACAAGAGCCAGTCGGCGCGCACCAAGGCGCTGTCCGAATTCAAGGACGGCGCGCTGCAGGTGCTGGTGGCGACCGATATCGCCGCACGCGGCATCGACATCGACCAGTTGCCGCACGTGGTCAACTACGACCTGCCGAACATCCCGGAAGACTATGTGCACCGGATCGGGCGCACCGGGCGCGCCGGCGCCACCGGCGAAGCGGTGTCGCTGGTGTGCGTGGACGAGCATGACATGCTCAAGGATATCGAGAAGCTCATCAAGCAGACCCTGCCGCGTCACGTGATTGCCGGCTTCGAGCCCGACCCGAGCGCGCGCGCGCAACCGATCCAGC
>JBAQKU010000094.1:0-5148 GCA_049301315.1 Telluria sp.
GGCCGCCGCCGGGCCGGTGCTGGCCGCCGGCGCAACGGCCACGACGGGCGCCGCATCCTGCGGTAGTTGGCGCAGGAAGACAAACAAGGCGGCGGCGCCGAGCACGGCGCCCGCTACAAACGTCAAAAGCCATTTCATGATGGAATCCTTCACTTCTGTGAGTGCGGCAAGCCGCGAATCCGGCAGCGGCCGGTCATTCTTGTAACACCACTTCAGTGCCGCTCGCCACCGATTCGGTGAGCGCTGCCACATCCCAGTTGGTCAGGCGGATGCAGCCGTGCGACTGGGTCTTGCCGATCGACGCCGGGACGGGCGTGCCGTGGATGCCGTAATGCGGTTTCGACAGGTCGACCCATGCCACCCCCACCGGGTTGTTCGGGCCTGCCGGAATCTTGGCTTTTTTCTCGCCTGCGTCGGCATCCCAGAACAGCTTGGGGTTGTAGTGAAAGACCGGGTTCTTCGAAATGCCCTGCACCTTCCACGTGCCCACGGGCAGCGGGTCATGTTCGCTTCCGGTCGAGGCCGGAAATTGGCCGATCGGCTTGCCGCTGGCGTCGAGCAGGGTGAGTGTGCGGTCGGATTTGTCGACCACGATCTTGCCGGCCTTGGGCAGCGGTTCGGTGCCGAGCACGTTCGGCACCATGAGTTGCTCGCCCGCGCGCGCCAGGTTCTTGCCTGGATTTAAGCGCTGGAGCAGGGCGGGGCTGGCGTGGAATTTCTCGGCCAGCGCTTCGGCGGCGCTTGCATACCCTAGCGCGGCCAGTTTCGCCTTTTCCGCCATGGCTTCCGGAACCGGCGCGAAGGGGCCGGCCACGTCGGCATCGGTGACGGTGTAGGCGGCGATCGCGTCTGCACTGTCGGCATTGAGCGCGCTCCAGGTCGCACCGTCGAGCTTGCCGCTGGGCGCGAGGCCATTCTTTCTTTGGTAGCCGGCAATTGCCGCGCGCATGTTGGAGCCCTGGGCGCCATCGATCTCGCCCGACGAGAAGCGGGCACGGTCGAGCAGGATTTGCGCGCGCAACAGGGCCGGGGCCGAAGCCTTGCCTTCGGCCGGCGTTTTGCCGGCGGCGTTGACGGCAGCCGCGTCGAGGCTGGTCGTGGGCAGCGGAGCGGCTACAGCAGCGCCGGCCAGGGAGGCTGCGATCAAGGCGATTGACAGATGATTCAAGGTGGATTCCCGCTAAGTTTAACCAAAGGAAATCCTAGATTAATGCCTGTCAGATATAAGGTCTGTGCGCCAGCGAACTAAGCAAATCGCGCCAGCGAGCGCTGCGAGGCGCGCTGCTGACTCCTCGGCTATTGTTGTTATTTGGAAACGCCGGTGGCCGGGCGCTCCAGTCCCAGCGCCCGGCGGATCGCCCCCAGCACCAGGGTCCAGGCTGGCGAGCTGGCCGCGATTTCGTCGTAATGGCTGGCGCCCGGCAGGATGATCACTTCGGCAGTGTCGCCGGCAGCGCGGGCGCGCTGCGCATAATCGTAGGCTGCGCGCGGCGGCGAGACGGTGTCGAGCTCACCGGTGATCAGCACCGTGCGGCTGCCGTTGGGGATCAGTTCGGCCGCATTCGTATCGGCAAACACATCGGGCCGGGCGGCGCTGGGCTTGCCGGCCAGCTGCACGATGTCGCGCCCGCAGCTCGATTTGATCAGCGCTTGCTCGTGGCGCAGGTCGGCCAGGCCGCCCAGGCTGATCACCTCGCGCACTGGCAGGGGGCGCGGCTGGAACAAGGGGCTGCTGGGCGGGATGCGCGCGCGCCCGGCAAGCCATTGCGCCAGCTGGCCGCCGGCCGAATGGCCGACCGCCACGATGCGGCTGGTGTCGAGCTGGTACTTGCCGGCCTCGGCTCCGAGCCGCTCGAGCGCGGCGTTGACATCCTGATAGGTGCCGGGGTAGCCGCCGCCTTCCTCGTCCACGCGCCGGTATTCGACGTTCCACACCGCGATGCCCTGGGCTGCCAGGGCGCCGGCGACATTGTGCATCTGGTCGATGCCGCCGAACTCGACGGTCCAGCATCCGCCATGGATCAGCACGACGACCGGGAACGGACCGCCCCCGGCCGGCCTGAACAGTTCGGCGAACTGGGACGGCGCGCTGCCGTAGGAGAACCTGGCCGACGGCGCCGGTCCGCTCAGGGCGAGGTAGTCCGCCAGCGTCATCGGCGCGGCCGCGGCGGCGCTCGATACGAACAGGGCGGGAAGCAGGGAGCGCAGGGACAGTTTCATGGCGGCGGCGTGCATGGCTTGGAGAAGTGTGAACTATATACACATTGAACGGCGAAGTGGAAACGGCGATGCGCGCCCAGCTGGCCCGCACGATTGAAGCATGCTGCCCGGCGTTCCGCTCCTTCCATGCTAGTCTGCCAAAAAAGGCGGAGGAGCCATGCAAAACGTGAACGAGCAATACCGGGGCTTCACGATTTTCGTGCAGCCCGTCAAGGGTAACGACGATCTCTGGGATTTTGAATACCGGCTCACGCGCGCGGGCGAGGGCGGCCCGGCCGCGCAGGCGCTCGTGACGCGCTCGCAGAGTGCGGGTGGCCATGCGACGGCCGAGGTGGCCTGCCTTGCCGGCATCGAAGTGGGCAGGACCGAGGTCGACAACCTGCTGGCGCTTGCGCAGGCCGGGGCGCCCAAAGAGCGCACCCCGGACCAATGAGGCGCCTGTTTCCCTTGAAAAGTATGTCGGAAATAAAATATTTGTAAAATGGTTCAAGGGCTCTATATTCAACAATGTGTGAAGGCGAATGAGTACCGGTTGTTCGCTTTTGCGCCCTTCTTTTTACCCACCGGAGACGACGATGAACCAGTCAAAGCAAAGCGGCACCCAGAACAGGCAATCGGCCAACGAAACTGAGGCCGAATCACGCACTGGCGCCAAGAGCGAGAAGAGCAGCAAGAACGCGAAAACGAACGTCAAGGCCGGCACCGGCAAGGGAGCGGGCGGCGGCGCCAAGCAGAAGCAGGGACGCTGATCAGTCCAGGCCCAGCTCGAGCTGGGCGGCAAGGTGCGCTCCTTCGTTGCCGGCCCGCCCCACCTGCTTGCTGACCGGGTGCCAGGCGAAGGCATCCGGTCCCAGCGCAGCCGAGCGCGCCAGTTGTCCGGCCTGCCCGGAAGGGAGCGCCGGATCGAGCCAGAGCGCGGCATCCTGCGCCGACAGCACGACCGGGCGCCTGTCGTGCACGTCCACCATCCCGCCTTCGGCGTCGGCGGTGACGATCACGAAACCCGACTCGGCCGCATGTTCGCGCAACGGTCCGAAGGCAGCGATGGCGGCCATGAACAGCGGCTCGCGCGTTTTCAGGTGCACATGCCACGGCTGCTTCCTGCCCTTCTCGCCAGTCCATTCATACCAGCCGGCCGCAGGCACGATCGCGCGTCCGGCCTTGAGCAGGGGAGACCAGTGGCGGTTGCCGAGTTTTTCAAGCCGCGCATTGATCGCGATCGGCACCTTTCCAGCCGCCCACGCCGCGCGGTAGCCCCAGAACAGGTCTTCGATGACGAGCTGGTCGTCCACCACCCGCATCAGGGGGCGATAGGTGCCTGGGGCCGCGTTGAAGCTGGGCGCGGCCTGGCTGCCGAAGATGGGATTGGCATGCGGCCAATGCATCGCGGCGACGTATTCAACGGCGGTGTGGTTCTGGTCGAGGCGGCCGCACATGGGGTGTACTTTCACAGGATCGATGGAACGAAACGATACAACAATTACGCCTGGTTCGCGTCCACCCGCATTGAGATTTTCCCATATGAACGTATTGCAGGCATGCAGCGTTCTTTATAATTGACAGAAAGGCAGGCCCTGACGATGACTGACCGATTCAACCGCAGTAGCGCGGAGCGCGCGATCCGGCGCGCCCACTCGACACCCGATCCGGACGCCGTTCCGCCGCCCGAGCCCAAGCCCAATCCGGTGCCGGACGATGTTCCCTTGCCCACCCATGCACCGGTGGAAGAGCCGACCTTGCCCGAGCCCCCCATCAAGGCGGGCGCCTCCAGGAGGGCGTGAAGCGCTCAGCGGCCTTTGGGAGGGACAGGGTCGAGGTCGTTGAGCTGTTCGTTCGGTTCGTCGCGCTGCAGCGAGGCGTCGTGTTCGAGGCGGCCGCGGGTTTCGCCGGCGTCGAATCCGTTCGCGCTGGGGGACTCGAGTTCGGGCGCACCGTCGCGCCGCGTATGCGGCAGTGGCGGAATGGTGCGGATCATTTCCTCGGTTTCTTCCTGGGCCGGCGTTTTTTCACCGCTGCCGATATCGGCTTCGTCGAGTAATCCGCGGGCCTGGGCCGGGTCCGGAAAAGGTTTTTTGTGGCGCATGATGCACTCCAAATGGTGGGTAATCTTTTAAAGTGATCCTATCAGCGCGCCATGCCGGCTGGCGCGCAATACACGCGCGCGCCGCTGTTGCTTTATGGCTACAGACATGATGTTTGTGTTTGGCGTCACAAGGCGGCGTTGCCGATGGATTCATAATTGGTACATCGACGAGTTTTCTTTGTACTGGGAGCAGGTGATGGGCAATTCCTTACATGACAAGATCTATCTTGGCCGTACTTCGGTACTCAGCTCCAAGCCGATTCAGGCGGCGCTTTTCGTCGGCGCGTGTGTGAGCATCGGCCTGGTGTGGCTGGCAATGCGCGCCTTCAGGTGAACGATGGTCGTGGCGTGGCCCAAGCCGCGCCAGGACGATTGCAGTTGCCCTTGTGTAGCTGCGCGGTTACCATGTGGGCCGGGTCGCCACATGAAAGCAGCAATGAAGAACGAAAAACTGACAAGCGACGAATACGATGCGCTTGAACATATCGAGCGCGGCGCCAAGCACGACCGGGTCAATGCCTGCGTCGGGCGCAATGCGAAGCGCCTGTCGGGCCTGAAACTGGTGCAATATGGCAAGGATGGAACAGTCGCGCTGACCGACAAGGGGCAGCAGGCCTTGTTTGTAAGGCGCTGCATCCTGGGGCTGCGGGCCCTGAGCGCGGACCCGATGGCGCCGCTCGCCGCCGACGTGGCCCTATTCCTCGGAAAAAAATCCCACATCGAAGCGCAGGAAGCGGGCGGCTTCGCCGTCACCGCCAAGGGGCGCGAATCGCTGGCCGATATCGACGCCCAGGAAAAACAGAAGTAAGGCCAGGCCCGGAAAAATCGGGGTCTGTCCCCGATTT
>JBAQKU010000095.1:0-3658 GCA_049301315.1 Telluria sp.
CTTTGGTCTTTGTCGAAGCTCGTTTGGCGTTTTGCGACAGCCTCCTGCGCGGGGAGTCGGTTGCACCAATGGCGGAAACGACGGGGTGAGTACTGTGAATTTCGCTTAAGCCAACGCCATTACGGTCAGACCCCATTTAATGCACCGCTCTGTCGGCGGGGCCGTTTGCCGCATTCACCTTCGGCTCAATTGCGGCCCGGGCCGATTACTTCACCCTAGCTTCCTCCGCTGCCAGCGCGTCGAGCTTGCGAATCGTATTCCAGTTGCGCGCCGTGCTGGCGTCGCCCAGGATGTCGCCCACCGCGGCAGCGGCGCGGCAGGCCAGCACGCCATCCGGACACCATACGTAGGCCGCGCGGCTGCCCAGTGCGAACGCCTCCGGCGCCCACTGCCGCTCGGCGAGCGCAGCGAGCCCGGCGCGCTGCCCGGCATCGCTGAAGACAAACACCAGCAGGCGGGAAGGTTCTGCCGCCACCTGCAACAAGGGGTTTTCGGCGACGATGGCAGACAGCTCGGTGCGGCTTAGCACCGTCACGCGCGCCGCCACGCCCAGCTTGAGCACCAGCGCTTCTTCAATCGCGCTGGCGGCGCAGGCCGGCGCCACGTCCGCGCCGAACACCACATTGCCGCTGTTGAGAAGGCTGCGCACGTTGCCATAGCCGAGTTCGCTGATAAGCTGGCGCAGGTCGGCCATGGCGATGCGCTTGGCCCGCCCCACGTTAATGCCGCGCAGCAAGGCAATATAGCGCTCGGTGGTCATGGCGCCCATCCTACGCTTACTCGTAATACTTGGGCGCGTGCCTGATCTTTGCGTTTTGTTCAAGGTCGTGCTGGATCCACAGCTTGGCCTTGTTCGCCTTCAGGAAGGCGGCGGTCTCGTTCATGGTCTTGAGCGACGCTTCCTTGTCCGCGTTAAAGCTTGGCACGCGCCGCTTGTTCCAGTTTTCGGTGAAATGCGCGAGGTCGCCCGACAGCAGCACATTGCCCGTCTTCGGCAGTTTCACCAGCAGCGCCTGGTGCCCCGGCGTGTGGCCCAGTGCACGCTTGATCACCACGCTGCCGTCGCCGAACACGTCATGGTCGCCACCCAACTGCTGAAACGGATTGGCGCCCAGGGTCGGGTAGTTCTTCGGGTCGTTGCCGAACTTGGCGGGATCGGCGCCGAAGGCCGACGCATACTCTTCCTTCTGCATCAGCACGGTCGCCTTGGGGAACAGGCCGACATTGCCGATGTGATCGAAATGCATGTGCGACAGGCCGAGGAAAGTCACCGCCTCCGGCGCGTAGCCGATGTCCCGGAACTGGTCGGCCAGCGTCTTCTTCAGGCGCATGTGGAAGATCTCGTTCGCCACTTTGC
Organism: Telluria sp.; assembly: GCA_049301315.1. Taxonomy (GTDB): domain Bacteria; phylum Pseudomonadota; class Gammaproteobacteria; order Burkholderiales; family Burkholderiaceae_D; genus JBAQKU01. Next base: position 1,358 of record JBAQKU010000095.1, read on the forward strand.
CGTCCGGCAGGGATGCCAGTCCGTCACTCAGGCCGGTATCCCACATCAGCGTGCCTTTCGGGTGCGCGACCAGGTAGCAGCTGTCGGTCAGGCGCTTGTGCTTGCCCTTGTCGACGCCCGGGCTAAAGACCGAGATGTCGGCGACGTCGATGGTGCCGCAGTCGAACACATACAGTCGCAGCGCGGACACGACGGGATTGGCGTCGGCCGCGAACGCGCACGACGCGCTCAAGAGGAGGCTTGCGCACAGGGCGCTCGATTTGAATCTCATAGCGTTGCTTTCGTGGTGGTTAGGAAATCAGTCCTTCGTCGCGCATGGCTTGCTGTACGGCCGGGCGCGCCGCGACACGGGCCTGGTAGGCCTGCAGCGCAGGCCAGGCCGACAGGTCGAACTTGAGGAAGCCAGCCCAGCTGGTGACGGTAAACAGGTAGGCGTCGGCCACCGTGAAGTTCGCGCCGGACAGGTAGTCGCGGCCTTCCAGGCGCTGTGCGACATACCCGTAGCGGCGGACCAGGTTGGCGCGCGCGGCGGCCTTCATGTCCTCGCTCGCATGTGGCGCGAACAGGGGACTGAAGTTCTTGTGCAGTTCGGTCGAGATGAAGTTGAGCCACTCCATCACCTGGTAACGCTCGAAGCTGCCGGCGGGCGGAACCAGCTTCGTTGCCGGCGCCAGGTCGGCGATGTATTGCACGATCACGGGGCCCTCGGTCAGCACCGCGCCGTTGTCCAGTTCGAGCGCCGGCACGTAGCCCTTGGGATTGATCGCCAGAAAATCGGCGCCCCCGGCGACCAGCTTCTTGTGCAGGTCGACCTGGCTGGTCTGGAACGGCAATCCGGCTTCGAGCAGGACGATATGCGGCGACAGGGAACATGCACCGGGGCTGAAATATAGTTTCATTGTTGAATCCTTTACGTGGCGTTGGCGCGACAGTCGAGCGCGCGGCAATCATGGCGCCTCGGACGAAGCGCGCAAAGAATGACGAGAATACAACAGATATTGCGCGCGTTCTTGTCACCGCGCAAGCACTTCAACGAAACTGTCCATGTCCTGGACGCGGATGACTTGCCCTTGCCGCAACCACAGCATCAATTCCCAGTGGTAATATCAGAATCATGGACAGGAGACATCGATGAGCGCAAGCTACCAACATCTGGCGCTGGCGGAGGTAAAGCCGGGCATGATTTTGTCGGACGTCCTGCTCGACAAGCAGGGCCAGGTCTTGCTGCCCCAAGGGGCAGTGCTCACCGCCGCCACCATCGCCTTGCTGCCGCGGCACGGGATCGTGACGCTGGCCGTGCTGCACCAGGGCGACGCCGCTGGACAGCAGACGCCCGACGCCACGCTGGTGCAGCAGCGCCTTGCCAGGCTGTTCCGCAAGAACGAGATCGACGACCCGCACGACTGGGCCACCGGCATCCTGCGCCGTTACATCGAAGACTTTCGGCTGGGCCGGGAGATCGAGCGATGAACCCGCTGCTGCTGCACGACCTCCTCGAGCACCTGCACGAACTGCCTTCGCTGCCGGCCGTGGTCATGGAATTGCTCGACACGATGGACGGGCCGGATACCGACCTTGGCGAGCTGGCTAAAAAAATCGCGCAAGACCAGGCGCTCACCGCCAAGGCCCTGCGCCTTGCCAACTCCTCGGCCTATGGACTGCAGGTCAAGGTCACCACGGTCCAGCAGGCGATCGCCTTCCTCGGCTTCGACAGCACGCGCAACCTGATCACGGCCGCGGCCGTGACGAGCAATTTTCCCGGGGGGCGCTGTGCCGGTTTCGACACCCAGGCATTCTGGCGCCATTCGATCGCCAGCGCGGCCTGCGCCTCGGTGCTGGCGCGCCGCACCCGCTTCAACCAGGATTACGCCTTCACCGCCGGTTTGCTGCACGACATAGGGCGCCTGGTACTGGCAAGCAGTTATCCGGTGCTGTACCAGCAGGCGCTGGACTGGCGCGGCGCGCACGACAGCAGCATGCTGGAGGCGGAACGGGCGATCTTCGGGATCGACCACGTGGTGGCCGGGGTGGCGCTGGCCGAGCACTGGAATTTCTCGGATGCGATGCGGCTGGCGATTGCCAACCATCACGCTCCGGACGCACCCGGCGCCAGCTTCCTTGCCACCATCGTTCATGTCGCGGACGCGATTGTCCACGCGCTCGACCTGGCGTGCCAGGACGACGACCTGGTGCCCGCAGTGTCGTCGGCCGCATGGACCGCGCTGGGGCTCGATGAAGAGACCTACCTGCAGGTGTTTCGCGAAACCGAGCTGCAGTTTGAAGAAATCACCCTGATACTGA
>JBAQKU010000096.1:0-1937 GCA_049301315.1 Telluria sp.
GTGCCGCCGCGTGCGACCGTTGCCTGCTGCAACAACATGACTTGGTCCGTGTCAATTTACCAGATGGGCTTGCCCGCAGCGTCTTTCAGGTTTGCCTTCCAGGCATCGGCCACCAGCTTGGTGACCGAATCGGGCAGCGGTACATAGTCGAGTTCGACAGCTGCGGCATCGCCGTTCTTGAATGCCCAGTCGAAGAACTTCAACACTTCCGTGCCCTTGGCCGGATCGGCCTGGATTTTGTGCATCAGGATATACGATACGCCCGTAATAGGCCAGCTTGCCTTGCCTGGCTGATCGGTCAGCACCACGCCGAAACCGGGCGTCCTGGCCCAGTCGGCGTTGGCGGCGGCCGCCTTGAAGTTCTCGTCGTCAGGCTGCAGGAACACGCCGTCGCGGTTCTTGAGCTGGGTGTGCGCTATCTTGTTTTTCTTGGCATAGGCCCACTCGACATAGCCGATCGCGCCCTTGATGCGCTGCACGTTGGCGGCGACGCCTTCGTTGCCCTTGCCGCCCACGCCCACTGCCCATTTCACGGCCGTGCCGGCGCCGATGGTGCTCTTGAAGCCGGGGCTGGTTTTCGACAGGTAATCGGTAAACAGGAAGGTGGTGCCGGAGCCGTCGGCGCGGTGCACCACCGTGATGTCGTCGGCCGGCAGCGTCACGCCCGGGTTCAGGGCCGCGATCGGGGCCGCGTTCCACTTGGTGATCTTGCCGAGGTAAATGTCGGCCACGACCGGGCCGGTCAGCTTGAGCTGGCCGGGGGCGACGCCGGCCAGGTTAACGATGGTGACCACGCCGCCCATGATGGCGGGGAACTGGACCAGGCCCGCGGCATCGAGCTCTTGCGCCGTGAGCGGCATGTCGGACGCGCCGAAGTCCACTGTTTTTGCCTTGATCTGCTTGATGCCGGCGCCCGAGCCCACCGACTGGTAGTTCAGGCCGTTACCACTGACTTTCTTGTAATTTTCGGCCCATTTTGCATAGATTGGGTAAGGAAAGGTCGCGCCTGCGCCGGTCATGTTCGCGGCAAAGGAGGAGGTCTGGGCCACCAGGGCCGATGCACCAACGACGAGAGAGGCCAGCAACAGTTTGATTCGCATATCGAGTCCTTTAGGTTGTGACGGGCACGCAGGCGCCTTCATTGCTGCGCAGTCTAGCGGCCAAATATGACGGGTTTATGACATGGCTGAAAATCGCGGCGCACCGGGCATCGCGCCCAGCCAGATCATCGCCCGCCGCGCAATTGGATGTCACACGATAGACGATCCATGTCACGTCGCGGTTATATTTCCTGGTTACACTAAGACCAGGACATTCTCAAGTATCCGCAAAGATGAAGCCACCATGAAGACGGGTATACGCATGGGCTCGCCCAGCTCATCGGTCTTCCTCGACCGCGAGCTGTCCCAGCTCAGCTTCAACCGGCGCGTGCTGGCCCAGGCCGAGGACAGCAGCATCCCGCTGCTCGAGCGGCTGCGCTACCTGTGTATTGTGAGTAACAACCTCGACGAGTTCTTCGAGATCCGGGTCGCCAGCCTGCTGGCCAAGGGCGGCCTGGACGGCGCCGCGAGGCGGCACCCTGCCCTGCACGCCGAGCTCGAGCGCATCAATTGCGCATGCCATGACCTGGTGCGGCGGCAATATGCGATCCTGAACACTGAAATATTGCCTCAATTGCAAGCGAGCGGCGTGCGCCTGCTGCGCCATGCCGAGCGCAACGAGGCCCAGCGCGCCTGGGTCAGGGACTATTTCGAGACCCAGGTGCGCCCGCTGCTGACCCCGATCGGACTCGATCCGGCCCACCCCTTCCCGCGCGTGGTCAACAAGAGCCTGAACTTCATCATCGCGCTCAGCGGCAAGGATGCGTTCGGGCGCGGCACCGGGGCCGCCATCGTGAAAGCGCCGCGGGCGCTGCCGCGCGTGCTGCGCCTGCCCGA
>JBAQKU010000097.1:0-1822 GCA_049301315.1 Telluria sp.
CCCCATTTCGTCGCGTCGATGCTGGCTATATTGGGTTCCCGCTTTCGCGGGAAGTCGGTTTCGCCAATGGCGGAAACGACGTGGTGGAAGGCTTAACTTAGCGGCATTAGGGGCCGATCCCGGTTTCGCTAGCCGGCCGACACTTGCTTGCAAAAATCGAGCAGCATGCGTTCGCCCTCGGGCCATTCGCCATAGCCGCTCGCGCCGTTGATGTGGCCCGCATCCCCGAGTTCGACCAGCCGGCTGCCCCAGGCCTGCGCAAGCGCGCGCGCCCGTTCCAGCGTCACGTATTGGTCGTTGGCGCTGGCCACCACGATGCCGGGAAAAGGCAGTTTTTCCATCGGCATCGGCGCGAAGCCGCGCGCTTCGACGGGATACGAGGGGGCGTCGACGTCGCTGGGCGCGACCAGGAAGGCGCCGGCGATCTTCAGCGCCGAGCCCGAGCGCGCCCAGTGCGCCACCAGCACGCACGCCAGGCTGTGCGCAACGAGCACCGGCGGACCTTCGCAGGCGGCGATCGCCGCGTCCAGTTCGGCCACCCATTCGCCGCATTCGGGGTTGTTCCAGTCGCGATGGGGCACGCGGCTCCAGCGCGGATGCTTGCGCTCCCAATGGGTTTGCCAGTGCTGCGGCCCGGAGTTCCACAGGCCCGCCAGGATAAGGACGTCGCAATCCATGAAACCTCCGCCAGGTTGTCGGGTGATGGCCGATATTGTACGTCGCGCCGGCCAGCTGCACCGCGTGATTGGCTGTTGTCGCCCGGCTATTTCATGCTCACAGCTCGGTGCGCAGCGCGAACAGTTCGGGGAACAGCACCACGTCGAGCATCTTGCGCAGGTAGCTCACGCCGGCGGTGCCGCCGGTGCCGGTCTTGAAGCCGATGATGCGCTCGACCGTGGTGACGTGGCGGAAGCGCCAGAAGCGAAACGCGGTTTCCAGGTCGACCAGTTTTTCGGCCAGTTCGTACAGCGCCCAGTGCGTCCCCGGGTCCTGGTATACGCCCAGCCAGGCAGCCTTGACCGACTCGTCGGCGCGGGTCGGCAGGGTCCAGTCGGGGTTCAGGCGCTCGGGCGCGATCGCGAAGCCGCTGCGCGCGAGCAGCTTGACCGCTTCGTCGTACACCGAGGGCTCGCGCAGTTCCCGCTCGAGGATCGCGTGCGCCTGCGGCGCGCTCTGGTGCACGGCGAGCAGTGCCGCGTTCTTGTTGCCGAGGATGAATTCGAGCTCGCGGTACTGGTGCGACTGGAAGCCGGACGAGGCCCCCAGGTAGGGACGGATCGCGCTGTATTCGGGCGGCGTCATGGTCGAGAGCACGTCCCAGGCATGCACCAGCTGGTCCATGATGCGCGCCACCCGGGCCAGCATCTTGAAGGCGGGCGGCAACTGGCCGGCGCGCATGCTGGTGCGCACCGCCTGCAGTTCGTGCAGCATCAGCTTGAGCCACAATTCGCTGGTCTGATGCTGGATGATGAAGAGCATCTCGTTGTGGTTGGGCGAGCGCGGGTGCTGGGCCGTGAGGATCTGGTCGAGCCCGAGGTAGTCGCCATAGCTCATCGCCTCGCTGAAATCCATTTTCGCGCCATGCCAGGCGGCGTCTTGTTTGTCGTTGCTCATCAGATTTGCTCCGAGAAACCTCGTCCTTTAGGGCGAGGAGTGAAAGGAGCCGACTGCGAATTGCGCAGCAATTCGGGCACCATGAAAAGCCATGCCGAAGCAGTCGATGCCTTAGGATCAAGAGTGGAACCAGCGTCGACAATTGGTGTCGAACTTGAATGAAACTGGTTTACCGATACCGCGTCAAGTCGCTGAACGGCCTGCTCAA
>JBAQKU010000098.1:0-1972 GCA_049301315.1 Telluria sp.
GCGCCGAACGGCGCCACGCCGTTGCGGCGCAGCCCCGCCAGCGTATCGTGCACGCCTTCGTCGCCGCGGTCGTACACATGATTGCCGGCCAGGCTGGCGGCATGAAAACCGGCGCGCGCCAGCGCACCGAGCTTGGCCGGGTCGGCCGCTTCGGCCGGGACGTCCGACTGCAGCTCCGCGCCGCGCAAGGTGTAGGGCGTCTCCACGTGTCCGACCAGAATGTCGGCGCTGCGCAGCACGGCCCGCGCCGGATCGAAGTAGAAATCGGGATCGGGCTCGTCGAGCACCAGGTCGCCGACCATCATCAGGCTCAGTTCAGGCATGTTCCATTCTCGCAAATTGTTGGGGCAACGGGCAACACGATGTGCGACGGGTGACTGGCGTCGAACAGGATAGTCCAGCGCGGCGCCGGCGTGCGCTCCTTGCGCAGTTTCTCGCGCGGATCGGCCCCGGTGAGCGTCAGGCGGTAACGGTGCCCCGCCTTGAATACATACGACACCGGCAGCAGGTCGAACACCAGTTGCGCCGGCTGGCCCGGCGTGAGCGGCCTGGCATCGGCCTGGTAAAAGCCATGCCAGACGATACCGGGCAGTTTGTAGGGCGGCCGGTTCCGGGCGCGCAGCGAAGCGCGCAGGCGCCCTTCGCTCACCATGGTGACCGTATCGTCCGGGGCCACGTCCTCGAGGTAGGCGAACAGCGGCCCGTCATCGGCGCTCGAGGCCACCCACAGGTCGGCGATCGGATGGCCGGTCAGTTCCAGCTCGCGCGCCAGCGGCGCGCCGGTAAACGTCAGGCCCTTGTCGTCCTGCGGGCAGGTCGGCCCCAGCCCGGTGCCTTGGGCGCACACCGGCTTGTAATCGACGGTAAAACTGGCTTGGCCGCGGGCCGCCTTCGGGCGCGCCCAGACCAGTGCATGCTCGTTCGCGGCCAGCCCCTTGCGCGAGCGCGGCGCGCCCAGATATGCCTTGGCCGGCGCGCTCCCGGATGGCGGCCAGACGCTGGTGCCGCGCCATTGCCTGCCGCGAGCGGCATTCATGGTCGCGTAATGGATCGGTGCTTCGGCCATGATGCCGTTCTGGATATCCTTGAGCCAGTAGTCGAAGAAACGCAGCGCTTCGGCGGTCATCGAGAAGCCCTCGCTTTCGCAGTGCGCCCACGGCCCGATGATCAGCTTGGCCGGCTGCGTCAGGTTGGCCAGGGCGATGAAAGCCTGGGCCCTGAAATCGTCGAGCCAGCCGGCCTGGATATACACGGGTACCCCGGACGCTTGCACCTTGTCGGTGTAGCTGCCGATGCTGCCCTCTTCCCAGAACGGCGAACCGGTCAGCGCCGAGACGCTGTCGCGGTAAGGCATGCCGCTCCACAGGGCGAGCATCGGCGTGTTGGCGGCATGCTCGAGCGCCGCCTGGCGCAGCAGCACGCGTGCTTCGTCGCCATCGACCGGGGTCGCTTTCATGTCCATCTCGAAGTTCGACTGCGGACCTGTGCCCCAGTTGGCCAGCACGCCGCCGCGCATGCCGCCGCTGTATTTATCCCAGTTGAAGCAGCCAGCGAACACCGCCTTCAGGCTGGGCGAGGCATTGGTAAGGAAATGCATGGCAGCGTCGCCGGTGTTCGAACAGCCATAGACGCCCACTTTGCCGCTTGACCAGGGCTGGGCGGCAGCCCACTCGGTCAACTCGAAGGCATCGCGCGCTTCGGTGCGGTCATGATAACCACGCCGCACCCCGAAGGAGGCGCCCATGCCGCGCCGTTCGAGCACCACGTAGACATAGCCGTGGCTTGCGAGATTGATCATTTGCAGCGAAAATCGTCCCGCCCCGGAACGGTCGGCCAGCTCACCGAACCTGCTGCGCGCCGCCGCGTGGTGCAGTACCACGGGAAAGCGCGCCTCGAGCGCCACGCCGTCCCGGGCCGGACGGTAGATATCCGCGGCCAGCCGGGTGCCATCGGACATGGCAATGTATACCGA
>JBAQKU010000099.1:0-9173 GCA_049301315.1 Telluria sp.
GCGGCAGGTCGCGCCGCAACAGCGGCTCGCCGCCCGTCAGGCGAATGCGCGAGGTGCCAAGGCGCACGAACGCGGCCAGCAGGCGTTCGATTTCGTCGAAAGTGAGCCAGTGCTTGGGTTCCTCGAAACCGCGGAAACCCTTGGGAATGCAATAGCTGCAGCGCAGGTCGCAGCGGTCGGTCACGGACAGTCGCAGATAGTCGATGGATCGGCCGAACCGGTCGCTTAGCATGGGGGACTCCTTCACGTCAGATCAGACGATTGTACCGGCCCGGGCAGGCCCTGCCTGTGCGCATGAGGGCTTAGGGATGCTAGTCATTTCGAGCTAGCGCGCCAGAGCGAAAGCGGGGCCGGAGTAATTTTCGCGATACCCCCCGCGAAAAAACGCCGACCCCGCTTTCGCTCCCACCCCGGTTTCGCTCTCTACTGCACCAATGGACTGTCCGAGCCGTCCAGCACCACGCCGTCGATCTCGGAGCGCCCCACCAGAATCTGCAGGTATTGGTGCAGCGCGCGCTGCCAGCTGTGGCGGTTCAGGTGTTCGCCAATCTGCGAGCGCACCGCTTCGAACGGCAGCAGGGCTCCTTCCACCCGGCGCAGCACCTGCACGATGTGCAGCCCGAATCGGGTCTCGAGCAAATGCCCGGCCAGTTCGCCCTCGCCCAGCAGGAACACCAGCTTTTCGAACTCGGGCACGGTTTGCCCGCGGCTGAGCTGCCCCAGGCTGCCGCCCACCGCGCCCGAGGCGCAGTTCGAATACTGCTGCGCCAGTTCGGCGAAGCGTTCCGGCGCCTCGCGCAGCGCGTCCAGCACCGCCTGCCCGGTCTCGCGCAGCAGTTCGAGCGGCGCGGCCGGCGTCACCTGGAACAGGATGTGGCGCGCTTCGACCATGGCGCCGCTGGTAAAGCGCTGCGGGTGGTTGCGGTAATAGGTGGCGCAGGCCGCGTCGTCGGCCACCGGCACTTTCACTTCCTGCGCGAACAGCACTTCGATGCGCGCGTCGTCGTCGATCCCGTCGATGCCGAGGCGCTCGGCTTCGCCGAGCAGCACGCGCCGCAGCACCAGCTCCTGCACGCTTTGCTTGAGCGGGTTGGGCGCGTCCTGGTGATGCGCCAGTTCCTGCGCGACTTCGAGGTCGGTGATCTCGATTCCGTTGACGGCGATTCCCATGATTTCTCTCCTTGTTGTCGCTTAGCGCGAACGCACCAGCTGGTATGCGCGGCCGAGGTAGCCGAGCGCGCCGAAGCCGCTCCAGACGTGCACCAGCCGGGTGAAGGGGAAGATGACGAACAGCGACATGCCCATGAACAGGTGCAGCTGGAACACCAGCGGCGCGTCGACGATCAGCTGGGCCGCTCCGCCGCGGAAGGTGACGACGTGCTGGGCCCAGCCCATCAGCAGTGTCATCATGTGCCCGTCCATGTGCGAGGCGGAAGTGAAGATCGACCCCATCCCCAGCACCAGGGTGGCCAGGATCCACAGCATCACGACCTTGTCCTTGAAGGTGGTCACGCTCATCAGGCGCTCGTTGGAAAAGCGGCGCGCCAGCAGGATCAGCAGGCCGGCCAGGGTCAGGCTGCCCATCACGCCGCCGGCGACCATCGCCACCAGTTGCTTGGCGCCGTGCGACACGCCCAGCGTGTCCCAGATCCAGATCGGGGTCAGCAGGCCGGCCGCATGCCCGAAGAACAGGCCGATGATGCCGACGTGGAACAGGATGCTGCCTGCGCGCAGGCTGCCTCGGTGCAGCATCTGGCTGGAATCGGATTTCCAGGTGTACTGTTCGCGGTCGAAGCGTACCAGGCTGCCCAGCAGGAAGACCGCCAGTGCGATATACGGGTAGATCCCGAAGACGAATTGATGCAGGGTGTTCATGATGGGCTCCTCTCAGCCAGGTTCGGGGCGGTGCGCGACTTCGGGTAAAAATTGATGGGATGGGAACCGCCGGCCGCGGTCTTGAGCAAGGGCTCGACGCCGTCCATGCCGGGACCGAAGGTTTCCAGCGCCTCGTCCATGTCGCGCACGGGCGGTTCGGACAGTTCTTCGGCCGCGACCGGGCTAAGCTCCTGCAGCACCGTGAAAATGCAGGCGTAGGCGCTGCCGTTGGCGGCCAGCTTGCGCCCGATGTGGGCCAGCACATGCACCGCGTCGCCCAGCAGGCGCGCGCTCTCGTCCTCGGTTTGCTGTGACAGGAATTCGAGGAACAGGGGCACGTAGTCGGGCAGGTCGTTGCCCGCCATGTCCAGCCCGTGCTTCTTGTATTCCTCCATCAGGTCGACCATGGCCTGGCCGCGATCGCGCGACTCGCCGTGGATATGCTCGAACAGGTGCAGCGAGTGCGACGGATTGCGGTCGAACGTCATCACGTAGTTCTGCTGCAGACCGATCAGCGTGCCTTGCCCCAGCTCATCGAGCAGAGGGCGCAGCGCGCCATGCCAGCGCGGCGTCGCCGCCAGCACCTGCTCGAGGACGGGCAGCGCCTCGATCAGCTCCGGTTCCGGATACTGCAGCAGTGCCGAAAATACCTGGTAGTGTTTCATAGTCATCTCCTCTTGAAGTGGCGGGCGGTCAGACGTCCAGCACTTCTTTTTTCTTGCGCGATTTTGGCATCTGCATGAAGATCGCCGAACCGTGCTTCTTCTTGCCGAACAGGCTGGAATCGCTCACGCCGTCCGAGCAGCCGTTGCCGAAGCTGAAGCCGCACGAACCCTTCTCGTTGAAGCTGTCCTCCGCCATTTCCTTGTGGCTGCTCGGGATCACGAAGCGGTCTTCGTAGTTCGCGATCGCCATGATGTGGTACATGTCCTCGACCTCGGCCTGGGTCAGCCCCACCTGGCGCAGCACGGTCAGGTTCTCGACCTTGTCCACGCTCTTGCTGCGCATGTAGGCGCGCATGGCCAGCATGCGGTCGAGCGCGGTGATGACGGGCGCCTCGACCCCGGCGGTGAGCAGGTTGGCCAGGTACTTGACCGGGATGCGCAGGCTCTTGGTGTCCGGCAGGATGCCGTTCAGTCCCAGCTTGCCCGACTCGGCCGCGGCCTGAATCGGCGACAGCGGCGGGATGTACCAGACCATCGGCAAGGTGCGGTATTCCGGATGCAGCGGGAAGGCGACCTTCCACTCGACCGCCATCTTGTAGACCGGCGAGCGCTTGGCCGACTCGAGCCAGGCGTCGGGAATGCCCTGGCGGCGCGCTTCCTCGATGATGGCCGGATCGTGCGGATCGAGGAACAGGTCGAGCTGGGCCTGGTACAGGTCCGACTCGTGCGCCACCGAGGCCGCTTCCGAGATCTTGTCGGCGTCGTACAGCAGCACGCCGAGGTAGCGGATGCGTCCGACGCAGGTCTCCGAGCACACCGTCGGCTGGCCCGCTTCGATGCGCGGGAAGCAGAAGGTGCACTTCTCGGCCTTGCCGGAGCTCCAGTTGTAATAGATCTTCTTGTACGGGCAGCCCGAGATGCCCATGCGCCAGCCGCGGCACTTGTCCTGGTCGATCAGCACGATGCCGTCGTCCTCGCGCTTGTAGACCGAACCGGACGGGCACGATGCCACGCAGGCCGGGTTCAGGCAGTGCTCGCACAGGCGCGGCAGGTACATCATGAAGGTGTTCTCGAAGGTGCCGTACATCTCCTTCTGCATGTTGTCGAACAGCTTGTCGCGGCTGCGGCTGGCGAATTCGCCGCCCAGGTCGTCCTCCCAGTTCGGGCCCCATTCGATCTTGTCCATCTTCTTGCCGGTCAGGACGGAGATCGGGCGTGCGGTGGGCGGCGTCTCCGACAGCGGCGCGTGCTGCAGGCGCTCGTAGTCGTAGGTGAACGGCTCGTAGTATTCGTCGATGGCCGGCAGGTTCGGATTGGCGAAGATGTTGGCCAGGATCTTGAGGCGGCTGCCCTGGCGCGGTTCGAGTTTGCCGGCCGCGGTGCGTTTCCAGCCGCCGTTCCACTTCTCCTGGTTCTGCCATTCCTTCGGGTAGCCGATGCCCGGCTTGGTTTCGACGTTGTTGAACCAGGCGTATTCGACGCCGTCGCGGCTGGTCCATACGTTTTTGCAGGTGACCGAACAGGTGTGGCATCCAATGCACTTGTCCAGGTTCAGCACCATGCCGATTTGCGCTCTAATTTTCATTTGCTTGCTCCAGAATCGTTGACGCTTAAGCGTGCTCTTGCAACGGGCCTTCCAGCCACTCGACCTTGTCCATCTTGCGGATCAATACGAACTCGTCGCGGTTGGAGCCGACGGTGCCGTAATAGTTGAAGCCGTAGGACAGCTGCGCGTAACCGCCGATCATGTGGGTCGGCTTGGTGACGGTGCGCGTGACCGAGTTGTGGATGCCGCCGCGCTTGCCCGAGATTTCCGCGCCCGGCACGTTGATGATCTTTTCCTGTGCGTGGTACATCAAGGTCATGCCCACCGGAACGCGCTGGCTGACCACGGCGCGCGCCGTCAGGGTGCCGTTCACGTTGAAGATCTCGATCCAGTCGTTGTCGACGATGCCGGCCGTCTTGGCGTCGATTTCCGAGAGCCACACGTGCGGGCCGCCGCGCGAGAGCGTGAGCATGCGCAGGTTGTCCGAGTAGGTCGAATGGATGCCCCACTTCTGGTGCGGGGTGATCCAGTTGAGCGCGATTTCCTTGTTGCCGTTCGGTTGCGCGCCCAGCATCGAGCTGGTGGTCTTGGTGTTGATGGCCGGCTTGTACACGCACAGCCCTTCGCCGAAGTCGCGCATCCACAGGTGATCCTGGTAGAACTGCTGGCGTCCGGTCAGGGTGCGCCACGGGATCAGGTGATGCACATTGGTGTAGCCGGCGTTGTAGCTGACGTCCTCGCTTTCCAGGCCCGACCAGGTGGGCGAGGAAATGATCTTGCGCGGCTGCGCCTGCACGTCGCGGAAACGGATGCTGTCGTGTTCGCGCGGCAGCGCCAGGTGGGTATGGTCGATCCCGGTCATCTTCGAGAGCGCGTCCCAGGCCTTGACCGCCACGTGGCCGTTCGTTTCCGGCGCCAGCGACAGGATCATCTCGGCCGCATCGATGGCCGTGTTCAGGCGCGGCTGCCCTTTCGAGACGCCCTCCTCGAGCACGGTGCGGTTGATCCCGCGCAGGATCTCGACTTCATGCTTGGTGTCCCAGTCGATGCCCTTGCCGCCGTTGCCGATTTTTTCCAGCAGCGGTCCGATCGAGGTGAATTTCTTGTACACGTCGCGGTAGTTGCGCTCGACGACCTTCATGCTCGGCATGGTCTTGCCCGGAATCGGCTCGCATTCGCCGGCGCGCCAGTCTTTCGGATCGAACGGCTGGCCCAGTTCACCCGGGGTGTCGTGCATCAGCGGCGACAGCACCAGGTCTTGCTGGGTGCCCAGCAGCTCGCCGCCGATCTCGGCGAACTTCTCGGCGATGCCCTTGTAGATCTCCCAGTCCGACTTCGACTGCCACAGCGGCTGCACCGCCTCCGACAGCGGATGGATGAAGGGATGCATGTCGGACGTGTTCAGGTCGTCCTTCTCGTACCAGGTTGCGGTCGGCAGCACGATGTCGCCGTACAGGCAGGTGGTCGACATGCGGAAGTCGAGCACCACCAGCAGGTCGAGCTTGCCCTCGGCGGCCGGGCGCACCTTCACGTCCTTCGGCTTGATGCAGTTGTCCTCGTTGCTGATGAGCGCGTTCTGGGTGCCCAGCAGGTACTTGAGAAAATACTCGTGGCCCTTGCCGGAGCTGCCCAGGATGTTCGAGCGCCATACGAACATATTGCGCGGGAAGTTGGCCGGGTTGTCCGGATCGTCGCACGAGAAATTGAGCTTGCCGGCCTTGATCTGGGCCACCGCGTAGTCGGCCGCGTCCATCCCGGCCTCCTTGGCGGCGCGCGCCACTTCCAGCGGATTGGTCTCGAGCTGGGGCGCCGAAGGCAGCCAGCCCATGCGCTCGGACTTGGCGTTGTAGTCGATCAGGGCCATCTGCGTGACGTTGCCGTCGGCCGAAGGCGAGGAAATTTCAGAGGTGCGCAGCTTTTCATGGCGCCACTGGCTGGTGTGGGCGTAGAAGAACGAGGTGCCGTTCATCTGGCGCATCGGACGGTTCCAGTCGAGCGCGAAGGCGAGCGGGGTCCAGCCGGTCTGCGGACGCAGTTTTTCCTGGCCCACGTAATGGGCCCAGCCGCCGCCCGACTGGCCCACGCAGCCGCACATCATCAGCATGTTGATGATGCCGCGGTAGGTCATGTCCATGTGATACCAGTGATTCAGGGCCGCGCCCACGATCACCATGCTCTTGCCGTGGGTCTGGTCGGCGTTGTCGGCGAACTGGCGCGCCACGGTGATCACGTCGACCGCCTTGACGCCGGTGTGCTTGACCTGCCAGGCGGGGGTGTAGGGAACGTCGTCGTCGAAGTCGCGCGCCACGTTCTCGCCGCCCAGGCCACGGTCGACGCCGTAGTTGGCCATGGTCAGGTCGTACACGGTGGTTACCAGGGCCTCGCTGCCGTCGGCCATGCGCACCTTCTTGACCGGCACGTTACGCAGCAGCATGTCGTCGGCGTCGGCGCCGCCGAAGTAGGCGAAGCCGACCGGCAGCACCGCGTCGCTGCAGGCGATCAAGGACAGCTGCGGATCGATCGCGCGCCCGCTGGTGCCCTCTTTCTGTTCCAGGTTCCACTTGCCCGACTCGCCCCAGCGAAAACCGATCGAGCCGGCCGGCGCCGCGATGTTGCCGGTGGTGGTATCGAGCACCAGCGTTTTCCACTCGGGATTGTTGGTCTCGTCGAGACTGTTGTCCAGGTGCGAGGCGCGCAGGAAGTAGTCGGGCACCAGGGCGCCGTTCTTTTCCTTGAGCAGCACCAGCATCGGGAAGTCGGTAAATTGCTTGGCGTAGTTGCGGAAGTATTCCGACTTGCCGTTGGCATGGTATTCCTTGAGGATCACGTGGCCCATCGCCATCGCGAGCGCCGCGTCGGTGCCCTGCTTGGGCGCGAGCCAGATGTCGCCGAACTTGACCATCTCGCCGAAGTCGGACGACACCGCCACCGTCTTGGTGCCCTTGTAGCGCACTTCGCTGTAGAAGTGGGCGTCCGGGGTGCGCGTCATCGGCACGTTCGAGCCCCACACCATCAGGAAGGTCGAGTTGTACCAGTCGGCCGATTCGGGCACGTCGGTCTGCTCGCCCCACACCTGGGGACTGGCCGGCGGCAGGTCGCAATACCAGTCGTAGAAGCTGAGGGCGACGCCGCCGATCAGGCTCAGGTAGCGGGTACCGGCCGCGTAGCTGACCATCGACATGGCCGGAATCGGCGAGAAGCCGACCACCCGGTCCGGGCCGTATTTCTTGATTGTCAGCGCGTTCGCTGCCGCGATGATCTCGTTGACCTCATCCCACTTGGCGCGCACGAAGCCGCCCAGGCCGCGAATCGACTTGTACTGCTTGGCGCGCTCCGGGTCCTGGCTGATGTAGTCCCAGGCCGCGACCGGCGCCATGGTCTTGCGCGCCTCGCGCCACATTTCCATCAGGCGCCCGCGCACCATCGGGTATTTCACGCGCTGGGCCGAATACACGTACCAGGAATAGCTGGCGCCACGCGGGCAGCCGCGCGGCTCGTGGTTGGGCAGGTCCGGGCGGGTGCGCGGATAATCGGTCTGCTGGGTTTCCCAGGTGATCAGGCCGTTCTTGACGTACACCTTCCAGCTGCACGAACCTGTACAGTTGACGCCGTGCGTCGAGCGCACGATCTTGTCGTGCTGCCAGCGCTGGCGGTAGGCGTTTTCCCAGGTGCGGTCTTCATGGACCACCGCACCATGGCCATCGGAAAAAGTGTCCTTGGGCGGGTTGAAAAATTTCAGACGATCCAGAAAGTGACTCATGCTGTCTCCACACGTACACCGCAAGCGGCTATAGAAAAAAATCCCCGGCGAGGGCTGCAACTGTACCCACGATGCGAGCAGTCTACGCAGGCATGTGGGCTGTGAATATTGGCAAGAAGATGGTAGGCAGGCTTGATAAGGACTAGGCCGACTAGGCCGTTCTAGCTATGTGCCGGAATGCGCCTTTGGGGTATACCTGTCGTGTTGCGCACGCACATGACTATTGAAAGGATTTTTTATGACTATCGCAAGCTACGACGACCTGCTCAGCGCAGCCCGTGCCCAGCAGCAACCCCAACGCCTGCTGTTTGCCTTTGCCCAGGCCGAGAGCGCCGGACAGCAGGCCCAGCCGGGCCGCGAGGGCGGCACGCTCACGCCGGTGATGTGCGTGGACAAGCTGCCCGCCGAGCTGGGCAGCTTCGAGGAACTGGCGCAGGAATCGCGCCAGATGCAGGTGCACTGGGATGTGGTGTTCGTGGCCAGCCTGTCCGGCCAGGGCGGCCAGGCGCCGCAGCCGGAAGCGGCCGAAGCGCCGCTGAAAAAGATGATCGGCGCAATCCAGGCCGGGCAGATCGAGCATTTCCTCGCCTTTAACCGGGAAGGCGAGTTGCTCACGTTCTCGTAAGGCGAACCGTTTGAGCTGCGCGCACGGCAGCGCCAAACATGCGGCTTAGGTGAGACAACGAGAAAATTGATATCCTCCCCTCCCTGAAGGAAGGGGATTCCTACGGCGCTACCCGATACGCTGCGTAGTCGCTTCAGTGGGTTCCTGATTCGCCGAGCGGCCTGACTGCGCCGGCTCTCCACAGGCTAACAAGCGGTATCCCCGCTCTAAAATATTGGCCGCACCGACAACATCGGCGTGATTCTCGTACCCGCAATCGATGCACAGAAATTTTGCTTGCGTAAGCCGATTGTGTTTCGATACATGGCTACAGGATGGGCAAGTCCGACTGGTATTGTGTGGCGGTACGGCCAATAGCGTGCCGCCGTTCCACGACATCTTGTACTCGAGCTGCCGCCTGAATTCGCCCCAGCCCTGATCGAGAATGGCCCGGTTCAGACCGGACTTCTGTCGCACCATCTTGCCGTGCTGCTCGCTATTGCCCTTCGAAGACCTGGACATGTTCCGTACCTGCACATCCTCGATACAAACGAGCGCGTGGTTTTTGCATATCGTCGCCGTGGTCTTGTGCAGGAAATCTTTCCGGGCGTTGGCGATATTGGTGTGAATTCGCTGGACGCGGGCCTTTGCCTTCTTCCAATTGCTGCTGAACTTGACCTTGCGGCTCATGCGGCGCTGGTAGCGCGCAAGGCGTTGCTGATG
>JBAQKU010000100.1:0-4132 GCA_049301315.1 Telluria sp.
GCGAACGGCTCGAATGGCAGGTGGGCGAACTCGACAAACTGGCGCTCAAGCCGGGCGAGTGGGCCGAGATCGGCAATGAACACAGCCGCCTGTCGCACGCTGCCAGCCTGCTCGAAGGCGCGCAGGAAGCGCTGGCCGCCATCTCCGAATCGGAGCATCCGATCCTGTCGCAGTTGTCGGCGCTGAACCAGAAACTGGGCAAGCTGGTCGATGTCGATGCGCAGCTGCAGCCGGTGCTCGACTGCATGGAGCCGGCCCGCATCCAGCTGCAGGAGGCGGTGTACGCGCTCAACGACTATCTCGACCGGGTCGAGCTCGACCCCGAGCGTCTGCGCCAGGTCGAGGCGCGCCTCGAGGCGATCCACTCGAGCGCGCGCAAGTTCCGCGTCACGCCCGAGGAACTGATCGAGGAACACGCCGACCTGTCCGACAAGCTCAGGCAACTGGCCGACGCCAGCGACCTCGACGGCCTGCGCAAGCAGGAGGAAAAACTCAAGGCCGCCTACATGGAGCAGGCCCGCAAGCTGTCGGCGGCGCGTGCCGAGGCCGGCGCCGTGCTGGGCAAGCAGGTGTCGGCCGCCATGCAGGACCTGAACATGACGGGCGGCAGCTTCGCGGTCGCGCTCAACGCCTGCGAGCCGAGCGCCAGCGGGCTCGAACAGGTCGAATTCCTGGTCGCCGGCCACGCCGGCGTGGCTGCGCGCCCGCTCGCGAAAGTGGCTTCGGGCGGCGAACTGGCGCGCATCGCGCTCGCCATTTCCGTGATCACCTCGAACGCGACCACCACCCCGACCCTGATCTTCGACGAAGTCGACAGCGGCATCGGGGGCGGGGTGGCCGAAGTGGTGGGACGCCTGCTCAAGCGCCTCGGGCAGCAGCGCCAGGTGCTGTGCGTGACCCATCTGCCGCAGGTGGCCAGCCAGGCCAACCAGCATTTCCAGGTCGCCAAGGGCAGTACCGGGAACGGCAAGACGGTTTCGCGCATCGATGTGCTCGACAACAAGGCGCGGGTCGAAGAGGTGGCGCGCATGCTCGGCGGCCTCGAGATCACCGCCACCACCCGCAAGCACGCGCGCGAGCTGCTCGCTTCCTGAGGTTTTGCAAGACAGGCATGCGCGCCGGCGGCGTGCCTGCACAAATTTCCATGTTGCAAATCAGAGAGAAACTATAATAGCGGCCTTCCCCGCCTTTCGTCCAAGCCAAACCATGTCCTTTCGCAAAGAACCTACCTACAGTCACGGCACCGTGGCCCGCAGCGCAGTGGTGCTGGTCAACCTCGGCACGCCCGACGCGCCCACGCCCAAGGCCGTGCGGCGCTACCTGAAAGAGTTCCTGTCCGATCCGCGGGTGGTGGAGATCCCGCGCCTGGTGTGGTGGTTCATCCTGCACCTGATCATCCTGCCGTTCCGCTCGGGGAAGTCGGCCAAGAAATACGCATTGATCTGGACGCGCGAGGGTTCGCCGCTCAAGGTGCACACCCAAAAGCAGGCGACGCTGCTGCGCGGCGCCCTGGGCGAGCGCGGCCATGACGCGGTCAAGGTGGTGATGGCGATGCGCTACGGCTCGCCGTCGCTGCCCGAGGTGCTCGACCAGCTGCGCGCCGAGCACTGCGAGCGCATCGCGATCCTGCCGGCCTACCCGCAATACTCGGGCACCACCACCGGTTCGATCGACGACGCCGTGTTCGCGCACTACCGCTCGGTGCGCAACGTGCCCGAGCTGCGCATGGTGAAAAATTACCACGACCACGACAGCTACATCGACGCGCTGCACGACAGCGTGCTGGCGCACTGGGAAGCGAACGGGCGCGGCGACAAGCTGGTGATGAGCTTTCACGGCGTGCCCAAGCGCACCTTGCTGCTGGGCGACCCCTACCACTGCGAATGCCACAAGACGGCCCGCCTGCTGGCCGCCAAGCTGCGCCTGACGCCGGAGCAGTACGTGGTGACGTTCCAGTCGCGCTTCGGCAAGGCCGAGTGGCTGCAGCCGTACACGGCGCCGACCTTGCAGCAGCTGGCGCGCGCCGGCGTGCAGCGGGTCGACCTGATCTGCCCGGGCTTCACCAGCGACTGCCTCGAAACGCTGGAGGAAATCGCGATCGAAGCGAAGCACGAGTTCGAGGCGGCCGGGGGCAAGCAGTTCCACTACATCGCCTGCCTGAACGAATCGCCTTCATGGATCGGCGCGCTGGCCGAGATCGCCGAGCAGCACATCATCGGCTGGCCGACCATGATGACGCCGGCCCAGCGCGAAGCGCAGAAGCGCGAGGCCGAGGCCGGGCGCGAAAGTGCGCTGCAACTGGGCGCCAGTCAATAAGCGCCGCCACCACGTCGTTCCCGCGCAGGCGGGAACCCCTTCTCAACGAACGACCACTCGATACCAAGCGCCACGTCGTTCCCGCGCAGGCGGGAACCCCATTTTGTGTGCATTGCCACCGATGCCGGCTACATTGGTGTGCTGCGAAATGGGGTTCCCGCCTTCGCGGGAAAGACGTGGTAATGTCAACGGTTTTAACGGGACAGCAATGCGCTTGCACGGAACGACGTGCAAATGTCAACGGTCGCGAAATTGACAGGCAGTTATTGCGCCCTGTTAAAATAGCGGGCTAGGGAATCGCCAGACCGGCATAGCAAATCACTGCGGTGGCAAGCGCGGCATAAGCGACGACGGTGGCGGTGATCAGTGGCAACTTCATGGCAGGACTCCCGGACGGCGGCAAACCGCCTTGCGTTTCGGTGGAACTTTGTTAATTTCATATTAGCCGGTTCCGCGCTGAAGTGAATCCCTCAACCCGTAAGATTTGTAACATTTGTTACTTCGACAGCCCGTGCGCAACGCTGTTCGACGCGGCATCCGGCATTCCCCTTGAAAAGGTAGGTTATAGCCCCATCTGCGGGGCTGTGTGGTTAGCAAGACACGTTAACTGATTAGCTAAGTAATTGATTTTAGGAGTGTTTTCGATGCAAGATCAAGAAAATAAAGAAGCGTCCAATACGCCCGAGGAACAGCCGGAGGCAGTAGCGGCCGCGGCGCCAAGCGAACCGAGCCTGGAAGAGCAGTTGATTGCGACCGAAGCCAAACTGGCCGAAATGCACGACGCCTTCATGCGCGCCAAGGCCGAAGGCGAGAACATCCGCCGCCGCGCCCAGGAGGACGTGTCCAAGGCGCACAAGTTTGCCATCGAGAGTTTCGCCGAAGCCATGGTGCCGGTGCGCGACAGCCTGGAAATGGCGCTCAAGGTCGAAACGCCCTCGATCGAGTCGCTCAAGGAAGGCGTCGAGATGACGCTCAAGCAGCTCACCGCCGCCTTCGAGAAGAACCGCCTGGTGGAAGTGATGCCGGCGCAGGGCGAGAAGCTCGATCCGATGAAGCACCAGGCCGTCGCAGTCGTGCCGGCCGAGCAGGAAGCGAACACGGTAGTGAACGTGTTGCAAAAAGGTTACATGATCGCTGACCGTTTGTTACGTCCGGCAATCGTGACGGCAGCGCAGGCGAAATAAAAACCGGCCGACGCTTCCTTGAAGTCTTGAAAGCGCGCAGTTTTTCCGCATATCTGAATCATCTGAAAACTAAGTACACAAAGGAAAAAAATCATGGGCAGAATTATCGGTATCGACCTGGGAACGACTAACTCCTGCGTCGCGATCATGGAAAATGGTCAACCAAAGGTAATCGAGAACGCAGAAGGCGCGCGCACCACGCCGTCGATCATCGCTTACCAGGAAGACGGCGAAATCCTGGTTGGTGCGCCGGCCAAGCGCCAGGCGGTCACCAACCCGAAGAACACGCTGTTCGCGGTCAAGCGCCTGATCGGACGCAAGTTCGACGAGAAGGAAGTGCAGAAGGACATCGGCCTGATGCCTTACGAGATCATGAAAGCCGACAACGGCGACGCATGGATCGGCGTGCGCGACAAGAAGCTGGCGCCACCCCAGATTTCCGCGGAAGTGCTGCGCAAGATGAAGAAAACCGCCGAAGACTACCTCGGCGAAGAAGTGACCGACGCCGTGATCACGGTGCCCGCCTACTTCAACGACGCACAGCGCCAGGCCACCAAGGACGCTGGCCGCATTGCCGGACTGGACGTCAAGCGCATCATCAACGAGCCTACCGCTGCTGCGCTGGCCTTTGG
>JBAQKU010000101.1:0-21249 GCA_049301315.1 Telluria sp.
ATCGGGGACAGACCCCGATTTTCGGTGATGTCAACTTGCCAATGCTGGGGCGGATTCAACGATCAAGCGCGACCGAGTCGGACGCCGCCGGCCAGCGTTTTTTGCGCAAATTGTTAGGAAATGTTACAGACCTTGGCTGCCGGCCACGCTTCACGTCTACTGCTGGGTTGGGGTCTACACATACGCTTTATGTGCGCCCGCGTACATTCGACGAGTAAAATCGCGTAAAATGTTTCCGACATTCACTTATTACAAATCAACATGCCCTCAGTTTTTTCGTGGACGGTCCGTGTCTATTACGAAGACACCGACGCCGGCGGCATCGTGTTTTACGCGAATTACCTGAAGTTTTTCGAGCGCGCGCGCACCGAATGGCTGCGCGCCGCCGAGGTCCATCAGCAGGCGCTGCTGCAGGAGCACGGCCTGATGTTTGTTGTCAGGAGCACCAGCGTCGACTATCACGCGCCAGCAAAAATGGATGATGTACTAAACTTAACACTTGGCATCGAAAAACTGGGCCGCGCGTCGGTTCTGTTCGTACAGCAAGCGTGGTGTGGCGGGGCACTGCTGACCAGCGCGCGCGTCAAGGTCGGCTGCGTTGACAGCGCCACCCTGCGTCCGCGCGCCCTGCCTGATGAGGTGGCTGCTAAAATGCGGGCCGCCTGATCCATTATCGCCATTCACCACAGACCAACCAGAGACTAATGAACGCAGCCCAAGACCTTTCCTTCCTTGCCCTCATCGGCAACGCGCACCTGATCGTGCAGTTGATCATGGCACTGTTGCTGGTCGTCTCGCTCACCAGCTGGACCTACATTTTCCGCAAGATGTTCGCGATCCGCGCGGCCCGCTACCAAACCGAGCAGTTCGAGCGCAGCTTCTGGGCCGGCGGCAACCTGCACACCCTGCACCAGAGCGCCAGCAGCAGCCGCGACCAGAGCGGCGCGCTGGCCCGCATCTTCGAAGCGGGCATGGGCGAGTTCATCAAGGCCAAGGCCGCCTCGGCCGCGCGCGACGTGCTCGACATGGGAGCCGTGCTCGACGGCGCACGGCGCGCCATGCGCGCCGCCTTCCAGCGCGAGCTCGACGCCCTCGATTCGCACCTGAACTTTCTGGCCTCGGTCGGCTCGGTGTCGCCCTACGTCGGCCTGCTGGGCACGGTGTGGGGCATCATGAACGCCTTCCGCGGGCTGGCCAACGTGCAGCAGGCCACCCTGGCCGCCGTCGCGCCCGGCATTGCCGAAGCGCTGATCGCGACCGCCATCGGCCTGTTCGCCGCCATCCCGGCCGTGGTTGCCTACAACCGTTTCACGCACGACATTGACCGCCTTGCGATCCGTTTCGAGAGCTTCGTCGAAGAGTTCTCGAACATCCTGCAGCGTCAGTCCCGCTAACCGAAGGCAAGAAGACACGACATGGCATCATTTTCCAGCAGCTTGCGCGGCGGACGCGGACGCAAGTTCAAGTCCGAGATCAATGTGGTTCCCTACATTGACGTGATGCTGGTGCTGCTCATTATTTTCATGGTGGTGCCGCCGGCCAACAGCCCGAGCGTGATCAACCTGCCGAGCGCCGAGAAATCGGCGCTGCCGCCGGACGACTACATCCAGATCGTGATCAAGCCGAACGCGAGCCTGAGCATCGGCGTGAACGGCAAGAACGCACGCCCGCCGCAGGACATGCCCAACCGCGGCGCGCTGCTGCGCCGCCTGGCCAGCATCCATGACGAGCATCCCGAGTATCCGGTGATGATCGCCGGCGACAAGGAAAGCAAGTACGACGAGGTGATCCAGCTCATTTCGGAAGCGCGCAAGATGGGCATCAACCGGGTGGGGCTGGCGACCAAGTGAAGAAACACGAGTGCAAACGATGAATCCTGCTGCAGCCGGCGGCGTACCCTACCGGGTGCCGCCAGAACCGAGCCGCTGGCCGTCGATCACGCTGGCCGCGGTGGTGCACGTCGGCCTGCTGCTGTTCTTGTGGGCTGGCGTGAGCTGGCAGAACACCGAGCCGGTGGCGGTGGAAGCGGAAATCTGGGACATGAAGGTGCAGAGCGCGGCGCCCCCGCCACCTACGCCGGTGGCCGCGCCGGAACCGGCGCCCGAGCCGCCGCCGCCCGCGCCCAAGGTGAGCCAGCCGAAGGTGGAAGAGCCGAGTCCGCCCAAGCCGCCTGACATCGCGCTCGAGCGCGCCAAGCTCAAGGCCGAAAAGCTGAAGGCCGAAAAGCTCAGGCAGCAGGAAGAGAAGAAGCAGGAAGAGAAGAAACTGGCTGAAGAAAAGGACAGGGAAAAAGCGCGCGAACTGGCCGAGAAGAAGCTCGAAGAGAAGAAGCTCGACGAGAAGAAGGCAGCCGAGAAAAAGGCCAGGGCGAAAAAGGAAGCGGCCGAGCAGAAGGCGCTCGAAAATATGCGCAAAGAGCAAATGAACAGTATGTTGAACGCGGTAGGCAACATCGGCACCGCCCAGAAGGCGAGCGCGCCACGGCGCGACAACGGCTACCTGGCCAGCATTACAAGCAAGATCAAGAGCACGACCTCGTACCTGGGCAATACCGATTTGCCGGGCAATCCGCGCGCCGTGTTCAGGATCGAGGAATTGCCTACGGGCGAAATCATTTCGGTGAAGATGATCAAGAGTAGCGGTGTTCCGGGATTTGACGAGGCAGTTGAGAAAGGCATCATCAAGTCGTCGCCGCTGCCCAAGAAGAAAGATGGTACGGTAGAGCGCTCGCTGGAAATTGCCTTCTCGATGAAAGACCTCGATTAAGGCATGAGCGCCACGGACTTTGCAAACAATACGAGACCATGAAAAAATTTAACTACCTCATTTTCAGTGTGACGCTGCTGGCGGGAGCCGCAGCGAACGCACAGCTGCGCGTCGAGATCGCCGGCGTGGGCAGCAACCAGATCCCGATCGCAGTGGCCGCGTTTGCCGACGAATCGGTCGCGCCGGCGCAGATCTCGGCCATCATCAAGGCCGACCTCGAGCGCAGCGGCGTATTCAAGGTCATCGACGCCGGCGTTGCGATCGCCGAGACGGCCAATGTCGATCTGGGCCAATGGAAGGCGCGCGGCGCCGACGCGCTGGTGGTGGGCAGCGTGCAGCGCCTGGCGGACGGCCGCTTCGACGTGCGCTACAAGCTGCTCGACACGATCAAGTCGGGCCAGCTGTCCTCGCTCGGGCAATCGGCGCTCGCGAAATATACGCGCCTGACGGCGCACAAGATCGCCGACGACATCTACGAGAAGCTGACCGGCACGCGCGGCGCATTCGCCACCCGCATCGCCTATGTCAACGAGAACCGCGCAGCGCACGACTACCGCCTGGAAGTGGCCGACGCCGACGGCGAAAGCGTGCAGGTGGCAGTGCGCTCGAACGAGCCGATCATCTCGCCGTCCTGGTCGCCCGACGGCACCAAGGTGGCCTACGTATCGTTCGAAAAGCGCAAGCCGGTGATCTATGTGCAAGACCTGGTGACGGGCGGGCGCAAGATCGTGGTCAATCAAAAAGGCAGCAACTCGGCGCCCTCCTGGGCGCCGGACGGCAGCAAGCTGGCGGTGGCGCTGTCGAAGGACGGCAACACCCAGGTGTACGGCGTGAACGCGGACGGCGGCGGCCTGCGGCGCCTGTCCAACAGCAGCGGCATCGACACCGAGCCGCAATACTCGGCCGACGGCCAGAGCATCTACTTCACCAGCGACCGCAGCGGCGGACCGCAAATCTACAAGATGAGCGCGAGCGGCGGCAACGCGACCCGCGTGACCTTCAAGGGCAACTACAACATCAGCCCGCGTGTTTCCTCGGACGGCAAGACGCTGGCCTGGATTTCGCAGCGCGACGGCGGCTACTCCCTATACGCGATGGACCTGGCCAGCGGCCAGGAGCAGCGCCTGGCCGATGCGGCCACCGAACCGAGTTTTTCCCCGAACGGCAAATACATCATGTATGCGACCAAGGGCGGAGGCCGTACCGCACTCGCTGTGGTATCGGTCGATGGCCGCGTCAAGCAGCGTTTAACAACCCAGGCAGGAAACATTCGGGAGCCCAATTGGGGCCCCTTCATGAAGTAATTTTTTTACAACGACCAGGAGAAGAACCAAATGAACATTAAACGTCTCGCCTTCATCGCATCGGGCGCCGCCCTGCTCACAGCATGCAGCTCGCCAGTCAAGCTGAACGATACCCCAGTTGTCGAAAAAACCGCCGCACCGGTGGCAACGGCTGCCGACCCACGTGACGTGCGTCCGGTCGAAACCGGCTCGGTCGATCCGCTGAACGATCCAAAAGGCGTGCTGGCCAAGCGCAGCGTCTACTTCGATTTCGACAGCTACGCAGTACGCGCAGACGGCAAGGCAGTAGTCGAAAACCATTCGGCCTACCTGAACAAGAACAAGACGCGCAAGGTTCTGATTCAAGGCAACACCGACGAGCGCGGCGGCACCGAGTACAACCTGGCGCTGGGCCAGAAGCGCGCAGAAGCGGTGCGCAAGTCGATGACCACGCTGGGCGTGGCCGACGGCCAGCTGGAAGCGGTATCGCTGGGCGAAGAAAAGCCAAAGGCAACCGGCAGCAGCGAAGAAGCATGGGCAGAAAACCGCCGCGCAGACATCGTCTATTAATTTCTGGCGCCAGCATGACGGCAGCACGGCTGACATCATGCAATCGCCCGCCGGCCTGTGCCGGCGGATTGACAACGGGGTGGGATGCAGTGCAGACTGCACCCGCCCCGTTTATTTATTGCCGCACATGCCCGCGACAGGTTTTGAAAGAGTACCGACCATGATTACATTCTCCAAGTCCCGCCTGGCCGCCGCCTGCCTCGCGCTCGCCTCCTGCCTGCCGCTGCACGCCAGCGCCGGCCTGCTCGACGACGATGAAGCGCGCAAGGCCATTCTCGACCTGCGCGCCAAGGTCGACAACGTGGCGCGCGAACTCAATGCACGCGTCGACACCAAGGCCGACAAGAGCGCCGCGATCGACCTGGTCAACCAGCACGAGCAGACCATGCAGGAAATCGCCCGGCTGCGCGGCCAGCTTGAAGTGCTGGCCAACGAAGTGGCGAACGCACAGAAGCACCAGAAAGACCTGTACACCGACCTCGACGCGCGCATGCGCAAGCTCGAGCCGCGCCAGGTGACGATCGACGGCCAGCAAGCCGCGGTTGCGCCATCCGAGCAACAAGATTACGAAGCCGCGCTGCTGCTGTTCAAGGCCGGCGATTACAAGGGCGCCGCGTCCTCGCTGAGCGAGTTCGTGCGGCGCCATCCCGAGTCGGCCTACGCCGCCAATGCGCAGTACTGGCTGGGCAACGCCTACTACGCGCAGCGCGACTACAAGAACGCGATCGCCGCGCAGGAGATTGTCGCCACGACCTACCGCGACAGCGCCAAGGCGCCGGACGCGATGCTCAACATCGCCAGCAGCTACGCCGAGTTGAAGGACAAGAAGAACGCCAAGAAAGCGCTGCAGGCGCTGGTTGCGAAATTTCCGGACTCGACCGCAGGCCAGGCGGCCAAGGACCGGCTGGCATCGCTGAGATAAGCGGCTTTCCAAAAATATATGCGGACGGACATTTGACAGGATCGCTCCCGCCCCCTATAATCTTGCTTCTTTCGGGGTCGTTAGCTCAGCTGGTAGAGCAGCGGACTTTTAATCCGTTGGTCGCAGGTTCGAATCCCGCACGGCCTACCACGAATACAGCAGTACAGATCAGGCTTTCCCGCTTCGGCGCGAAAGCCTTTTTTGCGTCCTATATGAAAAATATTCCCCAAACGTGGGGAATATTTTCGGGTAAAACTACTCCGAGCGCCGCCCCTCCCGCTTGGCACTTACGGCGAAGTCGATTTCGTCGCGTATGGACGAACGCGGGCGACCAAATCCTTTAGGAACCTGTCGGACAAACTCAGGAAAGCGAAGTGCCCGCCACCTTCAAGAAGCACCATTTCTTTATGGGGAGCCTTGATTGTTTCGAAATATTCTTTAGCCAGAGAGACTTGCGTCAAATTGTCTTCGGTTCCATGAATGAAGAAGACGGGAATTTCAAAGTCTGGCCCCAAGGATGCCAACTGCGTGCCCAGCATCTCGTTATATATACGCACGGACGGGACTACCATGAAGCCTCGGAACCCGTCGAATACATCACGCAATGAATATCCCGGGGGCGGGGACATCAGCGTGGATTTGATCGCGTCCATAGCGACGCGATCGGATGCTGGCGGATACCTGTCAATACTGCCAAAGAACACCTCAAGTTCGTGGCGGTTTTCAAAGGGGGGCGGTCCGATTTCCGAAAGCGCTCGCGTGGTTTCTTGATCTTTTGCAGCCTGTGCCTGTGCCAGAAGATTGGCATAATTCATTCCCATGCTTCGCGGCATATTGGCAACTTGGCCGGTTCCCACAAAGGCGTAGAACAAGTCGGGCCTTCGCTTTGCCATGTTAATCCCTAGAATGGAACCCCACGAATGGCCAAGGATAGTGATCTTGTCTTTGTGAAGACGGGCTCGCAAGTGTTCGGCGACTTCGATCCCGTCCTTGGTCATCCGATCGACCGACATGGTCTCGGCGATCGATGCGCCGGTTGACGTCAGGGTTTTTCCGGCGCCGCGCTGATCCCATTGAACGATGGTGAAATCCTTCTCCCATGGAATGAATAGTTTCGTGACATGCCTCAACGTGCCACCAGGTCCGCCGTGAAGGACGAGCAGTACAGGATTGTCGCGGTCTTGTCCGCGAATCTGAACCCACTGTTCGATCCCGCCGATCCTGACATAACCGCTCTCGTTTATGCCCTTGGGAGTGTCGATGACATATGCCTTCGCGTTCGAATGTTGCGAGTACGTGCGGAGAGAAAGTAGTGCAACAATGGCAAGCGCGAGAAAGGCGAGAACGAAAATAGATAAGTATTTTCCAATCTTCAATAGAGTTCGCATTTTGTCTTTCCGGGCAAGAATTTAAGTAGTTTAGTGGTCAGCATACGGGGCCCGATTTTGCAGTAGGTTCGGTGTGGCCAAGCCAATGTACTCAACGACCTTAAAAAAATCATGCCAACAAGACAGGCTGCA
Organism: Telluria sp.; assembly: GCA_049301315.1. GTDB lineage: Bacteria > Pseudomonadota > Gammaproteobacteria > Burkholderiales > Burkholderiaceae_D > JBAQKU01. The sequence continues at coordinate 7,062 of JBAQKU010000101.1, forward strand.
CGACTGGTAGGGGCAATGCGTTTCGAAACTGACACTGGGAGCGACACAATATCTGAATCACTGGCAAGAGTACATTCCCGGCGATGAGATGTAGAATCGGCAGGATGAATTGCAGAATCAGACTGCCGAACTGGGGCGGACCAGGCTATCGAAAAGAAAGGCCAGGCTATGTCGTTTATCGGCGTTAATCGTCTTCTCGCTATTGGTTGGCTGGCGCTGAGGCTCTGTGCCCCTGCCACCGCTGCAGAAGCGCCGCCTCCGGTAATGCAGGAGCCCGTGCTTGGCCTGCGGTACGACCCAGCCACGGTGAAATTCGATCCGCTACCCGACCACGTGCGCATCAAATGTATGGAGTACGCTAATACTGCGAAATGGCGTAGTCACCTTTGGATATACGCGCTGGCACGTGACGGCGCACGGATCCATTACGTCGTCGGAGGGTATCGGGAACGCCTCCATCCAGCGCCGTCCGAGTCCCGTTTCGAACTCGATAAACTTGGTGGCGTTATCTCAATCGAAGGCGAGAGGAGCGGCTGCGCAAGCAGATTTCCAGGCAAGGGACCGCGGGAACCTGAGGTCCTGGAGTCCCCTACCCTTGACCGATCCAGCTTGACGGCCGCGACGTTGCACAACCGATTGAAAGATGGTCAGGTGGAGCGGCTTGCGAGCGCTGCGTCACCGCGCGTTGACCACCGCGTCGATGGAGCCAGAACGTATTGCCGGAATACGAAGCCCCAGGGCAGGACCAGTGGAACCAGGACCACGCCCATGCCGCATGCAAACAGTGTCTCGCTCGCGTAAGCATCCAAGCCTGGTCCGGCCCACATTGGCAAAGCGAACGCCACGATCCAGATAACCTTCCAGAGCAGCTCGAATATGAGCAAGGGCAGCATCTGAAGCGGATAGCGCAACCCGAGCAATGAGACCAATGCGAGCGCTCCAAGCAACGCTCGCACAACTGTGCTGGCGTTGGCGACAAGCGACGGCGGCGAAATGATCGCGGGCCAAATGACCAAGCCCAAGCCGACCGAGATTAACAGGTACATGGCCCTTAGCAGGTAGAGCCGGAAAGTGGTGACGTCTGACATGGCATTCATTCCTTTCGAGGGTTGATTGAACCGGTGTACAGCGTTAAAGCTCGTTGAACGGGCTATGCCCGGCAGCTACTCAACTTCGCTCAGGATCTTCTCCAGGCGAGCCTTTGCCTGCTGGATGGCCGAGAAGTACTTCATGCCGAAGATGAGCAACATCGTTGCATGTTAGATTGACTTAAACAAGAAAATTCGTTGCGGTTGGGCTTGCGCAGCGCGCAGGTCGCCGACCGCTGCGTGACCGGGTACAATCGACGCAGAACGGACCGTCGTTTGTTGACATGGCTTGGCTGGTGCCGGCTTTTTTTCGCCACGCAGTTTTCAGGAAGCAGCATGATTGAATGCAATCGGACGATGGACCAGGCCAAGCGCGATTTCTCGTTGGGGCGCCTGAGCGGCGCGGTGATTATCCGGGTGCCGATGAGTGCGTCCGAGTGGACGGTTCGCCTGAGTGGCGCAAAGGGAGACGCGGGGATGCTGCTTGAGGTGCAAACGCTCGGTACGCGCGTCTTCCACAGTCTGGACAGCGCGGCGCAGGCCGTCGAGCAGATCGGTTTTTCATTCAATCAATTGAAAGTCCAGTAGCGAAAGTTGATCCGCGCCCCGGGCGCGCCGTAAAGGCGAGGTTGTACGGATCGGGGTTCTGGTGGATAATTGTCGCCCATGAACGATACCACCACACTCCCCCCTTTGCCTGACCGCCTGTCCGTCGACCCGCGCAGTCCTTACCACGTCGCTGCCGTCTTCGAGCACGACATCGGCATCAAATTAAATGACAAGGAACGTTCGGACGTCGAGGAATATTGCGTCAGCGAGGGCTGGGTCAAGGTCGCTGCTGGCAAGAGCGTGGATCGCAAGGGCAAGCCCATGTTGATCAAGTTGAAAGGCAAGGTCGAAGCGTTTTATCGCTGACACCGGCGCCGGTCCTGCCGTGCGTCATCGTTGAACCCGGCGTATTGCTGCACACATGACTCTGAAAATATCCAGGATACTTCACGCGGGTTATGTGTTCGAGTGCAACGGCACGCGGATCGCCTTCGATCCGATTTTCGAAAATCCCTTCAGCCGCAATTGCCACGCTTTCCCGGATGTCCGGTTCGATCGCGAGCAGATCAGGAATGTGAGATTCGATGCTGTTTTCATCTCTCATTTCCACGACGATCACTGCTCGCTTGAAAGCCTCGACTTGCTCGATCGCGCGACGCCGATCCATATCTACTGCTTGTTCGACGAACTGTTCTCGATGGTCAGGGAGTTGGGGTTCGTTAACGTCCACCAACTGCACATCAATACGCGGGTCAGCGTCGGGCCGTTCGACATCTTCCCGAGAGAGGCATTGGATTCAGACGTGGATTCGATGTTTCAGATCAGGGCCGCCGGTCTCAACGTATTGAATGTCGTCGACGCGTGGATCGATCCCGACGCGCTCACCGAGCTTGCGCTGCAGGCCCCGTGGGACATGGTGCTGTGGCCGTTTCAAACGATGCGCGAAATGGACGTGCTGTCGCCGTCCAGGGCCGAGCCTGCCCCCGTGCCTTTGCCGGATGAATGGATCGGTCAGCTCAGGATCTTGAACCCGAGATATGTGGTGCCGAGCTCCTGCCAGTTCCTTCAGGAGCCGTGGTCTTGGTACAACCACGCATTTTTCCCGATTAGCTATCGGCAGTTTCAGGAAGAGGTGGAAGCGGCACTGCCAGGTACGCAGGTAATCCGGCTGAATCCGTCCGTATCCGTGGTGCTGGACGATACATCACTCCAGGCATCGCCCTCGCTGGCGTGGGTCGTGCCGGTCGGTGAGCAGGATGTCGATTATCGATACGACCCGGATGCAGAGGCGCCGCGCACTGCCGATATTGCGCGCCATTTCCCGCCGCTCACGGCGCGGCAGAGCGACAGGGTAATCGACTACTGTCGTTCAGGCTTGCTTGCAAAATACGGGGAAATGGAACTCGCACCGGATAGTTTTTTCGAGAAAACGCGCGTTTGGCAATTGTCCGTCTACGACCATACCGGATCGGCCACGCATTTCCGCTATCGGCTCGAAGGCGAGCGCATGGAACGCGTTGGCAACGACGAAGGGCCGCTGTCCTGGACCACCGAGGTCCCTGTTTCGAAACTGTATGCCGCACTTGAGCTGGGCGAGTCCCTCACCTCGATGTATATGCGAATTAACGATGCGGTTTTCGACGCTGAGACCGAAAAGGAAATCGAATCGGCGGACATGGTCGACGATCCCCTGATCCGCTGCCTGTTCAACGATGTCTTCGGCGCTTATCAAGCCGCCCAGTTGCGCCGGCTGAAAGAACGGGCAGGCGGCCCATCCATACCCTAGAAAAAAATCCATATGGTGGACCTGTCCGTCATCGGAAACTGGCCTCCTATATCATCGACGCGGTCGATGAAAAAGGAGAGAAGCTATGAGTGTGCAACACGCCGGTATGACGCATGCCCTGCCCGCATCCTCCGGTGCGCCGCACTGCGCTCAGTCCGGAGAGTTTGGCTATTTCGTTGGCGAGGTGGCCGCCAGATGGGCGATGGATGGCCGCAACATGATCTTGACGGAGTCGTTCGAATACATCGATCCACACGGACAGAGGTGGGACGCGCCTGGCGGATCGGTAATCGATGGCGCTTCCATACCGAGGATCGTATGGTCGGCGATCGGCGGGCCGTTCGAGGGAATGTATCGGAACGCCTCTGTCATTCACGACGTGGCCTGCGTGCGCAGAATTCGCCACTGGGAGGAAGTGCACCTGGCGTTTTACACGGCCATGCTGGCTTCCGGCGTCGACTCCACCAAAGCGAAGATCATGTTCGCGGCGGTCTATCATTTTGGGCCGCGTTGGGATGCGAATGCCGGCGCTGACGAGTGCGGGCCGGACGGCTATCCCGGATCGGCGGATCCGCTCGCCCGGGTTGCGAAAGCGCTGGGCGCGTCCAATTCCAAAAAACCTGGCCAGGGCTTGGGGGCGGCGAGTCTGATGTTTGGCGGCATGCAAATGCAGGATGCAAGAAAAAATCTTCGCAAGGAAGATTTCGACCGCATCGCCTTGCAGATACTTGTGCATGGCGACACGGCCGAGCCCATGACCATCGAGCAGATTAAAAGCTTTTACTGAGAACAGGCCGTTTCGCTCTGCTGTTGCTGGAAGTACCCTTCCGTATGAATCATCTCGTCCTTCGCCCCGAGCCGCTTGGCCGCCGCCTTGCAGCTCTCGACGAAGTCGGGCGTACCGGCGATGAACACGCTGTGGCCGGAAAGATCGGGGAACTGGGTCGACAAGATATCGGGGATCCGCCCGCTCAGCATGCCGTCGCGCTTTTCACGCGTCAGCGTCGGCATGAACTTGAAGCGGCGGTTCTTCGCCTGCAGGTAGGTCATCAAGCCCTGGTCGTAAATGTCTTCGGCGCTGCGTGCCGAGAACATCAGCCGCACCGGCTGCTTGAAGCCGCGCCGCAGCGCCGCCTCCAGCAGCGACAGGATCGGCGCCAGTCCGGAACCGGCAGCCAGGCACAGTACCGGCGTTTCGACCGATGGGTCGCCGATGAAGGTGCCATAGGCGCCGGACAGTTTCACCGTCTGGCCGAGCTGCACCTGATCATGCAGCCAGCGGCTGGTTGCGCCGTTTTCATCGCGCGTCACGTGCAGCACGATTTCGCCGTCCGGCCGGGGCGCCCCGGCGATCGAGTAGCAGCGCTTGGGTGCGCCCGCCTCGGCATCGCCCAGGGTGACATACTGGCCCGGCCAGTAGCGCACCGCGTTACCCAGCGGGCGCAAATGAAATTCGGTAATGCGCGGCGTGCGCGCGATCTTGTCGGTGACCACATGCAGCATGTTCTCGCGCGGGGGGAACAGCTTGGGTTTGGCGTCGTCGGTGCCCCATTCGATCACCAGTTCATCGGACAAGGGCTTGGCCATGCACATCAGGCCGTACCCTTGTGCGCGCTCCTCTGGCGACAGGGCCATGTCCAGCACGATGCCCTGGTCGAACTCGCCCCGCACCACCTTCACCTTGCATTCGCCGCAAGCGCCCGCGCGGCAGTTATTCGGTAGCGCGTACCCTGCGCGCTCTACTGCCGTGAGAACGGTGTCCCCGGGTTCACAGGCAATCTCATGGCCCGACGGTTCCAGCTTGATTCGGCTCACTTGTCGTCCTTTGCATATATCAATTACGTCTCACGGAAACTGCGCGCAGGCGCCGGCCTGCGCGCGGTCGGGATCAGAACACCGGAATGATGTCGCGCATGTCGATGTCGGTCACTTCCTCGCCGGAGATGCCGACTTCCGGAATGGCCGGGAACGGGATGTCGTACTTGTCGAGCACGCCCTTCAGGTTGAGCATCGCGCCCTTCCAGTTTTCCTTCTTCTGCTCGTACTCGGGAATATGGAAGCCGGCGCCGCGCGCCACCGCTTCGGCCTTGCGCTGCACTTCGATGAAGTCGGCCGGCAGGTCCCAGAAATCGGCAGGCGGTTCGAACAGCACGGCCGACAGGAACAGGTAGCCTGCCCGCACCTGCTTGGTGATGATCGCGCGGTCTTCGATCTTCATCTTCGGATAGTCGCGCTCCATCAGCGCCAGGCAGATCGCCATGTGGCGGCCTTCGTCGCGACCGATGTTGCGGAAGCCTTCCTTGAACACCGGCTCGCTGCATCCGGCGGCCATCTGGTGGAAGATGGTGGCGGCGGCAATCTCGCCCATCAGGAATGAGCTGAACAGTACTGCCAGGCTGTACTTCGGCACGGCTGCCTTGTAGCCGGTCCAGTAACGCCCGCCGTTGTAATACAGCCAGGCCGTATTACGCTTGAGCTGCTTGCCCAGTTCCGTCTTCGGCTCGTAGGTCAGCGCGTCGGGATGCTCGAGCAGCTTGGTGATCGCCAGGCCGCACATCTGTTCGTGGTTCTGCTCGTCGCGCGTGACCGAGAAGAAGCAGCGCCGCACCGCGTCTTCCTCGTGCACTTCATAGGTCTTGATGAAGGCTTCCGCAAAGACCGGCGGCGCGGAGGCGTCGAACACCGACAGCAGGGTCCACCAGTAGGCGATCGCTTCGCGCTCTTCCCAGCTGTAACTACTCACATCGAAGGTGTCCCATGGAAGCGACTGGGGATCCCAGGCTTCGCGCAGCGAGGAATTCCAGACTTCTTCCAGCTTCGCCGTCTCGCGATGCCAGGACAGCGGGTACACGTTCGGCTGTTCCGTCGCTGGCGGGTAGTCCATCAGATGTGCGATTTTTTCATTGTGATTCATGCTGCGCCTCCTTCAAGTGGTTTGGAAAATTGTCACGTTATTCGTTACTGAATTTATGACATGATACTCATATCTTGACCTATGTCAATTATTTTGTGTCATATTTTTTTATCGTATCGGATGAAGGCGGCGTGAGGACGGCGCAAGGAGGCCCTTGCCCTGCCAAACCGGTGAATGCGCTTGCGGCGCGTGGCTTACTTCAGGAATGCTGCGATGGCGGAGATGTCGAACAGGTCGTCGCGCATGCTGATCACGGGCGTGGGCACGGCGATGCGTTCGAGCTCGTCGCGCTCGAGGGTGGAAGTCGCGGCTGTGTATTGAGCAGGCCGAGCCGGCGTGGCGTCACCGGCAGGATCTGCCTGAGTACTGCGGCAACGGGACGAACAAGGCCTGCTTTTGCCATGCGTTACCTCCCGTGAAGGCCGTAACTTTGTGCCAGCAGGCCCCTTGGAACTATCGGATCAGCCCACTTTCGGCAGGCGCGCCAGCGCCGCCTGGATGGCTTCCTCGGGATAGATGTAGTCCTCAAGCTTGCCGCTGAAATAGCTGTCGTACGCGCCCATGTCGAAATGGCCGTGCCCCGACAGGTTGATGAACAGCGTTTTCGCTTCGCCGCTTTCCTTGCAGCGCAGCGCTTCGTCGATGCAGGCGGCGATCGCATGGCTCGATTCCGGCGCCGGAATGATCCCTTCCGCGCGCGCGAAGCGTACCCCGGCTTCGAAGGTGGCAAGCTGCGGCACCGCGACCGCTTCGAGCAGCTTTTCGTGATAGAGCTGCGATACCAGCGCCGAGTCGCCGTGATAGCGCAAGCCGCCGGCGTGAATGCTGGGCGGCATGAAATCGTGGCCGAGCGTGTACATCAGCGTCATCGGCGTGAGCTTGGCGGTGTCGCCGTAGTCGTAGGCGTAGTGGCCGCGCGTGAGCGTCGGGCAGGAGGTCGGTTCGACCGCGACCAGGCGCACGTTCTTGCCCGCCGCTTTGTCGGCCAGGAACGGGAATGCCACCCCGCCGAAGTTGGAGCCGCCGCCGCAGGGGGCGAAGATCATGTCGGGATAGTCGCCTGCGATGGCGAACTGCTTTTTCGCTTCCAAGCCGATCACGGTCTGGTGCAGCAGCACGTGGTTGAGCACCGATCCGAGCGCGTAGTTGGTGTCGGCGCGCGAGGCGGCGTCTTCCACCGCTTCCGAAATGGCCAGCCCCAGCGAACCGGGATTGTCGGGATTTTCCGCCCGGGCGGCGCGTCCGACGTTGGTGTGCTCCGACGGGCTGGCAAATACTTCCGCGCCCCAGGTCTGCATCATCGAGCGCCGATACGGCTTCTGGTGATAACTGACGTTCACCATGTAGACGCGCACTTCGAGCCCGAACATCTGCCCTGCCAGGGCCATCGAACTGCCCCATTGCCCTGCCCCGGTTTCAGTGGCGATACGCTTGATGCCGGCTTCGGCGTTGTAGTAAGCCTGGGCGACCGAGGTGTTGACCTTGTGCGAACCGGCGGGCGAGACGCCTTCGTATTTGTAATAGATCTTGCACGGCGTGCCGAGCGCGGCTTCCAGGCGGTGGGCCCGGAACAGCGGCGTCGGGCGCCACATCTGGTAGATCTCGCGTACCTTTTCGGGAATCTCGATCCAGCGCTGCGCCGACATTTCCTGTTCCAGCAGGCTCATTGGGAAAATCGCCGCCAGCGCATCGAGTGCGACCGGCTTGCCGTCCGGCCCCAGCGGGGGCGCAGGTGGATTCGGCATGTCGGCGACGACGTTGTACCAGTGGGTCGGAATCTCGGATTCGTCGAGCAGTATCTTGGTCTTTTGCATAAGGCAATCCTGTCAGCACTAACGCAGGGAAGCGTTGATTTTTTGCAGCGCGGCCGCGCCGGGGCACAGGGCCCGCTCGCCCAGTTTGTTGAGCGGGGTATCGACCGTATTGATGTGGGCATGCAGATCGGTGGGATCGGAATCGACAAACAGCAGTCCGGTCACGATTTCGCCCAGCGCGTGATGTTTTTGCAGGTGGTTCATCGCGGCCACCCGGTCGTGCGCATCGTAATCCTCGTTCAGCTTGCGCAAGCGCAGCACCGAGCCGTCGTGCTGGGTCACTTCCTGCAGCGTGCCGGGCGCGTACTCGGTCGTGATTTCCTCGCCGGGAACGAAGAAGTCGATGCGGTTGACCGCTTCGTTGTGCTCGCGCACGTAGTCGTAGCTCTTGGTCGATCCGCTGTGGTTGTTGAAGGTCACGCAGGGCGAGAGCACGTCGATGAAGGCGGCGCCCTTGTGCCTGAGCGCGGCTTCGATCAGCGGTATCAGTTGCGTCTTGTCGCCCGAAAAGCTGCGCGCCACGAAGGTCGCGCCCAGTTGCAGCGCCAGCGCCACCAGGTCGACCGGGGCGTCCGAGTTGGCCACGCCTTTCTTCGATTTCGAACCCTGGTCGGCGGTCGCCGAGAACTGTCCCTTGGTCAGTCCGTAGACGCCGTTGTTCATCACGATGTACGTCATGTTCACGCCGCGCCGCATGCTGTGCGCGAACTGGCCGAGGCCGATCGAAGCGGAATCGCCGTCGCCCGACACGCCCAGGTAGGTCAGCTCGCGGTTGGCCAGGTTGGCCCCGGTGAGCACCGAGGGCATGCGCCCGTGCACGGTGTTGAAGCCGTGCGAGCCGCCCAGGAAGTAGGTTGGCGCCTTGCTCGAACAGCCGATGCCCGACAGCTTGGCCACCTTGTGCGGCTCGATGTCGAGGTTGAAGCAGGCCTGCACGATCGCGGCCGAGATCGAGTCGTGTCCGCAGCCGGCGCACAGGGTCGAGATCGCGCCTTCGTAGTCGCGCCGGGTGTAGCCGATCTTGTTGGTGCGCAGTGCCGGGTGATGCAGCTTTGGTTTAGCGATATAGGTCATTGCGCCACCTTCTTGAGCGAAGAGACATTAAACAGCGCCAGTCGGGAGGCGATTGCGTTGGTGATGAAGCGCGCGGTGATCGGGGTGCCGTCGTAGTGCAGCACCGGCGTCAGTTGCGCCGAGTCGAGGCCGCATTCGGTGATCAGCATGGTGCGCAGCTGCGCATCGCGGTTCTGCTCGACGACGAACACATGGTCGTGCGCCTCGATGAAGTCGACCACGCTTGAATGGAACGGGAACGCGCGCACCCGCAACGCATCGACATACATGCCTTGCGTTTCGAGCGCATCGAGCGCCTCGTTCATGGACGGGCTGGTGGAGCCGAAGTGGATCACGCCGCACTTGGTCGGCTTCGAGGCGCGCCGTTCGAGCGGCTTGGGCACCAGCTCCTTGGCGGTCTCGAATTTGCGCGACAGGCGTTCCATGTTGTCGATATAAACCGGCCCTTCCTCGCTGTAGCGCGCGTAGTGGTCCTTGGTGGTGCCGCGCGTGAAGAAAGCGCCTTTGGTCGGATGGGTGCCGGGATAGGTGCGGTAAGTGATGCCGTCGCCGTCGACATCGAGATAGCGGCCGAACTCCTTGCCGGCTTCGAGTTCCTCGCACGTCATGACCTTGCCGCGGTCCATGCGCTTGCTGTCGTCCCACTCGAACGGTGCGCACATGCGCGCGTTCATGCCGATGTCGAGGTCGAGCATCACGAACACCGGGGTCTGCAGGCGGTCGGCCAGGTCGAGCGCGGCGGCCGAGAAATCGAAGCTTTCCTTCGGATCTTGCGGGAACAGCAGGACATGCTTGGTGTCGCCATTGGAGGCGTAGGCGCACGAAATGAGGTCGGACTGCTGGGTGCGCGATGGCATGCCGGTCGACGGGCCGCCGCGCTGCACGTTGATCAGCGTGACCGGAATTTCGGCGAAGTAGGCAAGGCCCAGGAATTCGGTCATCAGCGACACGCCGGGACCGGAGGTGGCGGTGAAGGCGCGCGCGCCGTTCCACGATGCGCCGATCACCATGCCGATCGAGGCCAGTTCGTCTTCGGCCTGCACGATCGCGTAGTTGCGCTTGCCGGTGTCGGGGTCGGTACGGAATTTGGCGCAGTATTTCTGGAACGACTCGGCAACCGAGGTCGATGGCGTGATCGGATACCAGGCGCACACCGAGGCGCCGCCGTACACGCAGCCCAGGCCCGCCGCCTGGTTGCCGTCGATGAAGATGCTGTCGCCGACCTTGTTGGCGCGCTTGACCTTCAAGCCCATGCCGGCGCAATCGAGGTGGGCCAGCGCGTAGTCGCGTCCCATGTGCAGCGCCTTGACATTCGAAGCGAGCAGCTTTTCCTTGTCCCGGTACTGCTCGCTGAACAGCTTTTCGATTTCCGCATGGTCCAGCTCGAGCAGGGCCGCGAGCGCGCCGACGTAGATGATGTTCTTGAAAAGCTGGCGCTCGCGCGCATCGGTGTAGGCTTCGTTGCAGATCTGCGTGAGCGGGATGCCGATCACGTTGATGTCGTCGCGCAGGCTGGCGACGGGAATGACGCGGGTGCAGTCGTAGAACAGATAGCCGCCCGCTTCGACTTCCCTGACGTCGGCGTCGAAGGTCTGCGGATTGAGCGCTACCATCATGTCGCAGCCGCCGCGCCGTCCCAGGTAGCCGGCCTCGGATACGCGCACTTCGTACCAGGTGGGCATGCCCTGGATGTTGGACGGGAAGATGTTGCGCGGACTGACCGGCACGCCCATGCGCATGATGGCGCGGGCAAACAGTTCGTTGGCGGAGGCGGACCCGGAGCCGTTGATGTTGGCGAATTTGACGACGAAGTCGTTGGTGGCCTTGAGCTTCTTGATCATGATGCGATTTCCTGAATTGTTGCTGTACTGTGTGCCTTGCCCATCTGGCGGTCACGGCACTTCGGTCCGGCATGGGTCATGCTGAACAGGAATTTCTGCATGTCCCAGGCGCCCGTCGGGCAACGCTCGGCGCACAAACTGCAGTGCAGGCACAAATCTTCGTCCTTGACCGCGACCCTGCCCGTTTTAAGCTCGCTCGACACATACAGGTCCTGCGCGCGGTTTTCGGCCGGCGCCTTCAGGCGGCGGCGCAGGTCGTCTTCCTCGCCGTTGTAGGTGAAGGTGATGGCGTCCATCGGGCAGATGTCGGTGCAGGCGTCGCATTCGATGCAGCGAGGAGCGCTAAATACCGTCTGCACGTCGCAATTGAGGCAGCGCTGCGCTTCCTTGAGCGCCGCCTGCGCCTTGAACCCGAGTTCCACTTCGACCTTGATGCTCTTGAGCGCGTCGCTGGTGTCGAGCAGCGGCACCTTGCGGCGGTGCTCGAGCGAGACCACGTTGTCGAAGCTCCAGTCATGGATGCCCATCTTCTGGCTGACCATGCTCACCGTGGGCGCCGGACGCAGCGCCACGTCTTCGCCGTGGCACAGGCGGTCGATCGAGACCGCGGCCTCGTGGCCGTGCGCCACCGCCCAGATGATGTTCTTGGGACCGAAGGCGGCGTCGCCGCCGAAGAACACGCTCGGCAGGGTCGATTGCATGGTGGCCTCGTCGACCACCGGCATGCCCCATTGGTTGAACTCGACGCCGATGTCGCGCTCGATCCAGGGATAGGAGTTTTCCTGTCCGACCGCGACCAGCACTTCGTCGCATTCGACATGCTGGTCCGGCTCGCCCGACGGCACCAGGCTGCGCCGCCCCTTGGCGTCGTACTGCGCCTTGACCTGCTCGAACACCATGCCGGTCAGCTTGCCGTTTTCGTGGGTGAACTCCTTGGGCACCATGAAATTCATGAAGCTGATGCCTTCGTGCTGCGCGTCTTCCTTTTCCCACGCGCTCGCCTTCATTTCCGCAAACCCGGAGCGCACGATGACCTTGACGTCTTCGCCCCCGAGGCGCAGCGCGGAACGGCAGCAATCCATTGCCGTATTGCCGCCGCCGAGCACGATCACGCGGCGTCCGATCCGGTCGACGTGGCCGAACGACACCGAAGCGAGCCAGTCGATCCCGAGGTGGATGTGCGCGCCCGCTTCCTTGCGGCCGGGAATGTCGAGGTCGCGCCCGCGCGGCGCGCCGCTGCCGACGAAGATGGCGTCGTAGCCCTGGCCGAGCAATGCCTTCAGGCTGTCGATGCGCTCGCCGGCGCGGAACTCCACACCGAGCTCGAGCACATAGCCGGTCTCTTCGTCGAGCACGCTGTCAGGCAGGCGGAACTTGGGAATCTGGCTGCGCATGAAGCCGCCGGCCTTGTTTTCGCCGTCGAACACGGTAACCCGGTAACCGAGCGGGGCCAGGTCGCGCGCCACGGTCAGCGACGCCGGGCCGGCGCCGATGCAGGCGATGCGCTTGCCGTTGGCGGGTGCGACTTCAGGCAGGCGCGCGCGAATGTCGCCCTTGTTGTCGGCCGCGACGCGCTTCAGGCGGCAGATCGCCACCGGCTCCTTGCTTTGTCCGTCTTCCACCCGCATGCGCCTGCAGGCGCTCTCGCAGGGACGGTCGCAAACACGGCCGAGCACGCCCGGGAACACGTTCGCCTGCCAATTGATCATGTAGGCATCGGCATAACGGCCTTCGGCGGTCAGGCGGATATATTCGGGGACGGGGGTGTGGGCCGGGCATGTCCATTGACAGCTGACGACCTTGTGAAAGTGGTCCGGCCGTCCGGTATCAGTTGGCTTCAATGCAATTTCTCCTGTCGGCGCGCCTGATTCCCGCGCGCGCGTAAAAAAATATCTATAAACGAGAAATTATAGGTGAGCGTTGCGCCAGCAATTCTCAGCTTCGGCGCGCTATTGCCGGGAATCTTGATGTAAATCGCTTATCCCGCTTATTTTCAACATCAGCATGCGCGAACGTTGGAGCAGTGCCACAATTTCAACCGTCCAGCGGCCACAGGCACGCCTATCGTGCGCTGAGCCGTGCCCTAATCCGTCATCATGGCGGCGGGTCAACACGAGCGACGGACCGATAATGGAACAAAAGTGGCCGCAGGAAATCTGGCTGGTCAGGCATGGCCAAAGCGCCGGCAACGTGGCGCGCGATGCCGCCGAGGCGGTCGCCGGCTTGCACATCGATATCGCCACGCGCGATGTCGATGTGCCGCTGTCGGACCTCGGCGTCGAGCAGGCGCACGACCTGGCCGGCTGGTTCGCCGCCATGCCGGCGCACTCCCGGCCCAACGTGGTGCTGCACTCGCCCTACGTGCGCGCGACCGACACCGCGCGCATCATCCTGGGCCGCATGGGCACCTCCCCGGGCATGGTGGTGCAGTCCGACGAGCGCCTGCGCGAGAAGGAATTCGGCATCATCGACCGCCTCACCTCGCACGGCATCGCCCACAAATATCCGGAACTGTTCGAACAGCGCCAGCACGTGGGCAAGTTCTACTTCCGCCCGCCCGGCGGCGAAAGCTGGTGCGACGTCATCTTGCGCCTGCGCAGCGTGCTCGACACCATCACGCGCGAGTACTGCCGCGAACGTGTGCTCATCGTCGGCCATCAGGTCACCGTCAATTGCTTGCGCTACCTGTTCGAGCGGCTCGACGAATCGAAGATCCTCGAATTCGACCGCATTGCGGACGTTCCCAACTGCTCCGTCACGTCCTACAGTTTCGACCGCTCGCAAGGCAAGAACGGCAAGCTGGTGTTGCGCCTGACTAATTTCGTCACTCCCCTGGAAGCGGCCGGCACGTCCGTCACGGCGCAAAAAGATGTGCCCGCTGCTCCGAAAGCGTAGGCGCGCCGGCCCGATGAATTCGAGCGCGCTGCAATCGCCCTTCACTAATATAGACGCCGCCATGCTGCGCGACTGGCCGCTGCCGCTGCCGCCCGCCGATGGCGACAAGGAGCAGCGCGGCCACGTGCTGGTGCTGGGCGGATCGCGTGAAATGCCGGGCGCCGTGATCCTGGCCGCCACCGCCGCCCTGCGCGCCGGCGCCGGCAAGCTCACCATCGCCACCGGCG
>JBAQKU010000102.1:0-3341 GCA_049301315.1 Telluria sp.
GTGCCGGACTGGCGCCCCGTGGAGCGCGTCCGCTCGAGATCGCGCCGGCCAGGCGCGCGCTGCAGCGCGCACGCGCGCAGGAGGAATTGGAGCAGTGCTAAGGCAGCGCTGCTTGTTGCTCAGACGATGCCCAGATGTTCGGTGCCGGCCGACAGGTCGCGGTTCTTCGCGTCCTTGCCCTTGAGCTTGATCGTCAGGCGCAGGTCGTTGACCGAGTCGGCGTTGCGCAAGGCGTCTTCGTAGCTGATCTTGTCGGCCTCGAACAGGTCGAACAGGGCCTGGTCGAAGGTCTGCATGCCCAGTTCGCGCGACTTCTTCATGATCTCCTTGATCTCGTGCACCTGGCCCTTGAAGATCAGGTCCGAAATGAGCGGCGAATTGAGCATGATCTCGATCGCCACGCAGCGTCCCTTCGACTCCTTGCGCGGAATCAGGCGCTGCGAGATCAGTCCCTTGAGGTTGAGCGACAGGTCCATCAGCAGCTGCTGGCGGCGCTCCTCGGGGAAGAAGTTGATGATGCGGTCGAGCGCCTGGTTGGAGCTGTTCGCGTGCAGGGTGGCCAGGCACAGGTGGCCGGTCTCGGCGAACGCGATGGCGTGCTCCATGGTTTCGCGGTCGCGGATCTCGCCGATCTGGATCACATCGGGCGCCTGGCGCAGCGAGTTCTTGAGCGCCGCCTCGAACGAGTCGGTGTCGACCCCGACTTCGCGCTGGGTGATGATGCAGTTGCGGTGCGGGTGCACATATTCGACCGGGTCTTCGATCGTGATGATGTGGCCGTAGCTGTTCTCGTTGCGGTAGCCGACCATGGCCGCCAGCGTGGTCGACTTGCCCGAGCCGGTCGCGCCGACCATGATGACCAGGCCGCGCTTGGACATGATCACCTCGGACAGGATGGGCGGCAGCTCGAGGTCCTCGAGTTTCGGGATGGTGGTGGTGATCGTGCGCAGCACCATGCCCACGCAGCTCATCTGCACGAAGGCCGAGACGCGAAAGCGCCCCAGGTCGCCCGGGCTGATCGCGAAGTTCGATTCGCGCGTCAGCTCGAACGCGGCGGTCTGCTTGTCGTTCATGATCGAACGGGCCAGGTCCGAGGTATGGGCCGGCGTGAGCGCCTGGTTCGACACCGGCGTCACTTTGCCGTCGATCTTGATCGCGGGCGGAAAACCGGCCGTGATGAACAGGTCCGAGCCGCCCTTGCTGGTCATCAGGCGCAGCAGGTCGAACATGAATTTTGAAGCTTGGTCGCGTTCCATCTTGTGTCCTTGGTGCCGGTCTTAGCCGGGGAAATTTTCCGGGATTTTTGCCGCGGAACGGGCCGCGTTGGCGGAGATCACATTGCGCCGCACCAGGTCGGTCAGGTTCTGGTCGAGCGTCTGCATGCCGACGTTGCTGCCGGTCTGGATCGCCGAATACATCTGCGCGATCTTCGCTTCGCGGATCAGGTTGCGGATCGCCGGGGTGCCGATCATGATCTCGTGCGCCGCCACGCGCCCGCTGCCGTCCTTGGTCTTGAGCAGGGTTTGCGACACCACCGCCTGCAAGGACTCCGACAGCATCGCGCGCACCATTTCCTTTTCATCGGCCGGGAACACGTCGACGATACGGTCGATCGTCTTGGCGGCCGACGAGGTGTGCAGCGTGCCGAACACAAGGTGGCCGGTCTCGGCGGCCGACAGCGCCAGCCGGATCGTTTCAAGGTCGCGCAGCTCGCCGACCAGGATGCAGTCCGGGTCCTCGCGCAGCGCCGAGCGCAGCGCGTTGTTGAACGAGAGCGTGTGCGGGCCGACTTCGCGCTGGTTGATCAGGCATTTCTTCGAGTCGTGCACGAATTCGATCGGATCTTCAATGGTCAGGATATGGCCATACTCGTTTTCGTTGAGGTGGTTCACCATGGCCGCCAGCGTGGTCGACTTGCCGGAACCGGTCGGACCCGTCACCAGCACCAGACCGCGCGGACGCATCGCCAGCTCGCCGAAGATCTTGGGCGCGTGCAGATCTTCCAGGCTCAGGATCTTGGAGGGAATCGTACGCAGTACCGCGGCCGCGCCGCGCTCCTGGTTGAAGGCATTGACGCGAAAGCGCGCCAGGCCCGGAATGGCGAACGAAAAGTCGCATTCGAGCACTTCTTCGTAGGCCTTGCGCTGGCCGTCGTTCATGATGTCATAGATCATGCCGTGCACGTCCTTGTGCTCGAGCGGCGGCAGATTGATGCGGCGCACGTCGCCGTGCACGCGGATCATCGGCGGCAGGCCGGACGAGAGATGCAAGTCGGAAGCCTTGTTTTTGACAGAGAATGCGAGTAATTCCGAGATGTCCATTTATAATCCCTGTGCCGTGAACGGGCGCATGCTTCAGTTCGCATGCGCGTCGACCGAAGTGCTTCAAATTGCCCTTTGAAAATGATTATGTCCACAATCGCCCACAACTTGCAAGCAGTCGATGCGAGTATCGTTGCAGCCGCCAAGGCGGCGGGCCGCCCGCGCGACGCAGTGCAGTTGCTGGCCGTGTCCAAGACTTTCCCCGCCGAAGCGGTGCTGGAGGCCGTGGCGGCAGGCCAGCGCGCGTTCGGCGAGAACTACCTGCAGGAAGCGCTCGACAAGATCGACGCGCTGGCCAGGGCCTTGCCGGGTCAGGCGCTGGAATGGCACTTCATCGGCCCGATCCAGAGCAACAAGACGCGACCGATCGCGGCCAGCTTCGACTGGGTGCACACGGTCGATCGCCTCAAGGTCGCGCAACGCCTGTCGGAACAGCGCCCGCCGCAGCTCGGGCCGCTCAATATCTGCCTGCAGGTCAACATCAGCGGGGAGGCCAGCAAGAGCGGCGTGGCGAGCGCCGAACTCGACGAGCTGGCGCGCCAGGTGGCACAGCTGCCGAACCTGCGCCTGCGCGGCCTGATGGCCATACCGCAGCCGCAAACCGATTTCGCGCTGCAGCGCGCCGCGTTCGCCGGGCTGCGCGCGCTATTCGAGCGCTTGCGCGCCGACGGCATTGCGCTCGACACGCTGTCGATGGGAATGTCGGCCGACATGGCCGCGGCGATCGCGGAAGGCGCGACCATCGTGCGCGTCGGCAGCGCCATTTTTGGATCACGAAAATACGAATAAGGAAGCAGACATGAAGATTACATTTATCGGCGGCGGCAACATGGCGGGCGCGCTCATTGCAGGACTGGCCGGCAAGCTGACCGCCGGCGCCGATATCCACGTGGTCGATCCGAACCCGGACGCACTGGCGCGCCTGGCGGCGAGCTACGGCGTGAGCGGCGCGCAGGCGATCGACCACGCGGTCGGCGCCAGCGACGTGATCGTGCTTGCGGTGAAACCGCAGCAGATGCG
>JBAQKU010000103.1:0-5473 GCA_049301315.1 Telluria sp.
GAGTCATGCAGTGCATGAGTTCCCGCCTCCGCGGGAAGTCGGTTTCGCCAATGGCGAAGACGACGGCTTTTTGGTCTTCGTCGAAGGCCGTTTGGCGTTTTGCGACAGCCTCCTGCGCGGGAAGTCGGTTTCGCCAATAGTGGAAACGACGAGTCTGCCCTCGTGTTTTTTGCCCTTAAGTGATCGGGTTGGTCCAGCGCGCGTGGATGGCGTCGATTTCCTTGAGCACGTTGTCGGGCAGGGTGAGCGAGTACGCGTCGATGTTTTCCTTGAGCTGCGCCAGGCTGGTCGCACCGACGATGGTCGAGGCGACGAACCAGCGCGAGTAGCACCATGCCATCGCCATCGCCGCCGGCGTCATGCCGTTGGCGCGCGCCAGCGCCGCATACTCCTTGACCGCCGACAGCACGGCCGGCTGCAGGTAGCGCGGACTCCAGGTGGGCGGAAAAATCGTCAGCCGGCCATGCGCCTTCGGATTGTCGAGGTATTTAGCGCTCAGCTGCCCGAACGCGAGCGGGCTATACGCGAGCAGCGCCACGTTCTCGCGAAAGCACACTTCGTCGAGCAGGCCGGTTTCGTGACTGCGCGCGGCCAGGTTGTACAGGTTCTGCAGCGTCGCAATGCGCGGCAGGCCCTTGAGCTCGGACTGCTTGATGAATTCGCACACGCCCCAGGCGCTCTCGTTGGACACGCCGATATGCCCGATCTTGCCGGCGTCGATCAGCTGGCCCAGCGCCGCCAGCGTGTCTTCGATCGCCACGCTGGAGCGCTCCTTGCGCGGATCGAACAGGCCGGCGCCGAAGATCGGCACGTTGCGGCTCGGCCAGTGCAACTGGTACAGATCGATATGGTCGGTCTGCAGGCGCTGCAGGCTCGCCTCGAGCGCGGCGCGGATGTTGGCCGGGTCCAGGTTGTGCTTCCCGCCGCGTACCCAGCGCATGTTCGGATTGGGCCCCGCCACCTTGGTGGCGAGCACCACGTCGCCGCGCTTGCCGGTTTTCTTGAGCCAGCTGCCGATGAAGCGCTCGGTCGCACCGCTCGTTTCGGCACGTGCGGCGACCGGATACATCTCCGCCGTGTCGATGAAGTTAATGCCGCGTTCAAGCGCGTAGTCGAGCTGGCTGTGCGCCTCGGCCTCGCTGTTTTGCTCGCCGAACGTCATGCTGCCCAGGCAGATCGCCGACACGTTCAGATTGCTGGTGCCCAGTATGGTTTTTTTCACGGCTGTTCCCTTTAATGCGATCTGAGCGCTTCGGCGCACTCGCGCACCAGTGCCGGCCCGGCGTAGATCAAACCACTGTAGAGCTGCACCAGCTGCGCGCCCGCGTCGATCTTGGCCTTGGCGTCGGCGCCGCACATGATGCCGCCCACCCCGATGATCGGCAACGCCTCGCCCAGTTCGGCCTTGAGCTTGCGGATCACGATGTTCGACAGCTCGAACACCGGCGCGCCCGACAGTCCGCCGGCCTGCTCGCCATGCCGCATGCCTTCGACCGCAGTGCGGCTCAGCGTGGTGTTGGCGGCGATCACGCCGTCGATCTTGTGGCGCATCAGCGCGCCGGCGATATTCTTGATTTGCTCGTCGTCGATATCGGGAGCGATCTTGAGCGTGAGCGGCACGTAGCGCTTGTGCTGCTCGGCCAGGCGCGACTGCGCCTGTTTCAACTGCGCGAGCAGGGCGTCGAGTTCGGAGGCGCCTTGCAGCTGGCGCAGGTTCTTGGTGTTGGGCGAGGAGATGTTGACCGTCACGTAGCTTGCGTACGGATAGACTTTCTGCAGGCAGTGCAGATAGTCCTCGGCCGCGCGCTCGATCGGCGTGTCCGCGTTCTTGCCGATGTTAAGGCCAAGCACGCCTTCCTTGTCCTGGTAGAACTTCGATGCCTGCACATTGGCCACGAAGGCCTCCACGCCGCCGTTGTTGAACCCCATGCGGTTGATGATGCCCTTCGCTTGCGGCAGCCGGAACATGCGCGGCTTCGGATTGCCCGGCTGCGCACGCGGGGTCACGGTGCCAATCTCGATCGAACCGAAACCGAGGGCGGCCAGGCCATCGATATAGGCGCCGTCCTTGTCCAGCCCCGCGGCCAGCCCGACCGGGTTGGGAAAGCGGATGCCCATGACCGTGCGCGGATCGGGCGCCGGCTTGCGGATCGCGCGCGTCAGGCCGAGAGCGGCGGCGCGGCGCAGCGCCGGCAGGGTCAGGTTGTGGGCGGTTTCCGGGTCGAGCGAGAACAGCAACGGGCGGGTCAGGCAGTACAGGAGTTTTTCGGACATGGGGCACTTGAGTCGAGGCGAAGGTGCCCGCATTTTACCGTGTCCCGGCGCGGCCGGTCGGCCCGGGCTATTTGTCGAGCAGGCCCCAGACGCCGTCGATGCGCGCTTCCAGCGGGCGGAAGTTGATCTTGTAGGCCATCTTGGGGCTTTGTTCGATCCAGTAGCCGAGATAGACGTAGGGCATGCCCATCTGGCGCGCCTGGGCGATCTGCCACATGATGTTGTAGGTGCCGTAGGAAGCGCCGGGCACGCCGGGGTCGAAAAAAGTGTAGACCGAGGACAGGCCGTCGGCCAGCACGTCGATGATCGAGACCATGCGCAGCATGCCGCTCGGCTCGCGGAACTCGACCAGGCGGGTATTGACCCGGCTTTGCAGCAGGAACTGGGCGTACTGTTCGCGGCTGTCCTGGTCCATGCCGCCGCCGACATGGCGGGTGGTCTGGTAACGCAGGTAAAGCGAGTAGTGTTCGTCGGAGAAGTTCAGGCTGGCGACGCCGGCGATCAGCGAGGCGTGGCGCGCCCATGCGCGGCGCTGGTTGCGGCTCGGTGCGAACTGGTCGCAGCGCACCCGCACCGGAATGCAGGCGCGGCAGCCGTCGCAATGGGGGCGGTAGGTGAAGATGCCGCTGCGCCGAAAGCCGTTCTTGACGAGCTCGGAGTAGACGTCGGCGTTGATCAGGTGAGAGGGGGTGGCCACTTGCGAGCGCGCCTGGCGTGCATCGAGGTAGCTGCACGGATAGGGGGCAGTCGTGTAGAACTGCAGCGTCGAGAAGGGCAGATCGTTCAGGTGCGTCATGCATGTGCTTTCGATGCGACGTATTCGATGGTGGCTTCGCTTCCATTGTAACCAAAGATTCGATCCCTTAGCGCGCGTGCGCGAACGGCGCCACCGGCTTCCAGGCGGCGATGTCGGGCTCGTCGATGGCGCGCCGCAGATGGGCCAGGAAGGCGGCGCGCGCAATGGGCGCGGCGCCCAGCGATGCCAGGTGTCCGGTCTCCTGCTGACAGTCGATCATCGCCACGCCGTGGCTGCGCAGGAAGGCGACCAGGTAGGCCAGCGCGACCTTGGAGCCGTCGGTCACGCGCGCGAACATCGACTCGCCGTAGAACATGCGGCCGATGCATACGCCGTAGGCGCCGCCCACCAGTTCGCCGTCCAGCCACAGCTCGGAAGAATGCGCGTGGCCAAGCGCGTGCAGCGCGCCATAGCCCTTGATGATGTCGTCGGAAATCCAGGTGCCGGGGCCGTCCTTGCGCGGCGCGGCGCAGCGGCGCATCACGGTGTCGAAGGCGCTGTCGAAGCGCACTTCCCAGCGCCGCTCGCCCTGCATGCTGCGCTCGACCTTGCGCAGCGTCTTTTGCAGGCTCTCGCTGATGCGGAAGCGGTCGGTCATCAGCACCATGCGCGGGTCGGTGCTCCACCACAGGATAGGCTGGCCTTCCGAAAACCACGGGAAAATGCCGTTCCGGTAGGCGCTCAGCAGGCGTTGCGGGGACAGGTCGGCGCCCGCCGCGAGCAGGCCGGGCGCGTCCATGGTGAGCGCCTCGGAGACGTCGGGAAACGGGGTGCTCGTTTCAAGCCAGGGAATCATGGATCAACCGGGTTCGCTTTGCATGCGCATCGGGCGGACGATATCCTGGCTATGGAAGCCGTAGCGCCCACCTTCCAGCACTTTGACGCGGTCGGCAAAGAACAGTTCCAGCGTGGTGCGAATGGTCGGGAAGGCCAGCTCGTCCCACGGGATTTCATGTTGTGCGAACAGGCGCACGTCCAGGCTCTCGATGCCGGCGGCGAAGTCGAGGTCGACCAGGCGGGCCAGGTAGAACAGGTGTACCTGGTGCGCCTGTGAAACGTTAAGCAGCGAGAACAGCTCGCCGAGCTCGATGTTGGCGCCGGCTTCCTCTTCGGTTTCGCGCATGGCCGCCTCGGAGGTGGTCTCGCTGTTTTCCATGAAGCCGGCCGGCAAGGTCCAGTAGCCCAGGCGGGGCTCGATCGCCCGCTTGCACAGCAGCACCTTGAGTTCGCCGTCGCGCTCCCACACCGGAATGGAGCCGATGACCAGCTTCGGGTTTTGATAATGGATTGCGTCGCACTGGGCGCACACGTAGCGCGGTCGGTTGTCGCCCTCGGGCACGATCAGCGCAACCGGATGGGCACACTCGGAACAGAATTTCATAAGTCGTCGAAAAAGTGGTATTTCGCTTACTTTACACTGATTGCGGGGGCCGTGCCGCTACGGGAAGGCGGCAAAAATGCGCCCAGGCCTGATTTTTCTGCTGCTATCGCACACGACGAAGGGATTAACATTGCCTAAACCGAGAAAGCGCCGTATAATGATTGCATCAGACGCGGGGTGGAGCAGTCTGGCAGCTCGTCGGGCTCATAACCCGAAGGTCACAGGTTCAAATCCTGTCCCCGCAACCACATTCGACGCCGTTGATCTTGCAAAGGATCAACGGCGTTTTCGTTCGTGGCGCCACGCGGCGCGCGCCAAGGTTCGAAGTTCCTCCATTGTTTGATCCACGCCAAACTTTTTGCCAATACCTTGAATTGCCTGGCCTTAGTCGCCGGCGCGCGGATTCAGGCTGGCCCACAGATGGGCGGCGGCCATGGTGCGGTGCGGCTTGTAGCGCGCCAGCAGCGCTTCGGCGCGCGCCATGTCGGGCTTGACCTCTTCCCCCAACAAGCGCTGCAGGGCCGAGCGGATCGCAACGTCGCCGTGCAGCGAGCAGTCGGCATAGCCGTAGCCGCGCAGCAGCGCGTAGTTGACGGTCCACGGGCCGATGCCCTTGACGGCGAGCAGCGCGGCGCACGCCGTGGCGATGTCGTCGCTGCGCGCCAGGGTCAGCTCGCCGCTGTCGACCAGCCGCGCCAGGCGCAGCAAGGTGTCGGCTTTCGAGCGTGAAAATTTGCGGCCGGTCAGTTCCCGCGGGTCCAGCTGCGCGGCCTGGCGCGCTTCGGGATAGCACCACAGGGCACTGCTGTGGCGGCGCCCGGCCTGCTCGATGAAGGTGCGCCGCAAAGCGATGGCAAACGTCAGGTTGATCTGCTGGCCGATGATGGCCCAGGTGAGCGCCTCGAAGAGCGTGGCCGACTGCACGATGCGCAGCCCGGGCTGGCGGCGCGCGATGCCCGCCATCAGCGGGTCGTGTTCGGCGAACGCGAGGAAGGGCGCCGGATCGATGCGCAGGCCAAGCA
>JBAQKU010000104.1:0-4305 GCA_049301315.1 Telluria sp.
GCATTGCAGCCGCTACTGTCGCGGCCGGAATTGCCGGTATCAGCGGCACTACCACCGCAGGCAACTTCGGCGCAACTGCCGGCATGGATTCGCTGTCGAACCACGGCACGATTTCGCTCAGCAGCACCAGCGCAGATGGCATTGTGTGGGCTGGCGCAGCTGCAACGAAGGCAGGCTTGGCCGCTTCCGGCACCTCTTCGGCTACGGTGACGTCGTCGGTATCGAGCCTGGCCACGATGAACGTGACGACGGCATCAGGTGCAGCCAGCGCGATTTCGGCCATCGATGGTGCACTGGCAACGGTGAACAGCTCGCGCGCTTCGCTCGGCGCTTACCAAAACCGTTTCGCATCTGTGGTGTCGAGCCTGCAAACGACGTCGGAGAACTTGTCCGCTTCGCGTAGCCGGATTCAAGACACCGACTTCGCGCAAGAAACCGCTGCCCTGACCCGCGGCCAGATCTTGCAACAGGCAGGTACCGCGATGTTGGCGCAAGCGAACTCGCTGCCGAACGGCGTGCTGGCACTGCTGCGCGGTTAATCAGCAGCTCAGTAGCTAGCGCTTGGTTCAACCCGGCCCGGATTTCCCGGCCGGGTTTTTCGCCATTCAGGAGTTGTCATGGATATCCGACCAGCTGGTAACACCACGCATGCCCCGCCCACCCCTGCCGACAAGGCGGTGAACACGGCGCCGCCTGCAGCTGCCGCCAAGAAAGCCGCAGTCGATGCGGTGCAGGAAGCAGCCCAGGTACAGCAAGCCAAGCCCGCTCCCAGCGAGGAGCAAGTGGCGCAGGCACTCAAGAGCATCAACAATGTGCTGCAGCTACGTTCGCCCGACCTGGAATTTTCGGTCGACAGCGAAAGCGAGCGCACCATCGTCAAGGTAGTGGACAAGAAGACCCAGGAAGTGATCCGGCAGATGCCGTCGCAAGAGGCGCTCGATATCGCCAAGGCGCTCGACAAGCTGCAAAGCCTGCTCATCAGGGATACCGCGTAGGCGCGCCAGAACAGACAGGTGAATCACCCTCTAAAGTCCGGTTAAAAAGGACCGTTAACAAGTTATATTCTAGTCTTTCGTAAGGAGGCAAAAGTGGGTCTATCCTCTGCAGGCATCGGTTCCAACCTGGACGTCGAGGGCATCGTCAGCAAGCTCATGTCCGTGGAACAGCAGCCTTTGCTCAAACTTGCGAAACAAGAAACCAGCTACCAGATCAAGCTGTCCGGTTTCGGGACCTTGAAAGGAGCGCTCTCGCAATTCCAGAGCGCCGTGCGCGGCTTGTCCGATATCAGCAAGTTCCAGGGCATGCGCAGTTCCACCAGCGACGCCAGCGTCGCCAGCGTCAGCTCTACGTCCGCGGCCACCCCCGGCGCCTATTCCTTGAAGGTGACGCAACTGGCACAGACGCAAAAGCTCGTTGCCGGCGGCACCGCAAGCGATAGCGCGCCGATCGGCAAAGGCGTGATCAGTTTCGATTTCGGTACCATTACAGACCCCGGCACCACTTACAACAGCACCACCGGCAAATACGGCGTGGGCACCACCTTCCAGACCGGCGGCACCGGCATCAAGACCGTTACCATCGACGACACCAACAACTCGCTGGCGGGAATCCGCGACGCCATCAACAAGGCCGCCATCGGCGTGACGGCCACCATCGTCAACGATGGCGGCGCCAGCACGCCTTATCGGCTGGCGCTGACCTCGAATGTATCCGGCGTCGAGAAAAGCATGAAGATCTCGGTGGCCAACACCGCACCCGACACCGGCTTGTCGGCCCTGCTCAACCACGACCCGGCCGCCGTCCAGGGATTGTCGCAGACATCGACCGCCCAGAACGCCTTGTTCACGGTCGACGGCATCCTGGTCTCGAAGGCCTCGAACAAGGTCAGCGACGTGATCGACGGCGTCACGCTCAACCTGCTCAAGGAAAGCCCGACCACCGCCACCACCATTACCGTCGAGCGCGACACGACCGCTGTGACGGCGTCGGTGAACGCGTTCGTCAAGGCCTATAACGACATCAGCCAGACCCTGCGCGACGCGGCGGCCTACAACGCGACCACCAAGACCGCTGCGATCCTGAACGGGGAAGCGTCGGTGCGCTCGATCGAAAGCCAGGTGCGCTCCGTGCTGATGGCGCCTGTGGCCGGTGGCGCCAGCGCGTTCTCGCGCCTGTCCGAGATTGGCGTGACCATGCAAAAGGATGGCCTGCTGGCGGTCGACAGCACCAAGCTGAGCACGGCCATGAGCAGCAACTTCGCCGATTTTGCCGGACTGTTCGCCGCAGCAGGCAAGAGCAGCGACAGCCTGGTCAGCTATTCGAGCGCCAGCGCGGCCACCAAGCCAGGCGCGTACGCGCTTGAGGTGACGCGCATGGCAAGCAAGGGCTCCTCGGCCGGCACCGCCCCCGTCACGAGCCTCAACATTACCTCGAGCAACAACACACTCGATGTGCTGCTCGATGGGGTGAGCGCGACCATCACCCTGACAGCGAAGATATATGGCAGCGCGTCCGAGCTGGCGGCCGAGATCCAATCGAAGGTCAACGGCGTCGCAGCATTTTCCGCTGCAGGCTCGGCCGTTGCAGTAAGCGAATCGACCGGCACCCTGACGGTCACATCCAACCGATATGGATCAGCGTCGGCGTTCAGCATCAGCGGCGGCAGCGGCATGGCGAACCTCAATTTCGCCAGCAGCGGCTCCAGCGTCCTGGGCGGGCTCGACGTGGCAGGCACCATCAACGGCGCCGCCGCCACCGGTTCGGGCCAGATTCTGACGGGCGCCGCCGGTGGCGACACGGCAGGCCTGGCCATTACCATCGACGGCGGCAGCACGGGGTCGCGCGGCACCGTCAATTTCTCGCGCGGCTATGCCTATCAGCTCGACAAGCTCAGCACCTCGCTGCTGGCTTCGGATGGCCCGCTGACCGCGCGGACCAACGGCCTTGACGCGTCCATCAAAAGCCTGACCAAGAGCAAGGAAGCCTTGGGCTTGCGCCTCGGCACGATCGAGAAGCGTCTGCGGGCCCAATTTACCGCGCTGGACCTCGTGATCAGCCGCATGAATAGCACCAACAGCTTCCTCACGCAGCAACTGGACCAGCTCAGCCGGCTGTCCAGCGGCCAATAGTCAACCTACCTGAAAGGAAACGTCCATGTTTGGATCGTCGAAAAGCGGCGCCAACGCCTACGCCAAAGTCGGTCTCGAGACCGGTGTGGTCGCGGCCAGCCCGCACAAGCTGATCGTGATGCTGTTCGAGGGCGCCATGACCTCCGTGACCGCCGCGATCGGCCATATGCAGGCCGGCGAGACTGCCAAGAAAGGCATGGCCATTTCGAAAGCGATCATGATCATCGAAAATGGCATGCGCGCGAGCCTCGACAACAAGGCCGGCGGCGAGATCGCATCGAGCCTGGACGCACTCTACGATTATATGGGGCGGCGCCTGATGATGGCCAACCTGAGCAACAAGGTCGAGATGCTGCAGGAGGTGCATGGCCTGCTCGCGGAGCTGAAAAGCGCCTGGGATGCGATCGGAGACAAGGTCGACGCGCCCGCCAATATCCCGGCGCCGCGCGCGACGGCCTACGACGGCCTGAGCCCGCGCAGCGCAAGCTTTGTGAGTGCATGACCATGATGAACGGTGAACAAATCATCTCGCTGTACGAAGCGGTATCGGACCTGACCGGGCAGATGCTGGTCGCGGCCCGCTCGCGCGACTGGGAAAACCTGGCCGAACTCGAATCGCATTGCGCCACCCATGTGCAAACGCTCAAGGACGGCGAACGGCCGGCCGCACTGTCGGGCGACACGCGGGCCAGGAAAGTGAAGATCATTCACCAGATCCTGGCGCACGACCGCCAGATCCGCGACCTCACCGAACCGTGGATGGCGCAGCTGTCAGCCCTCATCAACAGCGCCGGCACCGAGCGCAAGCTGTCGAACGCCTACGGCGCCAGCCACGGCGCTTGAGCGCGCTCGCGCGCCCGCTGATGCCACCAGCAATGCAAGGATGAGCTCATGTTACCGCGCGCCGACATCATCACCGTTAATCCGGTCGGACGCACCGAGTCGCTGGGCAATACCGACGGCGCGGGCGACGCGCGCCAGGAAGCCTTCCAGCGCTCGCTGGCGGGATTGTTCGGAAAGGCGCTGCAAGGCGAAATCCTGTCCAAGCTGACCGACGGCAGCTACATCGTCAAGGTCGCGGGCGCGGCCGCCCGCATGCAACTGCCGGCCGGCACCCAAGTCGGCGGCCAGGTTCCGCTGACGCTGGTGGCGCTCAGCCCGCGCCCCACCTTCCAGA
>JBAQKU010000105.1:0-7682 GCA_049301315.1 Telluria sp.
GGGGTCTGTCCCCGATTTTGCGATTTTGGAAATCGGGGTCTGTCCCCGATTTTGCGCGGACGGCACGGTAACGGCCGTGAGCGAAGCCAAACGGCACGGGGTGGGAACAGCGCTGGTGCAAAAGCGCGGCCACTGAGCCATTCCCCGTTGCGCGCAGCAACGAAAAAATCGGGGACAGACCCCGATTTTGCAGTAATGGGAAATCGGGGTCTGTCCCCGATTTCGCGATTTTGGAAATCGGGGTCTGTCCCCGATGTTGAAGGAGCCGCGGACGGCTCCTTTTTCTCGCTTACAGGTGCGGCGTGATCTTCGGCATCAGGTCGTCGAAGGTGCGGCCGCTGCCGTTCTCGCCGATCGCGTGCATCTTCCATTCGCCGCCGTGGCGGTACAGCTTGGCCATGATCTGCGCCGTGTGCGCGCCCTGCACCGACAGGTCGTATCGCGCCACTTCCTTCTGGTTGGCCGCGTTCAGGATGCGGCAGTAGGCGTTCTCGACCTGCGCGAAATTCTGGCCGGTGAAACTGTTGACCGTGAATACCAGCGACTTCACGCTGGCCGGCACCTGCGACAGGTCAACATTGATCTGCTCGTCGTCGCCGTCGCCCGCGCCGGTGCGGTTGTCGCCCGTGTGCACCACGCTGCCGTCCTTGCTCTTCAATTGGCGGAACCACACGAAATCGATCGCGCGGTTGCTTTCGTCGAACATGATGCACGAGGCGTCGAGGTCGACGCTCTCGGTCTTGGCGCCGAAGCCCAAAAATCCCTTGCTCTTGATGGCGTCCCAACCGAGACCCATCGTGATCCTGGTCAGCGCTCCGCCCGCTTCTTTATCAAGCGAAATTTTCTGACCTTTTTGCAAATTGACTGACATGATTGACTCCTTAGGTTAACGTGCGCCCTGCCGTGTCCAGGCCTGGAACGCCGCGCGGTTGCGCGAACATACATATACTTTGCCTTGCCCGGAAAAACGCAGCACCATGCCTTCTCCGCTGGTCTGGCTGTTGACCAGGTTGCCGAGGAAGCCGCCGCTGGTTCCGGTCGTGATCGAAATCTCGTAACGCACCGAACTGTCCCAGCACACCACGTGCGAGTTGTCGATGGTAATGTCCTTGCCCGGTTCCACGTCCAGCACCGACATCGATCCGAAGCCCGACACCGCAACCTGCCCGCTGCCGCCGGTCTCGGTGACGAAAAAACCGCCGCTTTGCGCAAACAGCGCGTTGCCGACGCTTTGGGTGCGCACCTTGAGCTCGACGCCGGAACTGGCGGCGACGAAGGCGCCGTCACTGATGATGTACTGGCGCGGCCCGACGTCGACCACCTGCATCGCACCGGGCAGCGTGGGCGAGAGCAGGCAGTCGCCCGCGCCGCGCGCCGCTTCGATGTGCTGCTGGAAGAACGATTCGCCGTTGGCGAAGGTGCGCATCAGCGCGCTGCCCAGGCCTCCCCTCATCTTGCCCTTCAGGTCAAGGTTCGCTTCCATCATGACCATCGCGTCAGATTCGCAGTAGATCGTTTCGCCTTGCGCGAGCGACACGTGCAAGAAGGGATCGACGTCGCCTGTGACTGAAAAAACTGGCATATGACTGTTCCTTTTTTTCGAACGGTCCGCGCTCCGGGGCGCGCGGACCGAACCGCACAATTAAACGTTGACGCCGTAGTTCTTGGCCAGTGGCCCAAGGCCGCCCTTGAAACCCTGGCCGATGGCGCGGAACTTCCAGTCGGCGCCGGCGCGGTAGACCTCGCCGAACACCATCGCCGTTTCGGTCGAGCCGTCCTCGGACAGGTCGTAACGCGCGATCTCGGCGTTGCCGCTCGCGTTCACGCAGCGCACGAATGCCTTCGACACCATGCCGAAGTTCTGGCGCCGCGTCTCGCCCTCGTGGATGGTCACGCAGATGGCGATCTTGTCGACGTCGGCCGGTACCAGGCTCAGGTCGATCGTGACGGTTTCGTCGTCGCCGTCGCCGGCGCCGGTGGTGTTGTCGCCCGAGTGCGTGACCGAGCCGTCAGTGGACTTCAGGTTGTTGTAGAACACGAAGTCGGCGTCGGCGCGCACCTTGCCGTCGGTCTTGAGCAGGAATACCGCGCCGTCGAGGTCGAATGCCGCGCCGTCGGTCGCGCGCGCATCCCAGCCCAGTCCGACCACCATTTTCGATAGTCCCGGAGCTTCCTTGCTCAAATTGACGTTGCCACCTTTTTGCAGACTGATTGCCATGATGTGCTTCTCCTAAAAGTTAAAGTAACGATGTGTGAACACCTGGTCCTGCATACGGCGGCAAACTGGTGTTCGTCCGTTTGCCGCCGGTTCATCAAGCTGCCGTGAGCAGCTGTTGTTTCTTGTGCCGCAGCGAGGACCACAGCGAGGCGACGATGAAGGCTACGCCGATCAGGCCGGTAAAGATTTCCGGCACGTGGAACTTCATGCTTGCCAGCATGATCAGGGCCAGGATACCGATCGCATAGTGTGCGCCGTGTTCGAGGTACACGAACTCGTCAAGCGTCCCTTTCTTGACCAGGAACACAGTCATCGACCGCACGAACATCGCGCCGATCGCCAGGCCGAGCATGATGATGACGACGTCGGTGGTAATCGCAAAGGCGCCGATCACGCCATCGAACGAGAACGAGGCATCGAGCACTTCCAGATACAGGAAACCGCCCACGCCGCCGCGCTTGACCATGTCGCCGACATTGCTGGCGCCCTCTTCCTGCCTCTCGAGCAGGCTGCTGACCGCATCGACGCCGACGTAGATCAGGATGCCCCACAGGCCGGCCATGAGCACCACCATCTTCTGCGCCTCGGCCACCAGCGACAGGCTGGCCATGAGCGTGCCGAGCGAAATCATCACGGCGATCGAGGACACCTTGCCGAGCGAGCCCAGCTTTTCTTCGAGGTGCCCCAGCCAGTGCATTTCCTTCTCGTCGTCGAACAGGAAGTTCAGGAACACCAGCAGCAGGAACATGCCGCCGAAGGCCGCCACTTCCGCGTGGTGGGCGGTCAGGTGCGCCGAGTAGGCCTTGGGATCGGACAGTGCCAGGTTCCACACTTCCATCATTCCCAGGTCGGCCGCCTGCGCCACGATCACCAGCGGGAACAGCAGGCGCATGCCGAACACGGCGATGATGATGCCCACGCCCAGGAACAGCTTCTGCCAGAACTCGTCCCAGGTCTTGAGCACCGAGGCATTGACGACCGCGTTGTCGAACGAGAGCGACACTTCCATCACGCCCAGGATGACGGCGATGCCGAGCGCGGTGAGCGCACCGGACAGGCCGGCATTCTGGTAGCCCCACCAGCCGGCCGCCGCCAGGCAGACGAAGGTGACGATGAATGAGATCTTGAAATGCTTCATGGATTGAATTCCCTCTTGTTAGCTATGAATGGGCACAGTGTAGGCTCCGGCAGCCAATTTAAAAATAGGAGATAATGGGAGCATTACTTCGTAAAATCAGATAATGAAAAACACCGGGATGAATTTCCGCCACCTGTATTACTTCTG
Source organism: Telluria sp. (assembly GCA_049301315.1). GTDB lineage: Bacteria > Pseudomonadota > Gammaproteobacteria > Burkholderiales > Burkholderiaceae_D > JBAQKU01. The sequence goes on from JBAQKU010000105.1 coordinate 3,504, forward strand.
GGTGGTGGCCAAGGAAGGCAGCGTCACGCGCGCCGCCGAGCGTCTCGGGCTGGCGATCCAGACCGTGAGCACCCAGCTCGCGCTGCTGGAACAGGCGATCGGCAAGGCGCTGTTCATGCAGCAGGGCCGGCGCCTGGTGCTGACCGAGTCGGGCCGGCTGGCGCTGGCCTACGCCGACCAGATCTTCCTGCTGGGCGAACAGCTGCAGGAAGCGCTGGGCGAGGCCGACAGCGGCAAGACGCGCCTGACGGTCGGCATTTCCGACTCGCTGCCCAAGCTGACCGCGTTCCGCCTGCTCGAGGCCACCATGCACTTGCCGAACCCGGTGCGCCTGGTGTGCTACGAAGACCAGTTCGAGGCCCTGCTGGCCGACCTGGCGCTGCACAAGCTGGACGTGGTGCTGACCGACCGCTCGGTGCGCTCGGGCACGACCTTGCGCGTGTTCAGCCACCTGCTGTTCGAGAGCGAGACCATCGTGGTGGGCGCGCCCGGACTGGCCGCGAAGTGGGCCGCGGGCTTCCCCGGCAAGCTGAACGGCGCGCCGTTCCTGCTGCCGACGCGCAATAATGCCTTGCGCGGACGCATCGACGAGTGGTTCGAGCTGCACAATGTGCGCCCCGACGTGGTCGGGGAATTCGAGGACAATGCGCTGCTTAACACCTTCGGGCGGCGCGGCGCCGGCCTGTTTTTCGCGCCCGCGGCGCTGGCGTCGGACCTTGCCGAGCAGTTCGGCGCGCTGCTGGTGGGCCCGGTGCCGCAGGTGCGCGAGCAGTTTTATGCGATCTCGAACGAACGCAAGATCAAGCATCCCGCGGTCGAGGCCATCCTCTCGGCCGTGCATCAAGGTGCGTTCAACGCGCCCTGGCCGTTATAATGTTCCATTTCGGTCCAATGGCGCCGCCTCGACGTATTTATGCATAATCTCCTGTTAGTCCTGCTCGCCCTGTTCCTGGTCGCGCTCAATGGTTTCTTCGTGGCGGCCGAATTTGGCATCGTCACCCTGCGCAAGACCCGGATTCGCGCCATCGCGCGCACCCAGGGCCTGCGCGGACGCATCCTGTCCAAGGTGCACGGCCAGCTCGACGCCTACCTGTCGGCCTGCCAGCTCGGCATCACGCTCGCCTCGCTTGGCCTTGGCTGGGTCGGCGAGCCGGCCTTCGCCAGCCTGCTTGAACCGCTGTTTGGCATGGTCGGCGTCAACTCGCCGCAACTGGTGCACGCCGCTTCCTTCGTGTTCGCCTTCAGCGTCATCTCCTTCCTGCACATCGTGATCGGCGAACTGGCGCCCAAGACGCTCGCGATCCGCAACCCCGAGGCCATCGGCCTGTGGAGCGCCTTGCCGCTGTACGCCTTCTACTGGGCCATGTACCCGGCCATCTGGGTGCTCAACGGCAGCGCCAACGCGGTGCTGCGCATTGCCGGGCTGGGCGGGGCCGGCGGGCACGAGGCGCATTATTCGACCGAGGAACTCAAGCTGATCCTGCGCACCAGCCAGCCGGGCGAGAAATTCACCCGCGACGAGCGCCACATCCTGGCCCAGTCGCTCGACTTCAGCCATCTGTCGGTGGCCGACCTGATGCGTCCCATCAATGAAGTCGTCGCCCTGTACGCCAGCAAGTCGCTCGAGGACAACCTGCAGACGGTGCTGCGCAACCGCTTCAGCCGCTATCCGTATTTCGACAAGAACGGCGAAGACGTGCTCGGGGTGATCCACCTGAAGGACCTGTTTTTCGCGCAGCAGGCCGGGCGCGCGATCACCGACCTGACCGCTTTCCTGCGCCCGGTCGAAACCATGTCGGCGCGCACCCCGGCGCAGCAGATGTTCCGCCGCTTTCGCGACGGCGCCCCGCACTTCGCGCTGATCGGCGAAAAGGGCAAGCGCCCGGTCGGCTTCATCACGCTCGACAACCTGCTGGGCGCGATGGTGGGCGAAATCCGCGACGAATTCCGCCTCAACGAAAACGACTGGCTGCGCCAGCCGGACGGCACCCTGATCGGCAAGGCCAGCCTGCCGATCTTCTCGCTCGAGCGCATCCTCGGCATCGACATCAACAACGAAGAGCTGGGTCTGGACGAAGTCGAATCGGTGGGCGGCCTGCTGATGGTCAAGCTGGGCGACATCCCGAAACAGGGCCAGTGCATCGAATTTCCCGCCTTCGACATCGTGGTCAAGAAGATGAACGGCCCGCGCATCGTGCTGATCAAAGTGATCCCGCGCCCCGAGCGCGAACAGGACATGGACGATCGCGACTGACAGCGTCAGCTGGGGGGATGGATGAGGGTGGTGTCGCGCGTCCCGGTCCAGTCGCTCATGAGCGAATAGCCGACCGCCAGCAGGGTCGGGCCGATGAACAGGCCGACGAAACCGAAGGCAATCACCCCGCCCAGCACCCCGAGGAACACCAGCAGGAACGGCAAGCTGCTGCCGCGGCTGATCAGGATCGGCTTGACCACGTTGTCCACGCCGCTGATCAGGATCAGTCCCCACAACAGCATGAAGATGCCCCAGCCGGCATTGCCCTGGCTGAACAGCCAGATGGCGGCGCCGCCCCAGATGATGGGCGGGCCGACCGGAACCAGCGACATCACGAAGGTCGCCACGCTCAGCAGCGGTACCGCGGGCACGCCGGCGATGGTGAAACCGATGCCCGCCACCAGCGACTGTGCCAGCGCCGTGCCGAGCAGTCCGTACATGACGCTGCGCACCGTCTGGCTGACGATCTCGGCCACCTTGGCCGCGCTCTCGCCCATGATGCGCTCGAGCGCGACGCTGATCGTGGCCAGCAGGCGCTCGCCGTCGCGATACAGGAAGAAACTCACGAAGGCGGCCAGCGTCATCTGGGCCACGCCGGCGCCGAGTATCATGCCGCCGTTGAGCAGGTAGTGGCGGGCCGGCTCGAGCATGCGCTTGGCCAGGTCCATCATCTGTACCCGGCTGCCGACCAGCTCGCGCAGGTAGTCGTCGACCGGCGCGCCGACCAGGGGAATCCGGCGCAGCCAGGACGGCAGCACCACAATGCCGCTCTCGACCCCCAGCTTGATCTGTTCGTAGAAGCGTCCGACGTCGTCGGCCAGGTTGTAGGCTACCAGTGCGATCGGCAGGATCACCACCAGCGTGAGGCTGAGCGTCATGCTCAGCGCTGCCAGGTTGCGGCGGCCCTTGCTGCGATCGAGCAGCAGCAGGTACAGCGGCCACGAGGAGATGACGACGGCGGCCGCAAACAAGATCGCAGCCAGGAAGGGACGCAGGACGAACAGGCAGCCGACCACCAGCAGGGAGATGGTGGCCAGCTTGGCGTAATTCTTGGCGTAGCGTTGGTCCATGCGTTACCGTGCGGCGGGGTCAGGAATCGGGCAACGTAGCGCAGTCCGCGACGTCAGCATCGTCACAATAATAACTGTTTCAGGTCGTGCACGATAGGCGCCGCGCCTTGTCCGTGGCGCACGAACAGGCGAATCTTGCCGTTGCGATCGAACACATAACTGCCGGCAATATGATCCATCGAATAGTTGCCCGCCGTCTTGCCCGCGACCTTGGCATAAAACACCTTGAATTCCTTGGCCACCTTGGCCGTCGCGGCGGCGTCGCCATACAGGCCGAGAAAGCGCGGATCGAAGGCCGGCACATATTGCGCCAGCAGGGCCTGGGTGTCGCGCTCCGGATCGACCGTCACGAACAGTACCTGCACCTGGTCGGCCTCGGGCCCGAGTTCCTGCATCACCGAGGCCAGTTCGGCCATCGTGGTGGGGCACACGTCGGGGCACTGGGTGTAGCCGAAGAACACCAGCACCACCTTGCCCTTGAAGTCGGCCAGCGTGCGCGGCTTGCCGTTGTGGTCGGTCAGGGCGAAGTCGCGCGCGTAGTCGAGGCCGGTGATGTCGCTGTTCTGGAAGCTGGGCGGCTTGGCTGTCAGTTGATCGCAGCCGGCCAGCAGGCACGCCAGCAGCAGCAGGGAAAGCAGTTTTTTCATCAGATTTGCTCCGAGAAACCTCGTCCTTTAGGGCGAGGAGTGAAAGGAGCCGACTGCGAATTGCGCAGCAATTCGGGCACGATGAAAAGCCATGCCGAAGCAGTCGATGCCTTAGGATCAAGAGTGGAACCAGCGTCGACAATTGGTGTCGAACTTGAATGAAACTGGTTTACCGATACCGCGTCAAGTCGCTGAACGGCCTGCTCAA
>JBAQKU010000106.1:0-3943 GCA_049301315.1 Telluria sp.
AGCCAGGGCCGCGCCGAAGCGAACGCGCTGCGCACCTTGCTGCCTACCCTGACCGACAAGATCAATTTCGGCGTGATGGAATACGTGACCGGCTCGAGCAGCGGCACCACCGGCGACGGCGGCTTCATCCGCTCGGCGGTGCTGCCTATGGACAGCGGCAACAAGACGCTGCTCGACACCGAGCTGGGCGTCATCTACGACAACATCAACGCCCCCGACGAAAAGATCAACGCCAACACGCCGTACGGCAACCTGATGTACGACGTCTACAATTATTTTGCGGGCGCCAATTCGTATACGCCCACGGCGGTGCTCGCGAGCAAAGCCGACGAGCGAGGCTACAGCTCGGCCTATACCAGGTTCCAGAGCCCGCTCACCACGGACAACACCTGCGGGCGCAGTTTCGTCATTTTCATCGGCAACCCGAACAGCAGCGGACCGAGCGCGGACAGTCCGGCCAACACCACCGCGCTGACCGCCCTGACCGATAACCGCACCTCGAGCGGCGCCCTGATCCCGGTGACCCAGCTCGGCCTGCCCAACTTCACGACCCAATCGGTTTCGACCAGCACCAATATCGGCGTCACCAGCGCCTGCTATGCCAGCAAGAGCGCTGCCGCGGCCGAGCTGGGCGCATTCGCCGGCACCTGCGCCGGCTACACCGAGGGCTGCTCGATCGGCGAGCCCACCCTCAACATCGCGCCGATCGCCTGCGCCTCGGGCACCCTCAGCTATAGCGTGGTGCAGTCGGTGTTCCACCCCGCCACCAGCAGCCCCGGCACGCCGGTGGTCGGCACCGCGACCAGCTCGAGCGGCACCACGACCGGCTATTACGCCTCGTCCGACACGGTGCCGGCCAGCGACCATGGCGCGCTGGTGTGCCCGGCCACCAGCACCACCACCAGCGGCGGCAATACCGCCACCACCACCTACGCATGCACCTATACCGTGGGCGCGCCGGTCGGCAGCGCCACACCGGTCGACAGCAGCGCCACCACCAGCCAGGCCGGCAACCCTGGCGGCGACGGCTGCTACACCGGCGTGGGCACCGCCAGCGGCAACTGGAACCCGGCCACCTCGGGCGACCATGGCGGCATGAGCTGCCCGTCCAACAGCAGCTGCACCTACTCGGGCGCGAGCGTGAACTCGGCGGCCGGCTGCGTCGGCTCGGGCTACCGCAAGGTGACCGTGACCCAGAGCGCGACCCCGATGCGCCAGTACGCGATCACCCAGAAAGCGACTCCGACCACGGTCAACAGCAGCGTCACTGCGGCCACCACCAGCACCAGCACGCTCGGCAAGACATCGCAGTGCTATGCTTCGGCGCCGGCCAGCACGGGCGACTACGCCGCGTCCTGCAGCGGCGAGAACGTCACTTGCAGCTACGGCAACACCCCGACCGCCAGCACCCTTGGCTCCTGCCCGGGCGGCAGCAGCGCCTACCGGGTGGTGGGCACCAACATCGAGCTGACCGACGTGGCCACCGGCACCACCAGCACCGATACCAAGCCGCTCAACGCCGACGAGTGGGCCCGCCTGCTGCACGACAAGGGCGTGCCGGTGGCCGACAGCCTGATCCGCCCGTCGGTGACGACCTACACCATCGACGTCTACAACAAGCAGCCGAACGCGGCCCAGACCTCCCTCTTGATGAGCATGGCGAAGGCGGGCGGCGGCAAGTACTTCGCGGCCAAGAATGAACAGGCGATCGTCGACGCGCTCAAGCAGATCATGATGGAAATCCAGGCGGTCAACACCAGCTTCGCCTCGACCAGCCTGCCGGTCAACGCGACGAACCGCTCGCAGAACGAAAACCAGGTGTTCATCGGCATGTTCCGGCCCGACCCGGACGCCAAGCCGCGCTGGTTCGGCAACCTCAAGCGCTACCAGCTGATCTCCGCCGGTTCCAGCATCCAGCTCGGCGACGTCAACGGCAACGCCGCCGTCAACACCCTGACCGGCTTCCTGACCCCGTGCGCGACCAGTTACTGGAGCGCCGACAGCGGCAGCTACTGGAGCGGCATGGGCCTGACCCCCGACCCGGTCGGCACCTGCGCCACCAGCGCCTACAACAAGTATTCCGATGCCCCGGACGGGCCGCTGGTGGAAAAAGGCGCTATCGCCCAGATCCTGCGCCAGGGTAACGTCCCCAGCCCGAGCACCAGCCAGGCGGTCAACCGCAACATGTACACGCTCTCGGGCGGCGCGGTGGCCAGCTTCGACGCGGCCGGCTCCGGCCTGAGCGACAGCCTGGTCAGGTTCATCCGCGGCGAGGACGTCAACAATGAAAAGGCGATCTCGACCGGCGCCACCGTCACCACGCGCCCCTCGATCCATGGCGACGTGATCCACTCGCGTCCGCTGCCGGTCAACTTCGGCAGCGCCGGCGTGGTCGTCTACTACGGCTCCAACGACGGCACTTACCGTGCCGTCAACGCGCAAACCGGGGTCGAGATGTGGTCCTTCGTGGCGCCTGAATTCTTCCCGCGCCTGGCGCGCCTGAAGGACAACTCGCCGCGCGTGAAGTATCCCAACCAGCTGTCCGGCCTGGTCCCGGCGCCGGAGGCGAAAGACTACTTCTTCGACGGCTCGACCGGGGTGTTCCAGAACCGCGACAGCAGCGACGTCTGGATTTACCCGACCATGCGGCGCGGCGGGCGCATGATCTACGCCTTCAAGGTGACCCCGAACGACACCAAGCCCGTGTTCAAGTGGCGCGCCGGCTGCCCCAACCTGAGCAACGACAGCGACTGCAGCGCCGACATGTCCGGCATCGGCCAGACCTGGTCGATCCCTTCGGTGGCCTTCATCAAGGGCTACAGCACGACACGCCCGGTGGTGGTGGTGGGCGGCGGCTACGAGAACTGCGAGGACCTCAACCAGAAGGATCCGGCATGCGGCGCCAAGGGCGGCTTCGTCTACCTGCTGGACGGCTTTACCGGCACCGTGATCCGCAAGTTCGCCACCGCGCGCGGCGTCGCCGCCGACGTGGCCCTGGTCGACATCGACAACGACGGCTTCCCCGACTACGCCTATGCGGCCGACCTCGGCGGCAGCCTGTACCGGGTCGATTTCATCAAGGATCCGGGCACCCGGGCCACGCTCGAGAGCAGCGACTGGAAGTTCCGCGAGGTCGCCTATACCAGGGGCGGCGGGCGCAAGTTCATCTTCTCGCCGGCCCTGCTGTACTCCAACAACAAGGTGTATGTGGCCATCGGCAGCGGCGACCGCGAGCATCCGCTGCAGTCGCACTATCCGTATACGGACGTGGTGAACCGCTTCTATGTCTACAAGGACGACCTGAGCGCGGCCGAGACCGCGGCGGCCAGGAGCCTCGACACGATGGAGAACTACACCAGCTCCAGCGCCTGCACCACGGCCCCGGTATTGCCCGACTCTGCCTTGAGCGGCTGGTTCATGGACCTGAACCAGTATGGCCAGGGCGAACAAGTCGTCACCACCGCACTGATCGCCGGCGGCATGGTCACCTTCAGCACCAATCGCCCGGTGCCGGCAACGGCAGGCACCTGCGCCACCGCGCTCGGCCAGGCGCGCGGCTACTGGGTCAACCTGCTCAACGCCTCGGGCGGGGTGGGCGTGGCCGGCTCCTGCGGCGGCAAGCGCTCCGGGGTGTTCATCGGCGGCGGCCTGCCGCCCTCGCCGGTGATGGCCTCGAGCGTGCCGATCGACGGCAAGTCGGTGTCGGTGGTGATCGGTGCGGTGCAAAAAGACGACCTGCCGAGTGCGGCGATCAGTCCGCAGCGGGTGCGCCCCAGCATCACCTTCAGGCGCAAGCGCGCCTACAGCTACACCTCGGGCGACTGAGGCTACGCCGACAGGCTGCTAGCAGCCTGTCGGACTTGAAGAATCGAAGCGAAAATTCGGCTGGCCGAGGACAGATTTTGTCGATTTTGCAGGTCAATAGTCATTCTATTGACCAAAA
>JBAQKU010000107.1:0-3517 GCA_049301315.1 Telluria sp.
GCGCCGAAAGTCGGCCAGGCAGGCGAGCGCCGACCCGATGGCGGCCTCGCTCAGGCAGCCGTTCGCGTCGAGCCCGGCGGCCAGGCGGATCGGCTCGCGCACGGTCTTGAGCACACGCATGCCCGCACCGTCATGCTGGCCCACGTGAAGGCGAAAACCGTTGGAACCGAGATCGACGGCGGCGAACCTTCGCGTCTCGTTGTCTGGCGTACTCATGCAGCATCTCCGGCTGGCGAAAATCCTATCACAATAGACGATCGAGATGACGCGCCGATGACGCGCCGCCGGATTTCTCAGGGAAGCGCCGCGTCGGCCGCGGCGGCGCGCGCCACCCGGTTGCGCCCGCCCTGCTTGGCCGCCTGCAGCGCCTGGTCGGCGCGCTTGAACAGGCTGACCGTGCTGTCGTCGGCGCGGATGGTGGTGACCCCGAAGCTGGCGGTCATGTTGATCATGGCGCGTTCGGTCTTGACCGCGCCCGCCTCGATCGCGGCGCGGATGCGCTCGGCCACCAGGACCGCCTCCGCGATATCGGTGCGCGGCAGCAGCACGGCGAATTCGACTCCCACCATGCGCCCGATCTGGTCGCTGTCGCGCAACTGCTTCTTGCACACCTCGACAATGGCGCGCAGCACCGCGTCGCCCACCGGGTGCCCGTAGCTGTCGTTGATGCGCTTGAACCGGTCGAGGTCGAGCATGATCAGCGCGGTTGGCAAGCCGGGGCGGCGCGCCAGCGCCAGCCAGGGCGCGAGCGCATTGAAGAAGGCGCGCCGGTTCGGCACCTCGGTGACGCTGTCCTGCACCGCCACGCGCGCCAGTTCCCGCTGCAGCCGTTCGCGCGACAGCAGCAGGTAGCCGAAACCGCCGGCCAGCATCAGCAGATAGAAAGCGCCCGAGGACAGCGACTGCAGCAGCGCATTGCTGATCCAGCCCCACCCTTGCGGCATGCTCAGCACCAGGATGCCGCGCGCGGCCACCAGCAGCGCCAGCAGCGCCGTCGCGATGACCAGGAAGCGGCGCAACATGCTGGCGCCCTTCCAGTCGAGCGCAAGCGCGGCCGCGCCGGACAGGTAAAAGCCGCCCAGGATCAGCGAGGCGGCCACCACGCGCAGTCCCATCTCGTCGACGAAATAGCAGGCCAGGAACAGCAGCACCGCCAGTCCCAGCGCGGGCAGCATGATGCGCCGCCAGCGCGTGCGCTCGGCCGCCTCCCACAGCGCGCCCGCCTCCAGCGCGACGCCGGCAAACAGGACCGCGTAGCCGGCCGGGATCGAGATCGGATCGGGCACCACGCCGCTGCCGCGAAAATACAACAACAGCCAGGCCGCCGCCTGGCACTGCCTGGCCAGGGTCCAGGTCGACAGCGCCAGCGACTTCCTGGCGCCATAGTCGAAGAAAAACAGCGCCGCGCACAGGCTCAGGTTGCCCAGCGCGAGCGCCAGTAGCATGGTCGTTATATCCATCGCCGTGCCGCGGCAGCGTCAGATTTCGTGTTCGACGTTGGTGCTGCCGTCGCCGATCTTGCTGCCCCAGGCCTGCACGAAATAGTCCTTTTCGGCCTCGCTCGGCGCATCGTTCCAGAACACGATCAGGGTGCCCTTGTGGTCGTGGATCTGGGAGACTTTTTCGATGAAGTGCTGCGCGCCGCTGCAGTCGGCCAGCGCCACCACGTAGCCGTAGACGCGGGTGAGCCGCTCGATGCGGTCCGGCTCGGTCTGGCTGTTGGTCGCGGTAATGGTTGGGTGATCTAGGAACATGGTCTCTCCGTGGGCCCGCGGGCGCGGCTGCCGCCCGGCGCTGCACCTTGGTTAAAATGGCTGCCGGGGCCAGCTTAGCAGAAACCTATGCTTACCAACAAGGTATCGGCGCCGGGCGCGGCTTCTTGTATATACTTGCATGGCCCAGATTGTTCCTTTTCCGCCATGCCGCTACCTGACGACAGCCCTTGCCCGCAGCACCCGCCGCCGCTGGTGCAGACCCGCGCCGGGCGCCGCACGCTCGAATTCATGCCCGGCAACGTGCAAAGCGAAATGCTGCTGGCCCGTCCCAGCGCCCTGGTGCTGGCCTATTCGCGCGCCATCATGTGCTTCGTCCTGTTCGTGCCGCGCCCGCGCCACATCGTCATGGTCGGGCTGGGCGGCGGCTCGCTGGCCAAGTTCTGCTACCGCCATTTTCCGGCCACCCGCATCACCGTGATCGAGCTGCGCGCCGACGTGATCGCGCTGCGCGAGCAGTTCTGCGTGCCGCCCGACGATGCGCGCTTCCGGGTGGTGCATGCCGATGCGGCCGAGTTCATCGCCGGCGCCTGCGACAGCGCCGACGTGCTGGTGATCGACGGGTTCGACGAGACCGGCCTGCCGCCCGCACTGGGCAGCGCGCGCTTTTACGCCGACTGCCGGCGCACCCTGCGCGATGGCGGTGTACTCATTGCCAATATCTTCAGCTACGACCCGCAGTACCCGAAGATGCTGGCGCGCCTGCGCCTGCTGTTCGACGAACGCGTCTGCTGGCTCGACAAGGTGGCCGGCAACAACCGCATCCTGTTCGCCGTCAAGGCGCCCTTCGGCGCCCAGCCGGCCGGGCCTTCGGCGCGCGCGGTGCGTGTGCAGCAGCTGGTGGCGCGCCGCCACGGGCTGGGCGCCGGCTGGCTCAACCGGCTGGCGGTGCGCCTGCTGGTGGCCTGGCTGGGCGGGTCCGGACGGGGCGGGTGAACAGGCCACAGTATTTACATTGCTGGCAAACAATTTATTGCGACGAACAATACTTTTGTGACACACTAACGGCGCGCAACCCGGGGTCTTACTCCATGCAACCGTTAGGGAACTCGAAATGCCGTCTCGCCGCCTGCCGTTTTCGCTCGATGCCGCGGCAGCTCTCACACTCATAGGCGGCCTTGCCGCCAGTGCCGTGCTGTTCGGCGCCGTCAGCCGGCTCGAATCGGACAAGATGGCGCTCGCCTTCCAGCAGCGCGCCAGCGTGCGCGTGGCCGCGCTGCGCGAGGGGCTGGACGAAGCGGTCGAGGTGCTCACCGTCACCAACCAGCTGTTTTCCACCGTCAGCCCGGTCACGCGCGCGCAGTTCCGCGATTTCACCGAACCGCTGCTGCGGCGCTATCCCTTCATCCAAGCCTTCAACTACCACCGCTGGCTCAGCCACGGCGAGCGCGCCGCGACCGAGGCCGAACTGGGCAAGATCGTGCCGGGCACCGTCATCAGCGAGAACGACGAAGGCAAACGCAGTGTCGCGCCGCGCCGCGAGCGCTACAGCATCGTCGACTACCTCGAGCCGATGCGCGGCAACGAGGGCGCCTTCGGCCTGAACGTCGCCACCAACGTCCAGGTCATGGCAGCGCTCGATGAAGCCGTGCTGCACGACCGGGTGGCCGCCACCGGCATGCTGAGCCTGGCGCAGGACACTATTCCGCTCAGCGGATTCGAAGTCATCATGCCGGTGTACCGCCAGCATGCGCCGCGCGCCACCCCAGCCGAGCGGCGCGCCGCGCTGCTGGGCGACACCGCGG
>JBAQKU010000108.1:0-5864 GCA_049301315.1 Telluria sp.
TGGCGCTTCGATAACGCGCCGCTGCGCACCGGGGCCAACGGCGCCGGCGCGGTGGCGCTCGCGGCCTGGCCCGACTGCGCCACCCTGTACCACGAGGATGGCCTGCTGATCGCACTGTGGGGCCGGCGCGTCGATGGCCTCGGACAGTTGTGGCGCAGCCAAGGCGTGCAGGCCTGCGCGGCCCTGTCCGGTGCGTTCGCGCTCGCCGTGCTCGATGAGCGCAACAACGAAGCCTTGCTCGCGATCGACCGCAGCGGCACCCGGGCGCTGTCGTACCAGCTGGTCGGGCGCACGCTGGCGTTCGCTTCCTCGGCCGATGCGCTGGTGCAGCACCCGCTGGCCTCGCGCGAGATCAGCCCGCAGGCGATCCACGACTACCTGTACTTTCACACCGTGCCCAGTCCGGAATCGGTGTACCGCGGCCAGCGCCGTTTGCAGCCGGGGCAGTTCGTGCACCTGTGCCGCGGCCGTCTGGAAACGGGCAGTTACTGGAAGCTCCAGTTCCGCGAACGCGAAACGCGCCCGTTCGCCGAACTCAAGGATGACTTCGTGGGCGCCGTGCGCGGCGCCGTGCAGGCCAGCCTGGGGCAGCAGGAGGTCGGCGCCTTCCTGAGCGGGGGCACCGACAGCTCGACCATCACGGCCATGCTGGGCCAGGTCACGGGAAGCGCCGCGCGCACCTATTCGATCGGGTTCCAGGCGCCCGGCTACGACGAGCTTGACTACGCGCGCCTGGTGGCGCGCCATTTCGGCAGCGCGCACCACGAACGCTACGTCAGCGCGCACGACGTGGCCGAGGCGGTGCCCAAGATCGCCGCCGTGTTCGACCAGCCTTTCGGCAATGCCTCGGCGGTGCCGTCGTTCTATTGCGCCGAGATGGCGCGCGACGACGGGGTGCAGCGCCTCTTGGGCGGCGACGGCGGCGACGAACTGTTCGGCGGCAACGAGCGCTATGCGCGCCAGGCCCTGTTCAGCCGCTACCACAGCATCCCGGCGCCGCTGCGGCGCGCCCTGATCGAGCCGCTGCTGTTCCGGTTTGCGCGCGGCAGCCGGATGGCCCTGTTGCGCAAGGCGCGCAGCTATGTCGAGCAGGCCATGGTGCCGCTCCCGGCGCGCCTGGAAACCTACAACCTGCTGCAGTGCTACGGCGCGGCCAGCGTGCTCGATCCGGCCTTTCTGGCCAGCGTCGACCCGGACGCGCCACTGGCGGCGCTGACCCGAACCTATTGCCTCATGTCCGGTCACACACAGATCAACCAGATGCTGGCGCTCGACATGAAATACACGCTGGCCGACAACGACCTGCCCAAGGTGATCAAGGCCTGCGAGCTGGCCGGGGTGGACGCGGCTTTTCCGTTCCTGGACGACGCGGTGGTCGCGTTCGCGGCGCGCCTGCGTCCGCGCCACAAGCTCAGGGGCACAAGGCTGCGCTACTTCTTCAAGGAAGCGCTGCGCGACACCTTGCCGCGCGCCGTGATCGGAAAGAAGAAGCACGGCTTCGGCCTGCCGTTCGGATTCTGGCTGCAGGGCGACGCCCGCCTGCGCGCGCTGGCCCTCGACAGCCTGTCCGACCTGAAGGCGCGCCACATCGTGCGCGCCGATTTCATCGATTCCCTGCTGGCGCAGCGCGTGTCCGAACATCCGGCCTACCACGGCACCATGGTGTGGGTCCTGATGATGCTCGAGCAATGGTTCGCGCAACGCAAGCCCGGCGGCTCCGTCTCGCCGTCACCACCGAGGACTGGCCATGAGTCACGAACCTGCCGCCAATGAAGCGGCCTGGAATACCGGCACCCACGAGGATTTCTACCGCTACTACGAAACCCAGAGCAGCGGGGTGGCTGCGCTGGCGCGCTTCGCCGCGATCCAGGACACGGTGCTGCGCGCGCTCGGCAGGCCCGAACACCCGATGCACGTGGCCGATATCGGCTGCGGGGCCGGCACCCAGAGCCGCCTGTGGGCGGCCGGCGGGCACCATGTGTACGGGGTCGACATCAACGCGGCCCTGGTCGACCTGGCGCGCCGCCGTGCGCGCGATGCCGGGCTGACGGTGCGCTTCGACGTCGGTTCGGCCACCGCGCTGCCGTGGGCGAGCGGGTCGATGGACCTGTGCATCGCGCCCGAGCTGCTCGAGCATGTGCAGGACTGGTGCACCTGCCTGTCCGAGCTGGTGCGCGTGCTGAAACCCGGCGGCGCCCTGTACCTGAGCACCAGCAACAAGCTGTGCCCGCTGCAGGAGGAATTCGACCTGCCGCTGTATTCGTGGTATCCGGGCTGGCTCAAGCGCCGCTGCGTGCAGCTGGCGCTCACCACCCAGCCCGAGCTGGCCGGCTACGCGACCTACCCGGCGGTCAACTGGTTCACCTTCTATGGCTTGCGGCGCCATCTGGCGCGCTACGGCATCTATAGCCTCGACCGTTTCGACCTGATGGATACCGGGCGCCTCGGCCCGTTCGCGCGCGCGATGGTGCGGCTGGTGCGCACGCTGCCGCCGCTGCGCTTGTGCGCGCACATGGCCACCCCCTACACGGTGCTGCTCGGCTTCAAGCCGCGGGAATGAGCAGGTTGGCGGCCATGCGCAGCAGGAAGCCGCCGCTGCTGCGGTCCCAGGGCGTGAAGCGCGGCAGATGGAAGCGGTCGCAGTGCGCGCGCGCCGCGCCCCAGGCGGTGCTGACGGCCGCCTCGAAGCCCTGCGCGCGCAGCATGTCGGCGTGGCGCTGCTCGTAATCCTGGCCCGGCTTGCCGTTCGGGTAAGCGAACAGGCGCACCGGCGCCTGCACGATGTCCTCCAGCCGTGCGCGGCCCTGGGCGATCTCGGCGCGCGCCTCGGCGTTCGAGATCGCGGTCAGGATCGGATGGTTGACCGTATGCGCGCCAATGTCCATCCCGGCGCGGTGCAGCGCGAGCAACTGGTCCGAGCTGAGCATGGTCGGCGTGAAGCTGCGCGCCATCGACTTCACGCGCGCCAGGCGCTCTTGCGGCGGCAGGTACTTGAGCGCGGCCAGCAGCATGTCGATGACCGCGCGGCGCCGCTGCGGGCAGCCGATGTCGTAGCTGGCAAAACCGCTGCGCGACAGGTTCAGGCGCTCGCCTTGCGCCTTGCGCACCACTTCGATCACGGCGTCGTTCCACATGCACCCGCCGTCGAGAAAACCGCTGGCCACGAAGAAGGTGGCCGGCATCTTGTGGCGCTGCAGGATCGGCAGCGCGACTTCGGCGTTGTCGGCGTAGCCGTCGTCGAAGGTGATGCACACGGCGCGCCGCGGCAGGCTGCCTTCGGGCAGACGGCGCACCGCTTCGGTCAGCGGCAGCGGATTGAACCAGCGCCGCAGCAGGCGCAGGTGCTGCTCGAAGCGGCGCGCGTCGATCTGTTCCGGGAACAGCGGGTCCGGTTGCGCCAGCACCCGGTGGTAGATCAGGATGGAGAGCGGGATCTGCATGGTGTCAGGCCTTGGCTGCGGCCAGGTGGCGTTCCACCAGCACGCGGGTGGCGATGATTGCGCCCATCAGGTAATAGGGCACGTCGAAGTACAGCAGGCTGAGGAAGGCGCCGCCGATCGCGAAGCCGACCAGGCTGGTCTGGATCATGGTGGCCAGCCCGACGGCCCAGCGCAATTCCGGCACGTTGCGTGCGTGGCGGATGATCCAGGCGCCGCTGCGCCAGGTCACCCAGCCGAGCAGCAGGTACAGTCCCAGCCCCACGAAGCCGTGTTCGCCCAGCACCTGGAAATAGATGCTGTGGGCCGCGTGCACGTCGAGCGGGTTGGCCGCGTAGCTGGCGAATACATGGCTGTCGTAGATTTCGAAGCCGCCACCGAAGAAGCGGTCGCGCGCCAGGTTCCAGGCCATGCCCCAGGCGTTCAGGCGGCCCTGGGCCGAGGCGTCGAACTGGTACTGGTTGATCGAATCCATGCGGGTCGACCAGCGATCGGGCATGAACAGCAGCAGCAGCGGCGCGGCGAACACCAGCACCCCGCCCAAGGCCACCTTCTTGCGGCTCTTGAGCCACATGAAGGCGCACATGGCCGCGATGGCGAGAAAGCCGCCGCGCGAGTAGGAGCCGAGCGCGGCCAGCGCAGACAGCGCCATGGCGCCGACCAGGCCGTAGCGCAGCACGCGGCGCTCGGTGTTCTGGTGCAGGTAAACCATGAGCGGAATGATCATGATGAGCGCCAGCGCGATCGCGTTGTTGTCGCCGATGAAGGTGCCGTCCGGGCCCCATACGCGCTCGCCGCCGCCGTTGCGCACGGTGAAGATGCCGCCCTTGATGCCATAGTAGCCGAGCGAAATTGCCAGCACCCAGATCAGGCGGTGGATGTCGTAGCGCGATTTGATCAGCATCATGCACACGAAGGTCATCAGCATGATCTTCATGACCTTGGCGTATTGCGCGAGCGAGGCCTCGAAGGCGACCGAAAACGGCAGCGTCAGGTTCATCCACAGCACGAAGGCGAGCAGGGTCAGGCTGACCGGCGTCCACGGCATCTTGCGCGGCTCGGTGGTAAACAGGATGCTGATGAATGTCACCAGCGCGATCACGAAGGCGAACGGGAACTGGGTGGCGAAGCCCCAGCCCTGGGTGTGCGGGTTCATCACGCTGATCCAGACCCACGTCAGGGCGCCGTTCACGGGCGAGCGCAGGATCAATGGCAGCGACGCGATCACAATCAGGGTAACGAGGATGTCGCGCATGGTCGGTCGGAACTCCTTGATGCCCATCAACGGCAGGGTGGGGCTCATCGGTACACTCCACCGTTAGGGTCAGGCAATACTAGATCAGGGGAGAAGCGCGCTTGTTGACCGTTCTCATGGCTACCTGCAATGGCGCCGCGACCCTGCCGAAGGTGTTCGACGCCTACTGCGACCTGGCCGCGCCGCATGGCGGCTGGAACCTGCTCGTCATCGACGACGGCAGCAGCGACGCCACGCCCGAGGTGGTGACGCGCTATGCCGCACGCCTGCCGCTGCGCTACCTGGCGCAGGCGCGGCGCGGCAAGAACGCGGCCCTGAACGCCGGCCTGGCGCTGGCGCTGGCGCAAACCGACGCGCAGCTGTTCGTGTTCACCGACGACGACGCCACCCCCGAGCCGGACTGGCTGGTGCGCCTGGCCGCCTGCGCCGACGCGCAGCCCGATTACGCGATCTTCGGCGGCGCCATCGAGCCCGACTGGGGCTGCCCGGTCCCGGACTGGGTGCTGCGCCTGGTGCCGCTGGGGCTGACGTACGCGGTCACCAACGCCGTCGACGGGCCGGTGTTCCCGGGGCTGGTGTGGGGCGCCAACATGGCGGTGCGGCGCGCCGTGTTCGAGGCCGGGCACCGCTTCGACCATACGCTCGGTCCCAACGCGGGCGCCTATGCGATGGGCAGCGAGACCGAATTCAACCGCCGCCTGGGGGCGGCCGGCTACCTGGCCTGGTTCTGCGGCGCGGCCAGGGTAGGGCATTTCATCCGCCCGCACCAGCTGCAGGCGCGCTTCATCCTGGCGCGCGCCTACCGCTACGGGCGCGGCGCATGCATCCAGCAGCGCCCGGACGAGGCACCGCAGCTGATGGGGGTGCCGCGCTGGATGTTCGCCAAGCTGGCGCGCGAGGCGCTCGGCGCAGTGCGCGCATTCGTCGCGCGCGAACCCGACGCCTGCTTCCTGCGGCGCTGGGAAGTGCAGTACCTGCGCGGCTTCATCGCCCAGGCCTGGTTCGGCCGGCAACGCGCGCCGTCGGGGCCGCGGCGGGTGCTCATCACGAGCTGTTCGGGGGCACTGGGCGGAATGGAGTTGCGCATGGCGCAGGAGGCGCGCGTGCTGGCGCAGGCGGGTTACCGCAGCACCTTCGCCAGCCCGCGCTTCGCCGGCTTCGACGCGCTGGCG
>JBAQKU010000109.1:0-24953 GCA_049301315.1 Telluria sp.
GCGCACCGAGCGTTTTAGGAAGCGATGTGCGCCGCGATCGCCAAAAAAAACAGAATGCAGGCGTCGCGTGAAGCGAACGCCGCCAATTCACTTCGGCCAAAATGCCTGAGTCCGACAAACTGCTAGCTGGTGCGCTCCTCGAAAAAGCTGGCGGGCAGCGCCGACAGGAACTCTGAGAAACCGGTTCCTCCCACCGGCACGTGTTCTTGCATCAGGCGGCCGGCGAGTGCCTCGTCGCCGGCCATGATTGCCTCGGCGATTTTCTGGTGTTCCTGCATCGACCTGTCGATCTGGGCCGGAGTTTGCAGCCGGCGGTTGTTGACGCTGTAGCGCTGTATTAACCGGCGCAGCGGGCCAACCTGTTGTGCCAGCAGCTCGTTGCGGCTGCCTGCGTGAATAGCCAGATGAAACTGCACGTTGGCGCGGCTGTACTCGCCCAGGTTGCCCGAGCGAGACGCTTCCAGTCCACGCGCAAGGACTGCCTCGAGCGACGCGCGCAGTTCTTCCGAAACGCGGCGCGCCGCCAGTTTGGCGCACAAGGCCTCCAGTTCCCCGAGCAGTTCGAGCATGTCGCGCAATTGCGGGATCGACAGTTGTGCAACCGCGACCCCGTGGCGCGGCGTGATGCGCACCAGGTTCTGTGCCGCAAGCTGCTGGATCGCCTCGCGCACCGGCGTCCTGGACACGGAGAATTGCGCTGCCAGCGCGCGCTCGTCCAGCGGCGCGCCCGGCACCAGTATTCCGCCCTCGATATCGGCCTGGAGCGACTCCCTGATCGTGGCGGCAAGATTGGGTTTGAGACTCGTCTGATTCATAAGTACCCAGTAAAAAATACTAAGTTGCAATAATCATATACCAACGGCATAAATAATTATAGCCGACTTATCATATGTTATACCATATAACAGCTGTGCTTGCGTGCCCGGCAAGGCGGGCGGCATGAGCGGAGACTGCCGCCCGCCGTGACAGTATTAGCGATACTAACAAAAAAAAGCAAAAAATTGTGTTGTGTATATATTTATTATTCATCATAATACCAATAAAGCTCTTATGGTGTTACAAAAGCGTTTCATCATGCTAATAGGCAAGGTTTTCATCGATGCGGAGGCGCGCGTGGCGCCGATGCTGCTGGACCTGCGCGTTTTTACCTGACTGAAGGACCGTCGTGATCATTAGTTCAGACTGCAAGAACACAGGGCGAGTGTCGCGCCTGCTTCGCCCCCGATCGATCGCCATTGTCGGCGCATCCACGGAGGCCCGATCGTTCGGTGGGTTCGTGCTCGCCAATCTGGAAAAATTCGGCTACCCGGGTGATATCTATCTGGTCAATCGGAGTCGTAAGGAAATCAATGGAAGACCCTGCTTTCAAAGCATGGCCGATGTCCCCGCCGGCATCGACGTTGCGGTCGTTGCCATTCCCGAAACTGCAGTCCTCGACACGGTGTCCGCTTGCGCCGGCCGGGGTGTGAATACCGCGGTGATTTTCTCCTCAGGCTTTTCCGAAGCCGGCCCTGCGGGGCGCGCCAAGCAGGACGTTCTGACCGCGCTGGCCGTCAAGACGGGACTGGCCGTGCTCGGCCCGAACTGCATGGGCCTGACCAACTATATCGATGGCGTGCCGCTCACATTCGAGCCGGTCGAGCCTCTCTTGCCGCACCAGGGCCAAGGCATCGGCATCGTCGCCCAGAGCGGGGCAATGGCGGCAACGATACGCGATGTGCTGGTAAGCAAGGTCATGCCGGTCACCTATGCGATCTCCACCGGCAACGAGGCGACCCTTTGCGCCGAAGATTTTCTGGCCCATCTGATCGAGGACGAATCGACCTGCGTCATCGCCATGTACCTCGAGCAGATCCGCCGGCCGCGCATGTTCCTGGAGCTGGCCGGCGCTGCCCGCGCGGCCGGAAAGCCGATCGTTTTGCTCTCTCCGGGGCGCAGCGACCGGGCGCGCGATGCGGCGCAGTCCCATACCGGCGCCATGGCCGGCGATGTCGCCGTGACCCGTGCCATGCTCGGCCGGCAAGCCGTCGTGATGGTCGACACGCTCGATGAACTGGTCGACACCGTGTCGATTCTGGCGCGATTCCCGAGACCTGCGGCCAACGGCCCGGCGTTCATGACCATGTCCGGGGCACTCAAGAACACTGCGCTCGATCTGTGCGACGACATCGGGCTTACCTTCCCCGCCCTTTCGCCGCTCACGGCAGCGGCCCTGGGCGAGATGCTGCCGGCCTACGCGACGATCGACAACCCGCTCGACGTGACCACGGTCCATGTGGGCAACCCGAGCGCGCCGGGCCAGGTGGCAGCGCGTCTGCTCGACGACGAGAACATCGGCAGCCTGATCGTCTCCCAGGTGGCCGGATCGCGCCTGTCCCAGATCGACCGCGCCACGTATCTGGTTCCCGCGCTGGCGGCTGCCGCAAAACGTCAGACGGGCTTCGACGAAGACGGAAAATCCGCCGTTCCCGCGAAGGCGGGAACCCGCAAACCTGTGGCGCTGGTGATCATGGGCGATCAATCCCCGCTGCCCGAAGAGTTGAACGACGCCGTGCGCGCCAGCCAGCTGCCGCTTTTTCGCTCCCAGGACCGCGCCTTGAGGGCGATGGCGCAGGTGACCGCCTACGGCAAGGCGCTGGCGGCCATCGGTTCCGCGCGCGCCCCTCTGGAGATCGGCGCTGTCGCCCTCCCCGGCTCGGGCATGCTGGCCGAATACCAAGGCAAACAGTGGCTCGCCGCCGCCGGCATCGCCATTCCTCCGGGGCGCCTTGCGCTCGACCTCGACGAGGCGCTTCGCATCGCCCGCAATATCGGCTATCCGGTCGTGCTCAAGGCCCAGGCCGGCGCACTTCCCCACAAGAGCGATGTCGGCGGGGTGATCGTCGGCATCGCCGATGAGGCTGCCCTGCGCCTGGGATGGGACCGTCTGCATGCCAGCGTGGCGCAGGCCCGGCCCGATCTCGTTCTCGACGGTGTGCTGGTCGAGGCGATGGCCGAGAAAGGGCTGGAACTGATCGTCGGCGCGCGCCGCGACCCGGACTGGGGCCCGGTGCTGATGGTGGGCCTGGGCGGCGTATGGATCGAAGCGCTCCAGGACGTGCGCCTGCTGCCCGCCGACCTGAGCCAGGAACAGATCGTCGAACAGATCCTGCGCCTGAAAGGGGCGGCACTGTTGGGCGGACTGCGCGGCTGCGCGCCGGTCGACGTGGAACTGGTCGCCACTACCGTTGCCCTGGTGGGCGCCCTGATGCGTTCCAACCCGGCCGTCACCGAAATAGACATCAACCCGCTGGTCGCCTACCGCGATCGCATCGTCGCATTGGACGCCCTGGTGGTGTGCGACCCGACCCAGCACAAGGACCAACCATGAAACTTCAATTCTCGGCAGAAGACGAGGCCTTCCGCGAGCAGGTGCGCAGCTTCGTGCGCGACAAGCTGCCGGAGCACATCCGACAAAAAGTCGAACGCGGCCTGCGCCTGGAGCGGCCCGATTTTGTCGCCTGGTACACCATGCTCAACGAACGCGGCTGGATTACGCCCAACTGGCCGGTCGAGCATGGCGGACCCGGGTGGACCCCGCTGCAGCGCTACATCTTCGACGAGGAAACGCTGCTGGGCGGGGCGCCGCGCATCATCGCCAGCGGCATCAACATGCTCGGCCCGGTCCTGATCGCATTCGGCACGGAGCAACAGAAGCTGCGCCATCTTCCTCCGATCCGCCGCAGCGACATCTGGTGGGCGCAAGGGTTTTCCGAGCCCGATGCCGGTTCCGACCTCGCCTCCATGCGCACCAGCGCGGTGCGGGACGGCGATCATTTCGTGGTCAACGGCCACAAGACCTGGACTTCGTATGCGCACTTCTGCGACTGGCTGTTCTGCCTGGTGCGCACCGGCCAAGGAAAGCCGCAGGAAAGCATCTCCTTCCTGCTCATGGATATGAAGACGCCCGGCATCACGGTGCGCCCGATCCGCATGATCGACGGCGGGAACGATCTCAATGAAGTGTTCCTGGACAACGTGCGGGTACCGGCGGAAAACCTGATCGGCGAGGTCAACAAAGGGTGGTCGTATGCCAAATACCTGCTCGGGCACGAGCGCACCGGTATTGCCGGGGTCGGCGCCTCCAAGCAGCAACTGGCAAGACTGAAGCGGCTGGCCGCAGCGGAACGCGCGCACGGCCGGCCGCTGATCGAGGACGCTTCCTTCAGTGCCCGCGTGGCGGCCATCGAGATCGACTTGCTGGCGCTCGAATACACGGGCCTGCGCATGCTCACCGCTCCGGCGGGCAACGGGTCCGGGGTCGAAGCGTCGATCCTCAAGATCCGGGGCACCGAGGTGCGCCAGGCGATTTATGAATTGCTGCTCGAGGTCGCCGGTCCCCACGCCGTCCCTTTCGTTGAAGACGCGCTGTATCTGGAGCACGCCGAGGCGGCGATCGGCTCGCCCGATCTGGCCGCCCTCGCCGCCAACTATCTCGATTCGCGCAAGCTGTCGATCTACGGCGGCGCCAACGAAATCCAGCGCAATCTCGTCGCCAAGACGCTCCTTACTCCCTGACAGGCAGCTATCCATGGATTTCTCCTTTTCGCATGAACAGATCCAGTTGCGCGACGCGGTGCGGCGCTTCTGCGACCACGAATATCCGGCCGACGCAAGAGCCAGGCCCAACCGACAAGAGGGCGCGGCCAAGCGATGGGGCCTGATGGCCGAGATGGGCTTGCTTGGCCTGACGTTCGACCCGCAATACGGCGGCAGCGGCATGTCGGCCGTGGACCTGATGCTGGTCATGGAAGAGCTGGGCCGCAGCCTCGCCGGCGAGCCCTATTTCTCCTCGGTGGTGCTGACGGGCGCCCTGGTGGCGGCGGCAGGCACGCCGGCCCAATCGAACGCGCTCATCGCCGCCCTGGCGGCAGGCCGGCTCAAGCTTGCCCTGACGCTGCTCGAGCCGGCCTCGCGCCACGAGCTGCTGCCCGTGACGGCGAAGGCCGACCTCAGTGTCGACGGCTATCGGCTCAACGGGCGCAAGACGCTGGTGCTCGATGGCGACACGGCGGACATGCTGGTGGTGGTGGCCCGCACCACCGGCGCAGCGCACGACAGGGACGGCCTCACCTTGTTCCTGGTCGAGCCCAAGGCGCACGGCGTGCGGATCGACGGCTATCCGACGCTGGACGGGCGGCGCGCGGCCGATATCGCATTTACGGATGTGCATCTGGCCAGGGACAAGGTGCTGGGCACGGTGGGCGCTGCCCTGCCCTTGCTCGAGGAAACGATGGACCGGGCAATTGCCGCCCTGTGCGCGGAGGCCAGCGGCGCCCTCGACGCCTTGCTCGCGCTCACGGTCGAGTATGTAGGCGTGCGCAAACAGTTCGGCGTGCCCCTGGCCAGGTTCCAGGCCTTGCAGCACCGCCTGGTCGACATGCTCATCGCCTGCGAGCAGGTCAGGTCGATGGCCTGCGCCGCCGCCATGGCCATCGATGGCGCCGATCCGGTCCAGCGCCGGCGCCTGGTGTCAGCGGCCAAGGTGCAGGCCGGCAACGCCGCGCGCCTGGTGGGACAGCAGGCGATCCAGATGTACGGCGCCATGGGCATGACAGACGAGTGTACGGTCGGCCATTACGTCAAGCGCTTGATGGTCATCAATCAGTTGTTCGGCGACGTGCCATATCACCTTCGCCGATTTGCGGAACAAACCGCTTTGCAAGCTCAATAAGGAGACGCAGATGGAACAGGATCTAAAGAATAAGGTCGTTTTGGTTACCGGGGCCGGCAACGGTATCGGGCGCGCCATTGCGATGTATTGTGCCCGCCAGGGCGCCAAGGTGGTCGTCAACGACATCGGCACTTCGCTCTCGGGGGACGGACGCAGCGACGGGCCGGCCACGGCGGTGTGCGCGGAGATCGCGGCGGCCGGCGGGGAAGCCGTGCCCAGCCTCGATAGCGTCGCCGATCCGGACGGTGCGCAGCGCATGGTCAAGCTGGCGCTCGACAGCTTCGGGCGCATCGATGCGGTGGTCAACAACGCCGGCGTGCTGCGCGACCGCCTGTTCCACAAGCTCACCGTGGACGACTGGAAGCTCGTGCTCGACACCAATCTGAGCGGCGCGTTCTACGTCTCGCTGGCCGCCGCCCCTTATTTCAAGGAACAGCAAGCGGGCGCGTTCGTCCACATGACCTCGCCCACCGGGGTGGTCGGCATGATGGGGCAGGCCAATTACGGCGCGGCCAAGGCCGGTATCATCGGGCTGTCCAAGGGCATCGCCCTCGACATGAAAGCATTTAACGTGCGCTCGAACTGTATCTCGCCGCAGGCGTTCACCCGCATGCTCAGCGGGATCGTGGCGAAAACCCCGGAACAGGCGGCCCGGCTCGAGCGCGCCAAGCTCAACACCCCGGAAAAAATCGCCCCGTTCGCAGCCTTCCTGCTCTCCGACCAGGCGCAGGACATCACCGGGCAGATCTTCGGCGTGCGGCGCAACGAGCTCATGCTGTTCAACCAGACGCGCCCGGTCCGTTCGGTCTCCTGCTCCGACGGCTGGACGCCCCAGACCATCTCCGCCAATGTGCTCCCCTCAATGAAGCCGTTCCTGACGCCTCTCGATGGCGGCGAGTATTTCGCGGCGTGGGAATCGCTGTAATGGGCCCATCGCCCTTCCTGCCGCACGGAGAATGACAGCTATGCCAATCAATAGAGATTTCTTGCTCAACTGGTCGATGGATCCGGTGCTCGATTCGTATACCGACAAGCAGACCATGTTCTATGCACTCAGCCTTGGCCTGGGGGCCGATCCCCTCGATGAGGCGCAACTGCGCTTCGTCTACGAGAAAGGCCTGGCGGCGTTTCCGACCATGCCCGTGGTCATGTGCCTGCCTACCGGGTGGGCCGTCGATCCCAGAGCCGGGCTGAACTATCGCATGATGCTGCACGGAGAACAGGGGCTGGTCATACACCGGCCTTTGCCGGCGAGCGGCAACTTGCGCGGTGTGACGCGGGTAGTCGAGGTGATCGACAAGGGTGAAGGCCGGGGCGCCTTGCTCTACCTGGAAAGACAGGTCACCGACGCCGACTCGGGGCAACTGTATGCCACCGTCAAAGGCACCATCCTCGCGCGCGCCGATGGCGGCTTTGGCGGCCCCAGCGGCCCGGTGCGGGAACTGCATGCGATCCCGCCGGGCGAACCGGACGCGATCGTCGAGATGGCCACCTTGCCGCAGTCGGCGCTTCTGTACCGCCTCAACGGAGACAGGAATCCCCTGCATGCCGACCCGGAGGCGGCGCGCAGCGCCAAGTTTGCGCAGCCGATCCTGCACGGCATGTGCACCTATGGCGTGGCCGCCCACGCCATCCTCAAGCAGTTCGGCGGCTACGACCCGCTCGCGCTACGCGAGCTCGACGCACGATTCTCGGCACCCGTGTTTCCCGGGGAATGCGTGTCCTTCGCGCTGTGGAAGCGCGGCTCGGTCGTGTCATTTCGAGCCAAGGTCACGTCGCGCGATGCGACCGTGCTCGACAACGGCCGCGCCGTGCTGGCCGGCTAACAAGGAGAAAATATGAGCATCAAGGGAAAGGCCTATATCGTCGGCGCCTACGAGCACCCGACCCGGAAAGCCGATACGCTTTCGGTAGCACGGCTTCACGCCGACGTGGCCAAAGGGGCGCTCGAGGACGCGGGGCTCAGCAAGGACGACATCGACGGCTATTTCTGCGCCGGCGATGTCCCGGGACTCGGTACCGCGTCCATGGTCGAATA
Organism: Telluria sp.; assembly: GCA_049301315.1. Classification (GTDB taxonomy): domain Bacteria; phylum Pseudomonadota; class Gammaproteobacteria; order Burkholderiales; family Burkholderiaceae_D; genus JBAQKU01. The sequence goes on from JBAQKU010000109.1 coordinate 7,752, forward strand.
CCTGGGGCTGAAGGTACGGCACATGGATTCGACCGAGTCGGGCGGCTCGGCTCCCATGCTGCATGTCGCGCATGCGGCCCAGGCGATCGCCATGGGCAAATGCGACGTGGCGCTCATCACGCTGGCGGGCCGCCCGCGCGCGGCGCTCGCCTCGCTCGCCCTCAAGCCGCCCGATTTCGACACCCCGGATCTGCAGTTCGAGTTACCGTACGCGCCGGCGACCCAGAACCTGTATGCGATGGTGGCCAAGCGCCACATGTACGAGTTCGGCACCACCAGCGAACAGCTGGCGTGGATCAAGGTGGCCGCCTCGCACCACGCGCAGCACAATCCCAACGCCATGCTGCGCCAGGTGGTGAGCGTCGAGGACGTGATCAACTCGCCGATGGTGTCCGATCCCCTGCATCGGCTGGACTGCTGCGTGATCAGCGACGGCGGCGGTGCGCTGATCATCGCGCGTCCGGAAATCGCCAGGAGCCTGAAACGTCCGAAGATCCGCATCATCGGCGCCGGCGAAGCGCCCAAGAACAGCATGGCCGGCAAGGTCGATCTGACCTACTCGGCGGCCCGGTACTCGGGCGCGGCCGCGTTTGCCGAAGCCGGCCTCACGCCGGCCGACATCGACTACGCGTCGATCTACGACAGCTTCACCATCACCTTGCTGGTGCAGCTCGAGGACCTCGGATTTTGCGCCAAGGGACAGGGGGGCCGGTTTGTCGCGGACGGCAAGCTGATTTCCGGCATAGGCAAATTGCCGGTCAACACGGACGGCGGCGGCCTGTGCAATAACCACCCGGCCAATCGCGGCGGGATGACGAAGATCATCGAAGCGATGCGCCAGCTTCGCGGCGAGGCGCATCCGAAGGTGCAGGTGGCCAACTGCCACCTCGCCCTTGCCAGCGGTATTGGCGGTGCGCTTGCCTCCCGGCATGTGGCCGGCACGGTGATCTTGGAAAGGGAGTGAGTATCATGACGACAAGCAACAGGAAAATTTCTGCACCTCGCCCCCACCCGGAGACCGAGCATTTCTGGCAGGCGGCCTCCGACGGGCTATTGCTTCTGAAGAAGTGCGAGGCGTGCGGACAGGTCCATCACTATCCGCGCGCCATCTGTCCTTACTGCCTGAGCGACAGAACGCAATGGATCGAGGCCAGCGGCAAGGGCCAGGTGTATTCCTACAGCACCATGGGTAAGGAGGACGCGGCCTACACCCTCGCCTTCGTCACGCTCGACGAGGGCGTCACCATGCTCACCAATCTGGTTGACTGCGATCCGAAAGAGCTCAGTATCGGCGCCAGTGTGAAGGTCGTCTTCAAACCGAGTGAAGGCGGGCCTGCGGTGCCGATGTTCACGCTCGCCCACCTGGCCAGCACCGTGCCGGAGCCGGCGGGGTGAGCGCGGCAAGCAGCGCCTCCACATCGGCGGCCGGCGCTGTCATTGATCCGTGGGCGCCTTTGCGGCGACCCGTGTTTCGCCTGCTCTGGATCACCGGCGTGATGGCCAACGTGTGCAGCTGGATGTACGAGGTGGCGGCCGCCTGGACCATGGCCACGGCCCCGGGCGCGACCCCCTTGCTCGTCGCCCTGGTCCAGACCGCGGCCACCGCGCCGGTATTCCTGTTTGCGCTGCCCAGCGGCGCGCTGGCGGACATCATCGATCGCCGCCGTTACCTGATATTTTCGCAAAGCTGGGTGGCGCTGGTCTCCATCGCACTGGCCACCTTGTCCCTGACCGGCAATCTCACCTCCGGCCTGCTGTTCGCCTCTGCATTCTTGATGGGCACCGGGCTGGCCATGCGCCTGCCGACGTTCGCCTCGCTGATCCAGGACGTTGTTCCGCGCGCAGAAATCGCAGGCGCGGTCGTGCTCTACGGCGTTGCCCTGAATGCCTCGCGGGTGGTCGGTCCCGTGATTGCAGGCGCCATCGTGGCGCTGGGCGGGACCGGATATGTCTTCGTACTGAACACGCTGCTGTCGGTGGCCGGCATATTTTTTCTGCTGCGCTGGCCGCGCCAGGCGCCGCCCCCCGGCAAGCTGCCGAGCGAGCGTTTCATCGGTGCGATCCGGGTCGGCATCCAGTTCGCGCGCAATACGCCCGCACTGCTGGCGGTGCTGGTTCGAGGCGCGGTCTGCGCTTTCTTTGGCGCGGCGCCGCTGGCGATGTTACCCGTGGTTGCGCGGGTCCATCTCAGTGGCGGACCCACAACCTACAGTCTGCTGGTAGCTTGTTTCGGTCTCGGCGCACTCGTCCTTGCGATGTGCGTGGGCAAGATCAGGAAGCATATCTCGCGCGATCAGCTCGTCATTGCAGCCTGGGTGCTCAGCGCGCTGGCCACTGCCGTCGTCGGCGTGTCGCACAACCCTTATGTGGTGGGCCTGGCCATGCTGGGCGCCGGTTTTGCCTGGACCGCCGCCTTTGGCGCTTTCCAGGTGGCCGCCCAGATGGCGCTGCCGCGCTGGGTCGGCGGGCGCGGACTGGCCCTGGTTCTCATGGCCCTGTGGGTCGGGATGGCATTGGGCGGGGCCGCATGGGGACAGCTGGCGACCTCGACGAGCTTGTCGACCAGCCTGCTGACGGCCGCCCTCACCTCGCTCATCGGCTTGTTTGCCACCTTGCACCTGAAGCTGGAAGAGCATGGCAAGGAGGATCTGACGCCGTCGCCGCGCCGGGAACTGAGCCTTGCCATGCCGATCGGGCCGCAACAAGGCCCGGTACTGGTCACCGTGGAGTACCGGACCGATCCGGCGCGCGCCGGCGAGTTCCTGCTCCTGATGCAGGAAAGCCGGCGCATGCGCCTGCGCAACGGGGCGCTGTCGTGGTCCATCTTTCAGGACCTGGCCAATGCCGGCGAGTTTGTCGAACAATTCGTCGACGAGTCCTGGCTTGCGCACTTGCGCCACCGGGAACGCGCCACTGCCGCCGAACGCGAGATACAAAACCGAAAACTGGCGTTCCATGTGTGCGAAACGGCGCCCCGGGTCAGGTACTTCCTGGGAGTGGAGGTGCCCGATGAGCCAAGCTGAAGCGCAAGCTGCCAACACTGCGGTCATGTCCCGTAGCTCATCATTCACGCGAGGATAATTATGAAATTGCTCCGTTTCAACGGCGGGCACATCGGCATCAGCGACGGCACCAAGGTCGTCGATGTCACTGCCTTATGCGCCGCTTCCCCCGATGAATGGCCCCCGGTCGGCATCAACCGGCTTATCAAAGACTATCGTTCACTGAGCGCGTCGCTGGAGCGTGAACTGCAGTCGAGCCAGGGAGTTCCGCTGGAGACAGTTCGACTGGAGACGCCGATTCCCTGGCCCAACAAGCTGCTCGCCTATCCGGTCAATTATCACGACCACGCCACCGAAATGGCCTCCGCGGGCCTGGCCAACATTCAAGGTTTTTTCCTGAAGGCCAATTCCTCCTTGTCAGGTCCTGCCGACGCCATCGAGTTGCCGGCGCTGCCCGGGCGAGAAATTCATCACGAGTGCGAGATCGCACTCGTCATCGGCAAACAGGGGCGGCAGATACCCGTCGAGGAGGCGCTCGATCATTTGTTTGGCTACGCCTGCCTGATCGACGTGACGATCCGCGGCAAGGAGGAGCGTGTGATGCGAAAGTCATACGACAGCTTTACGCCGGTCGGACCGTGGATCGTCACGGCCGACGAGATACCCGACCCGACCAACATCAATATGTCGCTTTGGGTCAACGACCAATTGCGGCAGCAAGCCAACACCAGGAACCTGATCGTCAGCATCGCCCAGATGATCTCCATTGCATCGTCTGCGACCACGCTGTACCCCGGCGACCTGATTGCCGCCGGAACGCCGGCCGGAGTGGGGCCGATCGAAGCCGGAGATATCGTCACCATCGAGGTCGAACACGTCGGCCGGATGCGCATTCCGGTTGTTGCCGGAACCCGCGGCGCAAACATCGTTTTCGACAAGCCCTATGCGTTCAAGCGCGCAGGTCCTTCACCCAGGTAATGACGCCGATAGCGGAGCTTTGGAAATGACCGATAATTCGATCGACAGTCTACATAATGCGCAAAGCCTGGAACAGCTCTATCCGCTGCTTGCGGCCAACCGTCTTACCGCAGGCTGGCACAAGAAACGCTCCTCGCTCTGGAAGGAACCCGAGACCGCGTTTCGACCGCTCCACTGGCGCTACCAGCTGGCACGGCTGGCGCTCGATCAGGCCGGCAAGTGGATCGGCACCGAACTGGCGGAACGGCGCAATCTGCTGTTGTTCAATCCTGTGGGCGACAACGACTACGACACGGTGCGTACGCTGGTGGCGGCCTACCAGATGATCAAGCCCGGAGAACACGCGCGCGCGCACCGCCACAGCGCCAACGCGCTGCGCTTTGTCCTCGACGCCGAACCGGGTGTATTTAGTGTCGTCGACGGCATCCAGCTGCCCATGATTGCCGGAGATGTCTTGCTGACACCGGGCGGATGCTGGCATAGCCACTTCAACGACAGCGAAAAAAACGCCTACTGGATCGACATTCTCGACGTTCCGCTGGTGCATCTGCTCGAGCCCATGTTCTTCGAGGAGCATCCCGACAAGTTTCAGGCCGTGCTGTCGGCACCGGCGCATCACCCTTTCTGGTTTCCCCTGGCCCGCGTCAATGCCGATCTTGAACAGGCTTGCCCATCGGACCGGGTGCGCCGTCTGACGCTCGCGACCGAGAAATACTTCGCCACCGAGGGCCTCGCTTTCATCAAGCTGGAAAAGGGCGCCACCACCGGAGCCGGCCGGCGCAGCACGGCCAGCAGGATATGTGCGATCGCAAGCGGTTCCGGCGTCGCCAATCTGGGGGGGCTGAAGGTGGACTGGCACAGAGGCGACGTGCTCGCAGTCCCGTCCTGGACCTCCTTTGAGATCATTGCCGGCGAAAACGCACTGATTTTCGAGGCAAACGACGAACCAACCCTGCGCAAGCTCGGTTTTTACAAGGAATCCTGAGGTCGAGCTGCCGGTGCAGCTGCCGGTGCAGCTGACCGAACCGAGGGTCACACGACGAGGAACAGTGTCATGAGCGAATTGAAAGTACTGATTGCGGGGGCGGGCATCGGAGGCTTGGCCAGCGCCCTCGCGCTATTGAAGCGGGGCATCGATGTCGAGGTGTACGAACAGGCGGCCGAGCTGAGGGAAGTGGGAGCTGGCATGCAGATCAGCCCCAACGGAAACCGCGCCCTTCACGCGCTGGGCATCTTCGACGGGCTGAAAAAATTGTCCACTGAGGCAGACGGCAAGGAAATCCGTCTGTGGAACACGGGGAAGACATGGAAACTTTTCGATCTGGGGGACGCCGCGATCAAACGCTACGGCTTTCCGTACTTGACCGTGTTTCGCCCCGATCTGCTCCAGCTGCTGGGCGACGCCGTTCGTCAGCTCAAGCCGGACGCCATTCACTTGGGAGCGCGCTGCATCGGGGTGGTCCAGAACGCGAACCAGGTCACGCTCGAACTCGGTGATGGCGAAAAGGTGACCGGCGATGCGCTGATCGGCGCCGACGGTGTCCACTCAAAAATTCGGGCAGCCCTGTTCGGCGCCGACCAGCCGCAATTTTCGGGCATGGTGGCGTGGCGCACACTGGTTCCCATGGCCCTGCTTCCCTCTTACATGGCGAGAAATGTTGCGACAAACTGGATCGGGCCCGGCGGGCATGTCGTGCATTACCCCCTCAACGGTGGAACCGTCATGAACTTCGTCGGAACACTGGAGGGAAACGCGTGGACTGCGCCGCCATGGAAATCCCCGGCAACGGTTGAAGAATGCACCGCAGCATTCCAAGGCTGGCATGCAGACGTCCATGCAATGATCAGCAAGGCGCCGTCCATTCTCAGGTGGGCGTTGTGCGGCCGAAATTTTCTCGATCACTGGACCCAGGGCCGCGCAACTTTGTTGGGAGATGCCTGTCACCCGACCTTGCCGTTCCTGGCCCAGGGAGCCGTATTTACCATTGAAGACGCCGTCGTGCTCGGGCGCTGTTTCACAACATATCGTGACGATATTCCGACCGCTCTGGCGAAGTACGAAGATGCGCGCCTTGAACGTGCCTATCGGATGATGCGCGGAGCGGCCGACAACACCTCCCGGTTCCATCATCCGGCGCTGGCGAGCCCGGAACAGGCCGATGAGTTTGTTGCCAGGCAGTGGCAGCAGAGCGCCATCGGCGAGCGTTACGACTTCCTGTTTTCATACGATGCGATGAGCGCCGCTATCTGACACGCGTGACGGAGCGGCGCGCTAGATCGGTTCCAGACGCACCACCAGAACGACAGAGCGCCCGCTGCTGAGCGCTTCCATGCCGCGCCGGATTGCCGCCGGCAGTGCAGCGGGGTCTTCCACCCGTTCGCCGTACGCACCGGCCGCCTGGCCCACCTTTTCGTAGTGGATATCGGTGCCGACAGCGGCCTGATAGGCGTGCGCGGACTTTGCGGCGCCTTCCGGATAGACGCGCAGCGTTGCACCTTTCACCGCCCCCCATCCGCTGTTGTCCAGTACAACGGTGAAAATGGGCAGCTGATACTGCTTGGAGACCATGTACACCGGCGTTGGCGCGGAAAAGCAGAAACTGGCATCACCGGTCACGTGGAAGACGGTGCGGCCAGGACAGGCCAGCTTGGCACCGAGTGCAACGCCGCCGCCGAAGCCCAGACCGCCGCCGCCGTTGCCGAACACGGTACCCGGACGGTTGCGCCTGATCTGCTCGAGCACCGGCACCATGTTGGTGATTGCCTCATGGACCAGTATGTCGTCCTCCCCCATCACCTCGCTCAGTCGGGCAGCGACGAAGGCGGCCGACATCCCTGACGGCGATACCAGCTGCGCGGCGTGAAGCGCGCGTTCCGCCTCGCCCGCGCGGCGCTGCGTCCATAGCGCCACGCGCGCGCGCGCGGCGCGACGGTAATCGGCCGATGCCTTTTCGCGCACACGCTCGAGCACGCGGCGCAATACCTTGCAGCTGTCGGCCTGGATCCGCAGGTGGCTGGGAAAGCCCCACATCGGAAAGTCCTTCTTGATGACATCGATATCGATATGGACCCACCCGGTCTCGGCGTGCTCGCACGCGAACTTGGGGATCCACGGTACATCCACGTCAACCAGCAATCCGAAGTCCGCCTCCCCGATATCGGGGGCCGCGGAAAATCCGGCAAAACACGGCGAGTCGTGCGCGATATTGAGATAGATGGGGTTCGATTCGTACACCCGCATTCCGGTCAATTGCGCAAGCTCGTCGATAATCGGGGGGCAGACGGGGTTGCGGCCGGCATAGGCGGTGATCAGCACCGGGTTGCGCGCCGCCAGCAGGCGCTGCGCAATGTCCTCCACGGCGGCGTCGTCAATGCCAATGGCCGCGACCGGCCCGTAGCGCTCGGCCGGAAAGCTGCGCACCTGTTCTTCACCGCATTCGGCTGCCAGCACCTCGCGGGCGGCGGTGAGGAACACCGGCCCGGGCGGGTCGCTGTGCATGACCGAATGGGCCCTGCGCAGAGCCTCTTTCACCACCAGGCCGGAAGGCAAGTCATACGTCCATTTCACATAAGGACGCACCAGACTGGCCATGTCATAGGGCTCCTGCAGGAAGTTGACAAACGTGTCCCGGCTTCCCAGCAGTTCGCCCCTCAGGGTAAACGGGGCCTTGCCCGCAAACAGCAACACCGGCACGCGAGAGCGGAACAGATTGTGCAGGCCCATGGCCGTGTTGGCCGTGCCGGCGTCCACATGGACCAGCACGGCCTGGCCACGCCCGGTCGCCATCGCATAGCCGCACGCCATATGCACCGCCACATTTTCGTGGGGACAGAGGATGGGTGTGGGCGCGTTTCGCCCTTGCTGGCGCCAACGGGCTAGTTCTTCAATGAGAGGCACATGGTCGGTGCCCAGGTTGCAGAACAAATACTCGACCCCGATCTCCTGCAGGCCTTCGAGGAAAAAGTGGGCGGCGCGTCTATTCATCGCATCCTCCCTGCCGCAGCTTGCGCGGCCACGGCTTGTTCAGCCGACGCAGGCTCTTTCCAGCGCCTGAACAACTGATGCTCGACTTCGAACTGATCGAGCGCTTTGCCGACCGTCTGGTTGATGATGTCGTCCAGGGTTTGCGGCCGGTTGTAGAAGGCCGGCACCGGGGGCAGGATGACCGCCCCGATGCGGGTGGCCTGGGCGAGCATCTCGATGTGACCGAGATGAAGCGGGGTCTCGCGCACCAGCAGCACCAGCCGGCGGCGCTCCTTCAGGCACACGTCGGCGGCACGGGTGAGCAGGTTGTCGTTGTAGGACGAGACGATTCCCGACAAGGTCTTGATCGCGCAGGGCGCCACCAGCATGCCGGCGGTCCGGAACGACCCGCTGGAAATGCTGGCGCCAATATCCCTGTGCTGGTGCACGACGTGAGCCAGTGCCTCCACCCGCTCCACCGTCCAGTCGGTTTCCTCGACGATGGTGCGCTTGGCCGACGGTGACAGAATCAGATGGGTCTCGACGTCCGCGACGCCGCTGAGAACGTCCAGCGCGCGGATGCCATAAATGGCGCCTGAAGCGCCGGAAATGCCGATAATCAGACGTCGCATTGGTAACCCCTTTGATTTTGTAACGGTCTCATTTGCAAGACAAAGCTTGTTGTGCCCACCATGCGTGCCGCGTTAGCGGCGCTGGGGCGAAATAGGCGTCCACACCGGCAAAAAAACGCCGGCGCGCAGTGTCGAGAGCTTCATGAAGAAATCGCCCACCGCCGACGTGACGCCGAGCAGCGCCATGGTGCCGATCGATAGCGTGCCGGACAAGCCGGAAAACATCAGGTAGGCAGGAACGAGCAAGCCGAGTGCCAGCGTGCCCACATAGAAATAACCCGACACCCGCCCCGCGAGGAGCTCATGGACCGAGCGGCGCGCCGCTTCATTGCCGCTGGTGAGAGCACCGTGAATTTCCAGCCCGAACAGCAAGATCACCACGCCGGTGATGCCTCCCCATAAAGGCAGCAGGATCGCCGGCAGCTCGCCGGCAGAGCCCACCAGCGACGCCGTGACGAACAGGGCCGCCACACCGCCGCGCAGGGAATAGGCCACGTACAGGGCGGGGTGAAGCGGGGAGTTCCAAAATGGAATGGCCTTGGACGAGGTGTACACGAAGCCCATGTAACCCATGAGCACGACCATTCCCGTCAACGCCGCGCCATAACCCACGGTAGCTGCCAACGAGCCTGCATCCCACAGGACGCCGGGCAGGTAGATCGGAGCCAGATAAAGCGGGGCGCCCGCCAGGAACAGGCTCAAGCCGACAAAGCCCCTTGATACCCAGGAGGTCCTGACCTGGCGGACCATACGCCAGAAGCGGCTCGGCCGGCCGAGAAATCCGAGATGGGCGAGGCCGCCGATCATGCCGAGCAAAAACGCCGCGGCAAGACCTGCCGGCTGAGCGAAGATCAGCGAGAACAGCCACGCGCCGGAGGCGATGCCGACCACAAAGTGGCCGACGACAAGGAAAATGCCGCGGCCTTCGCCCCATGTCCGCTGCGGGCGCAGGTCTGCACGCAGATCCTTGATCAGTTGCTCGTACTTCCTTTTCGCATGTGTCATTGTCAGTTCTCCTTACGCCGGCAAGTAATACACCGCGGGGCCGGTACCGAGCTCCGGATGCAGGGGGAAGCCGCCACGCTCCTTGATCAGGCGCGAGACCTCGCTGTTCGGATCGTCAAGGTCGCCAAAAATGCGCGCCACCGTCGGGCAGTTGGCGACGCAAGCGGGCTGCTTTCCGGCCTTGAGCCGGTCACGGCAGAAATTGCACTTCATGACCACATCGGTCTGGTGGCGTGCCGCACGCCGCTGCTCGAACGGCGTCGGGCCCTGCGCGAAGTAATGCTGCGGCTTGTCGTTGATATAGCGATTATCGTAGGGACAGGCCATCATGCAGCTGCGGCAGCCGACGCACTTGTCGGGATCGATGTCGACGATGCCATCTTCCTTGCTCTTGAAGCTGGCCCCGGTCGGGCACACCTCGACGCATGGAGGATCCTCGCAGTGATTGCACAGCACCGGCAGAAACATCTGACGCACTGTCGGAAACTGTCCCTCCTCGCGTTTGAGCACGCGGGCAAAAAATACCCCGGGCGGCGTGCCGTTTTCGGCCTTGCAGGAAAGCTGGCATCCATAACAGCCGATGCAACGCTTCAGGTCTATGACCATTCCCCATCTCATCGCCCACCCTCCTGTACCAAAGTCACCTTGACGCGCGCGCACAAGTCGAGATTGAGATTGATCGGGCTCGCGTGCTCCCAGTCGAGTTCGAGCAAGTCGTTAAAGAACACCCCCTTGCCCTTGGCGACCGGCATCCCGTCGCCCCAGTGGCCGGCACAGGCGGCTACGCCGAGCCCTTCCGGATGAATCGTCTGCGTCAGATGCACGCGGCCCTTCACCTTGCGTCCCTTTTCGTTTTCGACCCAGATCCAGGCACCGTCGGTGAATCCTTTCGCGCGCCCCGTGTCGGCATTGATCGCGATGGTGTAGGAAAACGGGTCGAGCCGGGCGGCTTCGTCCAGCCACGGGTTCTCCATGGTGAAGCTGTTGGTATGCAAAATGTCGCGGTAGTAGAACGCGTACAGGTCGAAACCTGGCGCCGTGCAGCAGTGCGACAGGCAAGGAAGGAAGTCGGGCAGCGGCTGGTAAAACTCGACCGGAATCTTCAGCCCGCGCGGCGCGGCGATCGCGTCGATCTTTTCATGGATCGGCAGCAGGAACTCCCAGAAGATCGGCACCCGGGCATCGACGAACGGTCGCCAGTACACCTCCTCGGGCTTTTTGGGCCATGTCAGGACACCATGCTGCTTGAACCAATCGAGGCCGCGCCCGGGACCGAAGTTGCTCTTGAGCTCTGCATCGCAGATTTCCTCGAAACTGTATTTGTGCTCGCCTTGCAGGCGGTACGGCGCGACCAGGTCCATCGACGCGTTGTAGGCGGCGTTGACGTCGCTGCGCATGCCGATGCGGTCGGCAAGTTCGAGCAACACGTCCTGGAAGCGCCGCTGTTGGCCATCGGGCGGCAGTACCGGCTGGCGGATCGGCCAGCACCACTCGCCCATTCCGGCCGGCAGGCTGAAGATGAAAGGATAGTTCGAGCGCGAGTCCAGCGTCTGCAGATGGCCGCAGTCGGGCAGCACGATATCGGCAAAGGCCGTGGTCTCGGTCTGGAAGATGTCGATGGACACCATGAATTTGTATTTCGCCAGCGAGCGCGCCACCGAGTCCTTGTTGGCGATGCTCATCAGCATGTTCGAACCGAAGTTCATCATCACTTCAGGCCGGTAGGGAAGATCGAACTTCTGCCACATCGCCTCGTTGTCATCCGAATCGAGAAAGGGCGAGATCAAGCCCAGCACGAAAAGATCCTGCAGGCCGGCCTTCTGCGGCATGCGCGGCTCGGCAATGGGATACGGCAGGTGATAGCCCATCCAGGTGCCGGTCAGCATGTGCCCGTCGGCATCGGCGTGCGGCATATACCTGAGCCGGCCTGTTTCCTCGAAGCCGTTGCTGGCCGGATTGAAGCCAAGGCACCCTCCGACCACGTCGGCCGCGCCCACCAGCTGGTTGAGCAGGGCAATGGCGAAGAAGTTATACACCGAGTTGGTGTGCCCTTGCGAGCCACGGAAGGCGATCGCTGCGACCGGGCGGTAAGGCAAGGTGACCCCCTCGACCACGATCGTGCTGCCGATCCGTGCTTCGTGCGCGAACTCGCCGGCGAGCCGGCGAATGTTGGCGGCCGGGACCGTGCTGATCTTTTCGCCCCATTCCGGCGTGTGCTTGCGCAGGTGTTGTTTCAGCAAATGGAAGGCCGGCTGGCAGCGCACCCCGTCGACCTCGAAGTCCCCGCTCAGCGCCATATGCTCTGCCATGACGTCCGAGAAGGGCCTGGCGGCGCCGATGCTCATGTCCCACACTTGCGGCTTGCCGCTGGCCGCGTCGCGCAGGTAGCGCTGGTCCGGACCGATCAGGTAGGGCGAGTTGGTCTTGGCCTGCAGATAGGCAATGTCATAGATGCCCAGTTCATGCACCATCACGTGGCACATGGCGAGCGCCAGGGCGGCATCCGTGCCCACCCGTAACGGGACCCATTCGGTGGCCTTGGCCGCGGCGAAATTGCACATCGGGTCGACCACCACCATCTTCATGCCGCGCGCACGGGCGTCGGCCGCCATCCCCATGTTCGATGCCGAGGCGTGACCGGCCGCGTGACCTTTCGAGGCGCCGAAAAACATCGCGTAGTTGCAATATTGAAAGTCCGGAACGACCGACCACGAACCGTGCATCAGGCCAGAGAGCAAGTGCGCGCCGTTGCCGCAATGCAGCCCGCCACCGGCGGTGGACAGGTTGGGCGTGCCGAAAGCGGCGGTGAAGGTGATGAAAGGCGTGCGGCTTGCCGTCACGGTCGTGGTGCGCTGCACGACCAGCTTGCGCGGATCGTCGGCGCGCACCCGGCGCAACTGCTCGGCAACCTCGTCGAGCGCCTCGTCCCAACTGATTTCTTTCCACATCGGGTCTTCGGTCAGACCCTTTTTGGGATTCGTCCGCCGCAGCGGCACGGTCAGGCGGTTGGGATCGTAATGGGTCATGATTCCGCTCACGCCCTTTCCGCACAGCCGGCCCTTTCCGACCGCGCTCTCCGGGTTGCCCTCGATCTTGACGACCACCTCGTCGACGCGATGGGCAAGAATCGAACACGATCCGTAGCACAGGGCGCAGGACGTCGCGACCCAGTCATCCTTCGGTGCCGCGCCCTTGATGTTGCGCATATCGCTCATCTGTCTAACCTCCTTCTATAACGGTAAGCAAGATCATTTCCACCTGTACCGACGCCGCGCCCCGCTGCACCGGGGCATTGAGGTCGTCCACTTTCACGCCGTCAACAAACACCACACACTGGTTCAATTTCGTTCCGGCGGCATCGACTACCTTATGCAGGAAATCGCCGCCCAGCCGGCTGTTCAATGCGCCGATGACGGCGGCCACGGTGAGCTCGCCATCGAGTGCGAGTTCGAGCGGGCGCTTGACCCTGTGGTCGGCCAGCGTACCGAAAAGCGCCACCTTGACATTGACCGGCTGCTGCGCCGCCCTGGCGCCGCCCGCCGGTTCCCGGGCAGCGAGCGCCGTTTCAGGATCCCGGCGGCAATCAACCACCGCATCCCAGCGCACATAGCCGTTTTCACCCAAAGCCTGCATCTCCATGCCTTCTCCCTCTGGCAGCCTGCCTGAAAAACGCCATTAAGTATTCCACTGCACGTAAATAATATACCAATAATACATAATAGAATACAAATAACAACAGTAATTACAATAAAATTCAGTTTCTGAAATAATTAGCGAACCTCACTGTATCCGACGGCCCGGGGAGCAGCCCCCACTGTTCTCGCGACGGCCCGCAGCGCTTAATTCGAAATGCTTGTTGACAAGTTAATTATTACAGTCTACTGTTCAGATATACCACGACACGTTAACCGCTATGTTAAAGGAAGGAAGACATGAAGATCACCAAAGTTGAAGTTATACCAATCTCGACCCCGATGAAGCGTGCGCAGCTGATGCGGGGGGCCACCCTGTCGCGCATCGACAGCGTGGTGCTCAAGCTGCACACGGACGAAGGGGTGGTCGGGTTTTCCGAATCGGGCGACACCTCCTCGTGGTACCGCGGCGAGACGCAGGACTCGATCATGTCCATGATTTGCGACTTCTTCGCGCCCAAGGTGCTGCTGGGAGAGGACCCGAGCAAGATCGAGAAGATCGTCGGGCGGATGGACCTCCTGGCGCGCGACAACAACCAGGCCAAGGCGACGGTCGATTTTGCGCTGCACGACCTGGTGGGCAAGATGCTCGGCGTGCCGGTGTATACCTTACTGGGCGGCAAGACGATCGACAGGATACCGCTTGGTCTGGTGCTCGGCGCCGGCAAGCCGGAAGACGTGGCCGAGGAAGCGCTGGCGGTGCTCAAGGAAGGCTTCGCCTTCGTCAAGCTCAAGTCCGGCCATACGCCCAAGGACGACATCGCGATGGTGGCCGTGGTGCGCGAGGCCGTGGGCGACGACGTCGACCTGTTCATCGACATCAACGGGGCCTGGACCTACGACCAGGCGCTGTCGACCATCCGGGCGCTCGAGAAATACAATCTGTCGAAAATCGAGCAGCCGCTGCCTTATTGGGACCTCGACGGCATGGCGCGCCTGCGCGGCAAAGTGGCAACGCCGATCTACGCCGACGAGTCGGCGCAAGAGATGCACGACCTGCAGGCGATCATCAACAAGGGAGCGGCCGACGGACTGATGATCAAGATGCAAAAGGCCGGCGGACTGTTGAAGGCGCAGCGCTGGCTGACCATGGCGCGGCTGGCCAACCTGCCGGTCATTTGCGGCTGCATGGTGGCCTCGGGACTGGAGGCCAGTCCGGCCGCGCACCTGCTGGTGGCGAACGACTGGATCGCCCGCTTCCCGCAGGAAAATGCCGGCCCGCTGCACGTGCACGACTGCCTCAGCAGCAAGGACATCAAGGACGACCTGGCGCTGAACGTGCCGCGTTACGAGGGCGGCTACCTGTATCCGAACGACGGACCGGGCCTTGGGATCGACCTCAACGAGGACTTGCTCGAGCGCCTGATCACGCCCGGTAAAAAAATCCGGACTGTCAAGTCTTAAGCGCCAACAGCAATCGCTTGCGGGCACATACAGGTGAGGGGTTTATGAGCACATTTTCTACAAGCGGCGGACTGAAGGGCTTGCGCATCCTGGACCTGGGGCATGCCCTGGCGGCGCCGTACTGTACCCAGATGCTGGCCGACCACGGCGCCGACGTGATCAAGATCGAGCCGCCCGACGGCGACGTATCGCGTCGTATCGGTCCGTTTACCGAGGACGATACGCTGCGGGCATACGGCGGCCTGTTCCAGTGCTGCAATCGCAACAAGCGCGGCATGGTGATCGACCTGAAACATCCCGAAGGGAGGGAAACCTTCCTCAAGATGGTCGAGCAGGCCGACGCCGTGGTCGAGAATTTTCGCGCCGGCGTCATGGACCGGCTCGGTTTGAGCTATGAAACCCTGGCCGAACGCAACCCGCGCATCGTCTATACCTCGATCCGCGGTTTCGGCGACCCGCGCGGCGGCAAGACCGAGTACACCGACTGGCCGGCGGTCGACATCATCGCCCAGGCGATGGGCGGACTGATGGGTATTACAGGACCGGATGCGCAGTCCCCGACCAAGGTCGGCGGCGGTCCCGGCGACACGGTACCGGGGCTGTTCGCCTCGTTCGCGACCATGGTCGCATTGTGGGAGGCGCGCTCCTCGGGCAAGGGCCAGTATGTCGACGTGGCGATGGTCGACAGCCTGATTGCCCTGTCCGAGCCGATTACCGTTACCTATTCCTACACGGGCGAAGTTCCGCGTCCGGCCGGCAGCCGCCTGCCGCAGATCGCCCCCTTCGGCCGCATTGCGACCAAGGACGGCTGGGCCGTGCTCGCTGTGCCGCCGGGGCGCAACTGGCCGGTGTTTTGCGACGTCATCGGGCGGCCCGAGCTGAGCGTCGATCCGCGCTTCTCGACCGAGCAGGCGCGGCTGGCCAATCGCGACGCCGTCTATGAGGTCGTCGAAGCGTTCACCACTGGGCATACCAGGGCGGAACTGCTGAAGATTTTCGGCGGAAAAGTACCGTTCGCGCCGGTCTACGACGCCCAGGATATCTTCCGCGACCCGTACTTCACGATCCGCGAGATGCTGCCCCAGCTCGAGCAGCCGGGATCGAAGCGCAAGGTGACCGTGCCTGGCATACCGGCCAAGCTGTCGCGCACGCCAGGCGGGGTCTACCAGCGTGCCCCCCTGCTCGGCGAGCACACCGCCGACATACTGAGCGACTTCGGGCTAGACGCCGAACAGATCGCCGCCTTGTGCAAATCCGGCGCCGTCGCCTGAAAAACACGCACCCACACCCTAACCGAACAAAGCAGGAGGAATCGCACATGCAGCCGTACCGATCCCCATGGATGAACGAAGAGTTGGAAAGCCTGCGCACGACCGCGCGCCGCTTTTTTGAAAACGAGGTGGCCGCCCACAACGAGCGTTGGATGAAGAATGGAAAAATCGATCGCTCGGTATGGCGCAAGGCCGGCGAGCTCGGGCTGCTGTGCATTGGCATTCCCGAGGAGTTCGGCGGACACGGCGGCACCTTTGCCCAGGAAGTGGTGGTAATCGAAGAGCAGGCGCGGGTGGCCGACACGGCCTTTCCCTATGTGCCGGGCAGTTGCGGCGGACCCTACATGTTGATGAAGAACGGCACCCGTGAACAGGTGCTGAAATGGATGCCTAAACTGGTTAGCGGAGAACATTTCATTGCCGTGTGCGTCACCGAACCGGACGGTGGCAGCGACGTCAAGGGCATTCGCAGTAGCGCACGCCGCGAGGGCGACGAATACGTCATCAATGGCAGCAAGACCTTTGTCACCATGGGTAGCCAAGCCGACCTGGCGATCATCTGCGCGCGCACCGGGGGTCCCGGCAAAGACGGCCTGTCCATGTTCATGGTCGAAACGCGCAGCTCGCCCGGCTTCCAGCTGGGACGCCGGCTGGAAAAAGTCGGACAGCACGCGATCGACACGCATGAGGTGTTTCTCGACAACCTGCGCGTGCCAGTGGAGAACCTGCTGGGCGGAATCGAAGGGAAGGCGTTTGCCGGCGCGATGACCGGCTTTCACCGGGAACGCCTGGTGATCGCGGCGTCCTCGATCGCCACCGCCGAGCGAGCGGTCGAGCTCGCCGTGGAGTATGCCAAACAGCGCAAGATGTTCGGGCAGACCTTGTGGGATTTTCAGAACACCCGCTTCAAGCTTGCCGAATGCGCGACCGAAGCGAGGATCGGGCGTGTCTTCCTCGATAGCCTGATCTGCCGCGTGCTCAGCGACGACCCGATCGATGACGCAACTGCCGCGATGGCCAAGTGGTGGTGCTCGGAAAAGCAAAACAGAATCATCGACGAGTGCCTGCAATTTTTCGGCGGCTACGGCTACATGATGGAGTACCCGATCGCGCGCCTGTTTGTCGATGCGCGCATTCAGAAGATCTACGGGGGCGCCAACGAAGCACTCAAGGGAATTATTGCCAAGTCGCTCTGAGAAGCGAATCGCGCGCTTGCGCGCTCCAATAACAAGCACACGCGATCGAGGCCCGTCC
>JBAQKU010000110.1:0-9138 GCA_049301315.1 Telluria sp.
CACGACTCAGGCCAGCTCCACCAGGATCGGCTGGTGCGCCGAGCCGTTGCAGCTTGCATCGACCTTCACGCCGTGCACGCGCTGCGCGATATCCTGCGTGACGTAGGCGAAATCGAAGGTGAAGGGCGGCGACCTGTCGGCCGACTTGTCGTACAGACCGACTGTCGGTGCGTGCGGGCGCCCCGGGTGTACCGTCTGCCACACGTCGCAGTAGGGGGAAATCGGCTCATCGAACGGCGCCTGCATGCGCACGTGCTCCTCCGATCCGGGCAAATAGTTGCAGTCGCCCACCAGCAGTCCCGCCGCCGCGCGCGGCACGGCGCAAAACGGACCAGCGGTGTGGTCGCCCGGACGTTCGCTGCGCGCCTGGCAGACGGCTTCCCGGTGCAGTTCACGCAGGCGTTCGACTTGCGCCTTGCGCTGCAACGCGGAAAAATATTCGAGATGGGTGTTGGTCACCCGCAGCAGCCCCAGCGGTGTGTCGAGCGTGACCTCGAGCGCGACCCGCTGCATGCTCATCACCCCCGGGTCGGCCGGCCAGGGCAGCGAGTGGCGAAACACTTGCAGTACCGGGTAGCGCGAGAAAATCATGTTGCCGAACATGCGCCGGGCGCCGCTCGGATGCAGGGTGTCGGTCGACAGGCAGGCAAATGCGTTGTAGCCCGGCAGGCGGGCGGCCATTCCCTGGAACTGATCGCTGCCGTCGCAGCCTGGCAAGTCGGTAAAGCCGGACGATACTTCCTGCAGACATAGCACATCAAAATCGGCCAGCCGGCGCACGTAGGCGACAGCACGGTTCAGGTCGGTGCGGCCCTCGGGCCCACGTGCCCGTTGAATATTCCAGGTGATAAGTTGCATCGGTGCGACCCCTTCCAATGGTGACAGATCGCAAGCTGCACGCCTGCGCTAGCCTCAGGCTAGCCGAGCATGTCGCTGCGCTTTGTGATTTTCATCAACATATCCGGACTTGAACGGGAAAACAGTGCGCTTCCGGGCATACATCGGCAACGACTTGCCTATTTGGTTCCCGGTTCAGGCCCCCGCGCATTTGATGTGTGCCAAAGCCAAAGCGAAATGCGGGTCTAGTCTGGGCCAATACTGTCATCCCCGAGGAGCCAGCCATGCCAATCCGCGAATGCTGCAACACCACCGTGGTGTGTTGCGATTCCGACGCGCCGATCCCGCAGGTGGCCGCATTAATGCGGCACCATCATGTCGGCGACGTCATCGTGACTGAAACCAACGACGGGATGCGCGTGCCGGTCGGCATCGTGACCGACCGCGATATCGTGATCGAGACCATCGCGTTGCAAGTGAACGCGGAAACGTTCACTGCCGGCGACCTGATGAGTTCGCCCGTGGCGACCGTCGATGAGGACGCCGGCCTGGTCGAAACGCTGCGCGAAATGCGCGAGCTGAAGGTACGCCGCATGCCGGTGGTAAACGCTGCCGGCGGCCTGTATGGAATCGTCACCGCCGATGACCTGATCAATCTGCTCACGACCGAGTTGTCCCTGATCGCCGACGTGATCGTGAAGCAGCCGCAACGGGAAGGGCAATTGCGCACCTGAAAAAGCAGGTGCATGCGCGCCCGCACGCGCCGGAGTACCGCCCCAGATGCCAGCAGACCTCACTTCGTCCCGCCCGCTGCGCCTGATGCTGGGTGGCGACACCATGCTCGGTCGCACGGTGCGGCGCTACATCCTGCGCTTCGGCGCCGGCTATCCGCTGGGGCCGATCGAGGATCTGTTGCGCGGGGCCGACCTCAGCATCGTGAACCTCGAATGCGCCGTCACCAATTCGCAGCAGGTCTGGCCGGGAGAGCCGAAGGCCTTCTACTTCGGCGCGCCGCCACAGGCCGCGCAGTCGCTGCAAGAGGCCGGTATCGACCTGGTCAGCCTGGCCAATAACCACCTGCTCGACTTCGGGTATGCCGGCATGTACGACACCTTGCGCCTGCTCGACAAGGCAGGCGTCGGGCATGCGGGGGCCGGTGTGGACCTCGACGCGGCACGCCTGCCGGCCCATATCGAGCGCGCGGGCGTGCGTTTGGGCATGGCGGCGTTTTGCAATCACCAGGCCGATTTCGCGGCCGGCAAGGACCGGCCCGGCATTGCCTACCTCGATCTGACCGACGAGGCTGCGGCCAGCGCCGCGTTTCGCCATGCGCTTGATGCGCTGCACGGCGTGCAGTGGCCGATTCTTTCGCTGCACTGGGGGCCGAACATGGAGTGGCGGCCCGCGCAGCCGATGCGCCGGCTGGCGCACGCCGCCGTCGAGATGGGATGGAAAATCGTGTATGGGCACAGTGCCCACGTGTTTCAGGGGATCGAGATCTATCGCGGCTGTCCGATTTTTTATGCGACTGGCGACCTGGTCGATGACTATTACGTCGATCCGGCGTTCAGGAACGACCATCAGGTGCTGTTCGAACTCGAGCTGGGCGGCGGCAAGGTCGATGCGATCCGCCTGCATCCGCTGTTCATCGAGGCGTGCCAGGTGCGCCCGGCGAGCGCGCACCAGGCGCGCTACATCGGCGAGCGCATGCATGAGTTATGCGCGGAACTGGGAACGAGCCTGCGGCGAGAGGCGGGGCGAATGTGGATCGCGCTTCGGGCAGACTGAGGCGCCGGTGGGGTCAGAACGAATACACCAGGGTGAGCGAGGTTTGCGTATCGGTATTTTTCTTGTCGACAGGGACGTTGGAATCGTTACGCGCAACGAACGCCGCCTTCATCTGCATGGTGTCGTTGATCTTGGTACTGATCGCCGCTTCCGCACTCGAGTGGATATTCGAGGCGCCGCGTTCGACGCTGACGGTCTGCGAGAACAGCGCGGACGTGCTCAGTTTCCACTTCAATGCAGCCGCGCCGCGCACGGTGAAGCCGCTTTCCGATTCGCCGCTGGCGCGCTTGCCGTTGAAATAGCCTGGGCCGAGTTCAATGTCGATGGTCGCATCCGGCGACTTGTACCACTGGGAGCTGTGTCCGATCGCCATGCTCGAGAACGTGGTGTAGGCGCCGAACTTGTCGTCGATGTGGGAGCCGAGAACGAACAGCTTTTCGCTGCGGTCGAGCAGTTTGTAGGCCGCTTTGGCCGACACCGAAAACCGCTCAGCCGAGCGGACCCGGATCTTGTCGCTGTCTTCCAGGCTTTTTTCATCTTCCTTGAAATAGCCGGTGAAGATGTATTGGTTGCTCCAGTCGTTAAGCTCCTGGCGGGCGTCGATTTTTCCGGTAACCGAGGCGCCGACCGTATTGCCGGAGGTGGCGATGGCGCCCAGTTCGGCGGCGGTGCTCCATGTTCCTTCTGGAATGTCGGCGGCAGCAGCGCCACCGTGTGCGATGGCCAGGGCCAGTGCGAGAATCGGGAATGGTGTGATGTGCATGGTAGAAGTGCCTCGGCAGGCACGATGGCGTCATGTCCGGAAAGGCTTGCGGCAGATCCGGACTGATTCTGGGCCGTAATTACGCTGTTGCGCAATCGTCCAGTCGAGTTCGCATTGTAACTGAAGGCCTGAAATTGGACCGTTCCTGTTGGAACAGGGGGCCATGGATGGCGTCGAATAAGCGCAGGTTGATATATCATCGTTCCGGCGCAGGCGGGAACCCAATTACCCGACCGGTAAGCGTCGTTCCCGCGCAGGCGGGAACCCAATTACCGATTGGATTCCCGCAAGATCGATCCGTAGTCGCGGGCTATGCCGAAATTGGATTCCCGCCTTCGCGGGAATGACGGGAGCGGCGCGGGTTGACGGGAGCGGCGCGGGTTGACGGAGGCGGCGCGGGTTGACGGGAGCGGCGCGGGAATGACGGGCGACGGCGCGCAATGACGGGCCGTTGCGGGGAGTCGTTCCCACACAAACGGACGGACGGCAATGGAGGAGCTATGATTTTCCGGCAATTTTTCGAACCGCTGTCGAGCACCTACACTTATCTGCTTGGCTGCGAAAAGACTGCGCAGGCACTGCTGATCGACCCGGTGTTGTCATCCATGGAGCGCGACCTGCAAGAGATCGCCAGGCTCGGCCTGACGCTCGCGTACACCGTCGACACCCATATCCACGCCGACCACATTACCTCCGCGCTCGAACTCAAGCACAGAGCACGCAGCAAGATCGCCGCGCCGGCCTATGACAAGCTTGCCTGCGTGGACGTGGGACTCGAAGAAGGGCGGCCCTTGCGCCTGGGGGATATCGAGTTGCATCCCTTGCACACGCCGGGACATACCGACGGGCACTTCGCCTACGTGTGTGCCAACCGCGTCTTCACCGGCGACGTTCTGCTCATCGACGGCTGCGGGCGTACCGATTTCCAGAACGGCGATCCCGATGCCTTGTACCGCAGCGTGCATGAAAAACTGTTTGCCTTGCCCGACGAGTTCCTGGTGTATCCGGCGCACGACTACAACAACCGCCACGTATCCTCGATCGCCCAGGAAAAGGAGCGCAACCCGCGCCTCGGCGCGCAGCGCACGCTGGCCGAGTTCAAGGAGATCATGGCTAATCTGAACCTGCCGTATCCGAAATTTATCGACTATGCGCTGCAGGGAAACCGACAGTGCGGCGTTTGCCCGCCAGAAGTACCGGGGAACCTGGAGCGCTATTGCCGGCAAATGTCGCAGAGCCCGCAGGGCTAGCATTTTTTACATGCGCGCGCGGCATCACAGGTGTCATGCCGCCGACGGGTCCGGCAATGGCCGCCTAGTCGTCGCTATCGTGCTCGCCGGATCGGCGCGCTGCGCGGTGGGCGGCGTGCCTGGCGTCGCCACTGCATATTTCCACTGCAACGACCAATAGCCAAACACCACGGCAAGCATCAGCACGGCCAGGGCACGCCACGGGCGCGCAATGCCGTCCTGCGGCGCTCCGTGCTTGCGTCCGGTGATCATGGCGGCGATCAGGTTCTCGTGGGCGCCGCGCGCCGCGCGACTCGCGCCCTTGTCCTGGCGCGGCATCTAGTCGCTGCCGAAGTGACAGACGTAATGCAAGGGCTCGAGCGCTTCCATCTCGAAGTTCGATGCGCCCGGCACCTGGAAGCGCTGTCCTTCTCCGTAGGATTTCCATTCCCCGTCAGGCCCGATGCGCGCGCGGCACTGGCCGGCGACGATTTCGATGATCTCGGGGGCGTCGGTGCCGAAGCTGAGGTTCGACGGCATTTGCACACCGACCGTCTTGCGGGTGCCGTCCGGGAAAATCAGGTTGTGCGAGATGCATTTTCCGTCGGCGTAGATGTTCGCCTTCTTAACGACGGAAACATGGTCGAATTGCGTGCTCATCGGCTTTCCTTCATTGAGGTAAACGGCGTCGCTCCTGTTATTTGATGGGCGCCGCGTTCAAGTGTCGCGCGTGCCGGCAATGCAAATGAGCTAGCTCAATCAAATGCAAGATCGCGGGCCTGGGGTGTCGCCGCGTCCGAACAAAGCGCCATTGCCGCTATCCAAAACAGGAAACCTGCACAGCGATGCGGGCCACCCTCAGTCAACAGGAGCCAACGATGTTCGATTCATTGAAGCAGGCAGGAAAGAAAGTCACCACGAAAGTGACGAACGAAGTGAGCCGTGCCTGGGACAGCATGTCCGAGGGCTGGCGCGAGTTGCTCAGCCGTAGCGGCAACGCGCTGACCCATTTTGCGCGCGGCAAGGACGAAAAAGGCGACCAGGAGATCATGCCTGACGCATTTCCGCGCTGGAGTTTGCTGGCCGGCGAGGTTGAGGAAATGGAAAATGAAATCGTGGTGCGCATGGAAATTCCCGGCATCGACAAGGAAAACTGCCGCATCACCATCGAAGACAATATCCTGCACCTGTCGGGCGAGAAGCATGTCGAGCGCGAAAGCGGCGACAGCACCTACCACCTGATGGAGCGTGCGTATGGCGCGTTCGAACGTTCCGTTCCCTTGCCGCGCAACGTAGACACCGAGAATGCCAAGGCCAGCTACAAGAACGGCGTGTTAACCGTGCGCATGCCGAGGACGCCGGGTCCGAAAGCGAAGTCGGTCACGCTATCGTGATGCCCACGCGCTGTCTTACTGGGCGACCCAGCCGCCGTCGACCGCGAGCGCCTGACCGGTAACGAAGGAGGCGCCGCCCGAGCACAGCCAGATCACCGCCGAAGCGATTTCTTCGGGCGTTCCCATGCGTCCGATCGGTTCGCCCGCGACAAGGGCCAGGTCGGGATGGCTTTGCTGCAGCCGGTCCACCATCGCGGTTTGAACCACGCCCGGACAGACGGCGTTGACACGGATGTGGCTTTGCGCGTACTCGAGCGCGGCGGTGCGGGTCAGGCCGACGATGCCGTGCTTGCTCGCCACATAGGCTGGCAACTGCGGGAATCCGACCAGGCCGGCCACCGACGAGC
This sequence comes from Telluria sp., assembly GCA_049301315.1. Classification (GTDB taxonomy): domain Bacteria; phylum Pseudomonadota; class Gammaproteobacteria; order Burkholderiales; family Burkholderiaceae_D; genus JBAQKU01. Next base: position 6,359 of record JBAQKU010000110.1, read on the forward strand.
AGTTGACAATGGCGCCGCCGCCGCGTGCCAGCATGGCTGGCACTTCATTTTTCATGCACAGCCAGACGCCTTTGAGGTTGACGGCCAGGGTGCGGTCCCAGTTTTCTTCGCTGCAGCCGGCCGTCGATGCCATGTCGCCCTCGATGCCCGCGTTGTTGAAGGCGCAGTCGAGTCCGCCGAAGTGCTCCACCGTGCTGGAAACGAGCCGTGCCACGTCCATGGCGTTGGCAACGTCGGCGCGCACGAACAGTGCCTGCTTGCCGAGCACACGGATCAGGCGCACGGTTTCCTCGCCATGTTCGGCGCTGATGTCGGACACGACCACGCGTGCGCCCTTTGCCGCGAAGGCGAGCGCCGCGGCCCGGCCTATGCCCGATCCGGCGCCCGTTACCAGCGCCACTTGCTCGCTCCATTTTCTCATTGCCGCCTCCAACGTGGGCGCAAGCCCGTCCGCAGGCCGGGCCCGGCGTCAGCCTCGCACATGCGCTTCGCGCTTGCGTTCGTTCTCGATCACGCGCACAAAACCGTGCAGGTCTTCGGCCACGATGTCGATCAGGTCGTCGAGCGTGGCGATGCCGACCAGGGTGCCCAGTGCATCGGTGACGGGCATGCGCCGCACGCCATCGCGCTGCATCAGTTGCAGCACGTCGGTCATCGAGTCCTCCGGCCGGCATGTCACCGGGCTGGGGCTCATGATGTCGGCCACGCGCGTGCTCTGGGCGTTGAACTCGCGTGCCACCACGGCAACGGTGATGTCGCGGTCGGTCAGCATGCCGAGCACGCGCCGCCCGCGGCCGGTCTCTTCGACCACCACCACGCAGCCGACATGCTGTTCCAGCATCAGCCGCGCAGCGTCGCTCACGCTCATCGTGGGGTAGGCAAATATGGTGACGCGGGTGCAGATTTCGCCAATGTTCATTTTCTCGCCCATGGCAGCTCCGTTCTGGTCCAGAACCGTTTGACCAGCGCCTGCCGCCCCGGGTTCGCGCCGGCCGGGGGTATAATTTAGCTGCCCAGCCAATGTCCGGCCAACCGGACAGGCTGCCACCGCGAATCGACCATGACAAAAATTACCGTGTTGCCTCACCCGGAATATGCGCCCGAGGGCGCCAGCTTCGACGTTGAACAAGGTACGACCATTTGCGACGCGCTGCTCGAGCATGGGATCGAGATCGAACATGCCTGCGGCAAGGTGGGCGCCTGCACCACCTGCCACGTGATCGTCGCTTCAGGATTTTCCTCGCTCAACGAGATCGAAGACCAGGAGGAAGACATGCTCGACAGGGCCTGGGGCCTGCAGCCCCATTCGCGCCTGTCGTGCCAGGCGCGGGTGGCCGACACCGACCTCGAGGTCCAGGTGCCGCTTTATTCGATCAACCTGGCCAAGGAGTGAAGGGCGTGCGCCCCCTTACGTGCCGCTACCCTGCAGGGTCTGGCGAATCAGTTTGACGAACTCCGGGTCGGCGCTGCCGAGCTTGCGCGTGCGTCCCACGATGCGTCCGTCGGCGTCGAGCAGCACCAGCACGGTGGTGTGGTTGTATTCGCCATCGGACAGCAAGCGGTACTGGATATCGAGCGAGGCCGCGATCTTGCGCACGCTGGCCGCGTCGGTGCGCGCCAGCGTCCAGTGCGCCGGATCGAGCTCGCGCTGCACCGACACTGTCTTGAGCCCCTTGACGTCGTCGCGCGCCGGATCGAACGTGATGAGCAGCATCGACAAGCGCGCCCGCTCCTGCGCGCTCAGCTCCAGCCCGGTCAGGCGCATGGAGTCGATCAGCATCGGACAGACGAACTTGCAGCTGTTGTAGAACATGCTCACCAGTACCGGCTGGCCGCGCCTTTCGGCCAGCTTGAACGGGCGTGCGTCCTGGTCATGCAGGCGGGCCTTGATTTGATAGATCGAGTCGCCTGGCAAGGCCGTCTGCGGCGGCGGCGCCGCGGCGCAGGCGGCCAAGCCTGCGACAGAGAGCGACAGCGCCAGCAGGGCGCGTCCCAGGCAAGTGCGGGTCAGCGTTTTCATTATTATTCCTCAGTGAGGCTTCGCGCACAGCGAAAGCCGAGGTCGTTAGTGGTGTCGGCGCCTTTGAGCGAGGAGAGCAGGGCCACCCGCATCAGGATCGCGTAGTTGTCCCGGTCTTGCAGGCTGATGGCGCCGGCGCCGCAAAACTGCAGTTGCTCCGGGTCGCCCTGGTTACGGCTGTCGGCGCTGACCAGCAGGGCATTGAAGTCGTCCACCCATTCCCAGATCAGTCCGTGCATGTTGCGCACGCCGAAAACGTTGGGCGCGCCGCCCACGGCGGGGCGCGACATGTTCGACGATTGTCCGTACCAGGACATGATCCGGGCGCGCCATGCAGGGTCGGACCTTGCATCGCGGCGCGTGGCGTCGGCTGCGGCAACATATTCCCATTCGTACCAGGTGGGAAGGCGCGCGCCCTCGCTTTCGCAATACGCCTGCGCCGCGAACCAGCTCACGCTGGTGACCGGCTGCGCGCCGATGGCCGGCGTGAGCGCGGCCGCGTCGAGCCGGTTCAGGTAGCTGGCATCGGCGAACACGGCCGCGGCCCGGCCGCGCTGCCATTCCGGGTTGGCCGCGCCAAAGGCGACGAATTGCGCATTCGTGACCGGCGTGGCGCGCATCGCAAAGCGCGCCACCTTGACCGGCGCGTTGGGCGCACCGCCGCCGGACAGCACGCTGGTGAATTCGCCCGCCGGCACCGTTATATACCCGGGCGGCGTGGCGCCGCGCGCGGGCAGCAGCGCAGCGGCCAGCAGCAGGC
>JBAQKU010000111.1:0-2641 GCA_049301315.1 Telluria sp.
AGCCAGCGAGGCCATCCAGTCGGCGTGCGGGGTGGCCGCCAGTTCGGCCGCGGCGGTCGGGGTGGCGGCGCGCAGGTCGGCGCTGAAATCGGCGATCGTGAAATCGGTTTCGTGGCCGACGCCGGCCACCACCGGCATGCGGCACGCCGCGATCGCGTGCGCCACCACTTCCTCGTTGAAGCACCACAGGTCCTCGATCGAGCCGCCGCCGCGGCACACCAGCAGCACGTCGACCTCGGCGCGGCGCGAAGCGGTGTTGATCGCTTGCGCGATTTTCTCGGCGGCCAGCTGGCCCTGCACCTGGGTCGGGTACAGCACCACGCGCACGTGCGGAGCGCGCCGGCGGAGCGCGCTCAGGATGTCGCGCAGCGCGGCCGCCTGCGGGCTGGTGACGATGCCGATCGCGCGCGCGAACAGCGGCAGCGCGCGCTTGCGCTCCTGGTCGAACAGGCCGCGCGCGGCCAGTTTTTCCTTCAGACGCAAGAACGCTTCGTAGAGCGCGCCCACGCCGGCGCGCCGGATCGCTTCCACGTTGATCTGGTAGTCGCCGCGCGCGCCGTACAGCGTGACCAGGGCGCGCACCTCGACCTTGTCGCCCTCGCGCGGGATGAAGCCGGCGAACTGCGCGCGGCCGCGGAACATGACGGCGCGCACCTGGGCAGCGTCGTCCTTGAGCGTGAAATACCAGTGTCCCGAGCCGGCGCGGGTGAAATTGGAGATTTCGCCGCCGATCCAGGTCAGCGGAAACGAGCGCTCGAGCAGGCGCGCAACCTGGGCGTTGAGCGCGCTGACGGTCAGGACGGGCGGGGCGGCGTAGGTGGTGTCGGCGTCGGAAAGGGTATGCATGATGGATCGGGCTGGTGGCTGCGGCGTGGTGCGCGTGGCTTGTGCTTATGTCACAGATTGTCCGAAACGACAAGGCGTTTTGCAAGTATTTGATTTGAAAAGGAAAAATAAGGCGTGCTGTATTTCGAGGCAAACCAGAAATTCCTTTACGGATCAAGCACTTTGCCTGGCGTCGTGGTACTTGCGCACAAAGTTATCCACATAAAATGTGCAAAACGCGTGGGACGCGATGCCGGAAGGCCGAACCTGCAATGATGCCTCATTTTTACGCTTCAGATAATCCTTGAGGAAAATCAAGGACTTGCAGCAGTGCGCGCCCCGTTGCTCACAATCTTATCCACAGAAAATGTTCAAAACTTCCCAAACAGGGCCGCGCGCCTGTGGATAAGAAAGTGGCGCGGCGCCGCGGCCCGCCCTGCCATATTTTTGCGCACGGAAAAATTTTCCTTATGAATCAAGGCGCTGCGCCATCCCCGCCGAGCTTGCTAACAATCTTATCCACAGAATGTGTTGGCAAGTGCGGGGCCGCCGGCTGGCGATCGGCGCAAGAAGTGCAGATCTGCACTTGCCGAGCGGCGGGCAACACGTTACATTGCCGGATCCGTTTCAATCCGCCCGTACACTTCTTCAGGAGAACCTTTTGCTCGCCATTCTTCAAGCCGCAGGCTGGCCTATCTGGTTTTTGCTGATTGCCTCGATCGTCGCGCTGGCGCTGATCATCGAACGCCTGATCTACCTGCGCCGCCATAAAATCCTGCCCCGGCAGCTGCTCGACGAAGTCATCCGGGTCTACCACAACGGCAAGGTCACGCCCGACATCATCGAGAAGCTGGCCCAGAACTCGCCGCTCGGCACCGTGCTGGCGGCAGCCTTGCGCAATATCGACGCGCCGCGCGAAGTGATGAAGGAATCGATCGAGGAAGCCGGGCGCGGGGTCGCGCACGTGCTCGAGCGTTTCCTCACCACGCTTGGCACGATTGCCTCGCTCGCCCCCCTGATGGGCCTGTTCGGCACCGTGGTCGGCATGATCGAGATCTTCGGGGCCCAGAACGCGACCGGGACCAACCCGGCCCAGCTCGCGCACGGCATTTCCGTCGCGCTCTACAACACCGGCTTCGGCCTGGCCATCGCGATGCCGGCGCTGGTGTTCTACCGCCACTTCCGCGCGCTGGTCGACAGCTTCGTGATCGACATGGAGCTGCAGGCGGTCAAGCTGGTCGATACGGTGCACGGTGCCCGCAAATGATCGATTTTCGCCGTGGCCAGAAGCGCGAGGATCCGGAGATCAACCTGATTCCGTTCATCGACGTGCTGCTGGTGGTGCTGATCTTCCTGATGGTCAGCACCACCTACAGCAAGTTCACCGAATTGCAGATCACGCTGCCATCGGCCGACGCCGGCAAGGCAATCGAGAAGCCGTTCGAGATCAACGTCACGGTCGACGCCAAGGGCAACTACACGGTCAACAACGTGCCGGTCTCGTTCCATAACGTGGCGGGCCTGGCCGATGAGCTCAAGAACGCGGCGCGCGCGGGCCAGGGCGGCGCGCAGGCGCAGAAAAGCCCGGTGGTGGTCATCAACGCGGACCAGTTTGCGATGCACCAGATGGTGATCAACGTGCTTGAGGCGGCGCGCATCGCCGGTTACGACAAGCTCACCTTCGCGGCCCAGACGGGCTCCACGAAGTAGTCGCCGCAGGCGTTACCGCCCCCGCATGCAACCCAAGCCTTCCCTCGAATCGACGCTCACCCGCGCCTGGCTGCGGCGCGGGCCGCTCGCGTGCGCGCTGTGGCCG
>JBAQKU010000112.1:0-4073 GCA_049301315.1 Telluria sp.
AAGCCTATCTGGGCGAGAAGGTGACCCAGGCGGTCATCACCGTGCCGGCCTACTTCAACGACTCGCAGCGCCAGGCCACCAAGGACGCCGGCCGCATCGCGGGCCTGGACGTCAAGCGCATCATCAACGAGCCGACCGCTGCCGCGCTCGCGTTCGGCCTGGACAAGACCGAGAAGGGCGACCGCAAGATCGCCGTGTATGACCTGGGCGGCGGCACCTTCGACGTGTCCATCATCGAAATCGCCGACGTGGACGGCGAGAAGCAGTTCGAAGTGCTTTCGACCAACGGCGACACCTTCCTCGGCGGCGAAGACTTCGACCAGCGCATCATCGATTACATCATCGACGAGTTCAAGAAAATCAACGGCCTGGACCTGAAGAAGGACCCGATCGCACTGCAGCGCATCAAGGCCTCGGCCGAGCGCGCCAAGATCGAGCTGTCGTCCGCGCAGCAGACCGAAATCAACGAGCCGTACATCGCCATGGCGAACGGCGCACCGGTCCACCTGAACCTGAAAATGACGCGCGCCAAGCTCGAGTCGCTGGTCGAGGAACTGATCGCCGCCACCATCGAGCCATGCCGCATCGCGATCAAGGATGCCGGCGTGAAGGTGTCCGACATCGACGACATCATCCTGGTCGGCGGCATGACGCGCATGCCGAAGGTGCAGGAAAAGGTCAAGGAGTTCTTCGGCAAGGATGCGCGCCGCGACGTGAACCCGGACGAAGCGGTCGCCGTGGGCGCCGCGATCCAGGGCTCGGTGCTGTCGGGCGAGCGCAAGGACCTGCTGCTGCTGGACGTGACGCCTCTGTCGCTCGGTATCGAAACCCTGGGCGGCGTGATGACCAAGATGATCCACAAGAACACGACCATCCCGACCAAGTTCAGCCAGGTGTTCTCGACCGCCGACGACAACCAGCCGGCGGTGACCATCAAGGTCTACCAGGGCGAGCGTGAAATCGCGGTCGGCAACAAGGGCCTGGGCGAATTCAACCTGGAAGGCATCCCGCCGGCATCGCGCGGCACCCCGCAGATCGAAGTGACCTTCGACATCGACGCCAACGGCATCTTGCACGTGGGCGCCAAGGACAAGGCCACCGGCAAGGAAAACAAGATCACGATCAAGGCCAACTCCGGCCTGACCGAGGCCGAAATCCAGAAGATGGTGAAGGACGCCGAGCTCAATGCCGAAGAAGACCACAAGCTCAAGGAACTGGCCGAGTCGCGCAACCAGGCCGATGCGCTGGTACACTCTACCCGCAAGTCGCTGACCGAATACGGCGACAAGCTCGAAGCAGGCGAGAAAGAGACGATCGAGGCGGCCATCACCGAGCTCGAAGGCGTGCTCAAGTCCGGCGACAAGGCCGATATCGACGCCAAGGTGGCGGCGCTGTCGTCTGCCTCGCAGAAGCTGGGCGAGAAGATGTACGCCGACATGCAGGCGCAGCAGGCTGCGGCCGGCGGCGAAGGGCAGCAGGCTGGCGCGGGTGCGGAATCGAAGGCTCAGCAGGACGACGTCGTGGACGCCGACTTCAAGGAAGTCAAGGACGCCAAGTAATCGTACCTGGATGATCCACCGAGCCGGCGTGCCATTTTTGGTTCCCGGCTCGGTTTTTTGCATAATCAGTACATTAAAGATAGACAGCAAGGTGCCGACAAATGGCAAAGCGTGATTTTTACGAGATCCTCGGGGTCGCCAAGAATGCTACGGAAGAAGAGATTAAAAAGTCTTACCGCAAGCTGGCAATGAAATACCATCCGGACCGCAATCCGGACAGCAAGGAATCGGAAGAAAAGTTCAAGGAAGTCAAAGAAGCCTACGAGATGCTGACCAATGCGGAGAAGCGCGAGGCGTATGACCGTTACGGTCACGCCGGCGTCGATCCGAACATGGGCGGCGGCGGCGGAGGCGGCGGCGGTTTTGCCGACAGCTTCGGCGACATCTTCGGCGACATCTTCGGCGGCGGCCGCGGGCGCGGTGCGGGCCCGCAGGTGTACCGCGGCGCCGACCTGCGCTACAACCTCGAAATTACGCTGGAACAGGCCGCACACGGCTTCGACACGACGATTCGCGTGCCGAGCTGGGACAAGTGCGACACCTGCCACGGCAGCGGCGCCAAGCCCGGCACCGCGCCGGTCACCTGTTCCACCTGCGCCGGCCACGGCCAGGTGCGCATGCAGCAGGGCTTCTTCAGCATCCAGCAGACCTGCCCGAAATGCCACGGCAGCGGCAAGGTCATTCCGGAACCGTGCGCCGCGTGCGGCGGCGCCGGACGCATCAAGCGCAACAAGACGCTGGAAGTGAAGATCCCGGCCGGTATCGACAACGGCATGCGCATCCGCTCCTCCGGCAACGGAGAACCGGGCACCAACGGCGGGCCGCCGGGCGACTTGTACGTGGAGATCCACATCAAGGCGCATGCCGTGTTCCAGCGCGAAGGCGACGACCTGCATTGCGAAATGCCGATCTCGTTCGTAAAGGCCACCCTGGGCGGCGAGATCGAAGTGCCGACCCTGTCGGGCAAGGTATCGTTCACGATTCCCGAAGGCACCCAGTCCGGCAAGACCTTCCGCCTCAAGGCAAAAGGCATCAAGGGCGTACGCTCCGGCTACCCGGGCGACCTGTTCTGCCACGTCGCGGTCGAAACCCCGGTCAAGCTGACCGAGAAGCAAAAGGAACTGCTCAAGGAGTTCGAGCGTCTGACGGTGGAAGGCGGCGCCAAGCACAACCCGCAGAGCAAGGGCTGGATGGACAAGGTCAAGGACTTCTTCGAGTAAGTGCGCGGCAGGGCGCGCAAGCGCCTATCTCACAAAACCGCTGAAGTCCGGCCATCCGGCCATCAGCGGTTTTTTTTCGAACAAAAAGGACAGACATGACCGCAGCAAAACGCTTAAGCCTCACCACTGACGAACTGTTCCAGCGCAACCGCGAATGGGCCGGCTCGATGGTCGCGGAAGACCCGGATTTCTTCAGGACCCTGGCCGCGCAACAGTCGCCCGAGTACCTGTGGATCGGCTGCTCGGACAGCCGGGTGCCGGCCAACGAGCTGCTCGGCCTGGCGCCGGGCGAACTGTTCGTACACCGTAACATCGCCAACGTGGTGGTGCACTCGGACCTGAACTGCCTGACCGTGCTGCAGTTCGCGATCGACGTGCTCAAGGTCAAGCACGTGATCGTGTGCGGCCACTACGGCTGCTCGGGGGTGCACGCGGCGATGATCAACCAGCGCGTCGGGCTGGCCGACAACTGGCTGCGCCACGTGCAGGACGTGCAGCAAAAGCACGACAGATACCTTGGCGACCTGCTGCCCTCGCGCGCGCGCGCCGACCGCCTGTGCGAACTGAACGTGACGGAGCAGGTGGTCAACACCGCCCAGACCACGGTGGTGCAGGACGCCTGGGAGCGCGGGCAGGAACTGACCGTGCACGGCTGGGTCTACGGCCTGCAGGACGGCCTGCTGCGCGACCTTGGCATGAGTGTCAGCGGTCCCGAAGAACTGGCGCCAAGGCTGGCCGCGCGCCTGCAGGAATACCAGGACTAAGGCGTGGAAAACGACCGGACGCCGGGCGGCGAACTGGCCCGCCTGCGCGACGTGATTCGCCAGTTCGTCGGAGAGCGCGACTGGGACCAGTTCCACAGTCCCAAGAACCTGTCGGCCGCGCTCAGCGTGGAAGCTGCCGAACTGCTCGAGCACTTCCAGTGGCTGCAAAGCGGCCAGCGCGCCGAGCTCGGGGACGTCAAGGCGCAACAGGTGCGCCATGAAATGGCCGACGTGCTGTTCTACCTGATCCGCCTGGCCGACAAGCTCGACGTCGACCTGGGCGCGGCGCTGCACGAGAAAATGGTGCTCAACCGCGCCAAGTACCCGGCCGACAAGGTGCGCGGCGACGCCCGCAAATACAACGAATACCCCGACTGACCTATAGCGCGGCAAGCCCCGTCCTTCAACCCGAGACTTAATCTCGTCGTTTCCGCCATTGGCGAAACCGACTTCCCGCGCAGGCGCACTGCTGTCCGGAATAAAAACGTTGACATTTGCACGTCGTTCCCGCGCAAGCGGGAACCCAATAT
>JBAQKU010000113.1:0-5324 GCA_049301315.1 Telluria sp.
CCTTTTCGGTGCGCATCAGAAGCGCGGCGTCGAGCAGCGTGTCGAGCGCGTTGGCGATGCCGTGCGTGCCGGCGTAGCCGAGCACGAACCAGCCCTGCGCCCGCAGCGCCGCGATGCGCGCGCACACCGGCGCACTGTCTTGCGCCGGCGAGCGCCATTCGTCCGGATCGATCCCGTTGGGCACAATGTGCAGCTTGTGCGCCGCCATGCCATGCGCTTCGAGGTGATCGCGCACCTTGGGCAGGATAGACACCACCGCGTCGGCATGGCGGCAGGCATGGTTTTCGGCCGCCTGCAGCAGCATGATGAAGGGATGCCATTTCGAGAAGCCGCCCAGCTCCATCGGCGAGAGCGGCCACAGGTCGTGCACCTCGAACAGCAGGCGCGCCCCGGCCAGTTTGGCGATGCGGTGCGCCGGCCAGATATCGGCCGGATAGGTCGACGACGCGATCACCACCTGTGGCGCGAACTCGTGCGCGATGCGGCGCGCTTCACGGTACAGGCGCAGCACGAAGGCGGCCATGTTGCGCACCCGCCCGGCGCCGTTGCCGCGATAGTTCGGGGTGGCGAACCAGCAGTATTGGACCCCGTCGATGGTTTCCTCGAGGCTGGCGCGCCCCAGCAGTTGCGGCGCCTCGGCCCGGATATGGGAATGGTCGGAGGCGAGGATGCGTACCCGGTGCCCGAGCCGCTGCCATTCGCGCGCCAGGTAGTACGGGCGGTACTCCATGCCGTGGCGCGGCGAACCGGCGTAGTGATTGATCAGCAGGATATTCACGGCTGTTCCGTTCGGCGGGGTGTGCTTACCATGTCCATTCCTGATGCAGTCGGCGCACGTTGCAGCGGGTGTTCTCGAGCCAGTTCGTTTCCCATTGCACGGGGTGGGTCAGCAAACAGATCCGGTCGTGGCGCCCGAGCGCCTCGAACGGCGAGAGCGGGTGGAAATACACGGGGTAGGGGCGGTCGCTGATGTACACGTCGAACTGCCCGAGCAGCTCTGGATCGTACGATTCGCACACGATGCCGCAGCGCTCGCGCAAGGAGCGCTCCTGCAGGATCTCGTGGTTGAATACGTTCAGGCGCCGGTTCACGAAATCGCCATGGCTGGCCACGGTGCTCAGCTTGGCATCGAGCCGGCTTTCGATCCAGGTGTAATTTTCGAGAAAGCGTTCGCGGATTTCCGGGAAGCGCCGCCGCAGCTCGGCCTCGTTGCGGATATGGTGTTGCTTGGCGAAGTCGGCCACTTCCTCGTAGTGGTAGCTGGCCTCGCCGCCGTAGGCATTGATCTGCCGCATCAGGCCCAGGTCGAGGGTGGACAGGCGAAAATAGTAGCTCGCCGTGATGCCGTATTTCTTCTCGATTTCGAACATCTTGCGCGCGGTGCGCAGGTCGCTGTCGATGTCGTGCCGGTGCACCAGCGTCTTGGGTGCGACCGCGTCGTGCGCGAGCGCCTCGACAAAGGCGCGCAGCGACATCTGGTGGTAGCCGGCCTGCTGGGCCTGGCGCACCAGCGCCTCGTACTCGGCCAGCCGCGAGGGCATCAGGTAGTCGCTGTAGAGGCGCTTGAGCAGGGTCTTCATTGCAGACTGTACTTCGCGCGGTAGGGCTTGAAGCCGAGCATCGTCTTGAACTGCTGCAACCCGGGTCTGGCGCCAAAGAAGGTGTCGTACATCAGGTACTTGACCTTGCCCTCGGCCATCAGGCGCGCGACGATTTCGATCAACATCAGGTGCATGATGCCGTCGTTGTTGCGTTTTCCCATGAGCTGGGAAACGGCCGCGAAATTGCCGAAGTAGGCATAATTGCAGTAGGCTTGGAGGCGCCCGTTCGCGTCGAGTATGCCGCAGTAGCGGAAATGGGAAAGCGACTCGAAGTGCTGCTTTTTTTCCAGGTAGTGCTGGTCCATCGGGCGGCCCTGGCGGTCTGTTAGCGCGGTGTTGATTTCATGGATCGCGTCGACATGGCCGTTGCGGTCGATGTCGTCGAAACGGTAGCCGCGCGAGCGGGCCCGCTTGGCATGGTAGGCCCCCAGGTTCTTGCCCTTGATGCTGTCCAGGTATGTTTCCAGCGTATCGAATTGATGCAGGTCGATCAGGGCCGCGCCGATCGTCTTGTTCCTGATGATTTTGTAGCGCGGGTGGCGTTTGGTGAAAATGCGATAGGTGGTGTTGATATTGTCGGGATGCAGATGGGCGTGAAATTGCAGACGTGCCACGGGCAGCCGGGCAAGTTGCGCAAGAAAAGCATAGTGGCGAAGCAATATGTTCATGGTATGGGGCGTCGGCCTGCAATTTCATTATTGGCAACTATTCAAGGTTCACTTTATCGAGCTATGCCATTGCACGTGTTGAAATTTCTCAATTGCGCGATTCCAGCGCGCCGATTAAGCGCGGCACCATGCGGATCGCGGCGTTACAGGTTTTCGTAAAACGAAATCAGCTTGTTCGATTGCAGTTGCCAGTTATATTTTTCGAGCACGGCGGCGCGCCCGTTCTGGCCCATGCGCTGCGCGACCTGCGGGTTGAGCACGAAATAATCGATCGCCGCGGCGATCGCCTTCGGGTCGGACTGGTCCACGCACAGGCCGCAGCCGTTGCCTTCGACGATCTCGCGCCACAGGGGGAAGTCGGAGGCGATCACGGGAATGCCGGCTGCCATGTATTCGAACATCTTGACCGGCAAGGCATCGAGGTAGTTGACCACCGGATGCAGCGTGACCAGCCCGGCCATCGAAGCGGCCATGACATCGCGCACCGCGTGCCGGTCCAGGTGGCCGAGCGCATCGACCCGGCCCCAGCCGGGACGGGTGCGCACCTGCGCTTCCAGCGCCGGTTCCGAGAACTGCCCGCCCAGCGCCAGCCGGGCCGGCGAATGCAGCACCGAGCACGCTTCGACCAGTTCACGGATGCCGCGAATGGCGGCAATGCTTCCGACATAGCAGACCTGGGCCGCTTTTTCGGACCATGGCGCGCTTGAATCGAATTCGGCGGGCACCGGGAAATTGTTGACGTCGACCGTATGTGCATTGATCGACAAGAACTTGTCGCGGATAAAAGGCGTGGCCGCGATGATCCCGTCGAAGCGGCGGCAGGCGTAGCGCTCGAAGGCGGAGAACGCGCCGGCCACCGCGCGCCCCGAGAGCGCACCCAGGTAGGGCTTGCCCAGCAACTGGTTGGGGACATCTTCGTGCGAATCGAAAATGACCTTCTTGCCCATGCGCTTGAGGCTGAGGCCGGCCGGAATCAGCTCAGGGTCGTGCAACTGGTAGATGTCGGCATCGATCCCGAGCGCCTTGGCCAGCACCCTGCGGGTGGTCCGGAACACGCGATTGATGCGCCCGCTCAGGCGCCCGGCGTCGACGATGCAGACCCCGTCGTCGTTGGCGTCGCCAGCGTCGTCCGCGACCACCAGCGTGACCTCATAGCCGTGCGCGGCCAGACTGCGGCACTGCTTGACGAAGATCCTGGTATCGTGGCGCGGGTGGGCCGAGGTAAGGTGTGCGATCCTTGGCATAGTGTCTCCCATCCCTGTATCTTGAATACGATCCGAGCGTGGCGCCGATGAGCATATCGGCGAAATAATGCGAGGTCAGCAGCAGCAGGAGCGTGGTGCTGGCCACGCAGAATCCCAGGAGAAAATCGCCCGATTTCTCCTTTGAAAAATATCCTTCATAAAACATGTTGGCGGTGGGTAAGATCAATAGCAAGAGCAGAAAAATCAGGCCGAACAATCCCAGGTCGACCCAGGCGGACAGTATGTTATGGGCGTAGTCGCCCGGCAGATAGCTCGCATAATCTCCCAGCAGGGGATGGGCTGAAATCGTCTGCACGGCAAGGTCGCGCAGATGGTGGCGCAAGGTCGCCGAGCTCGACTGCGACAGGTCCAGCAGTTCCAGTATCCTGTTGTCGGGGATGAGCTCGACGATGCCGTCGAGATTCATCTTGAACATCAGAACCAACAGGACCAGCACCGTCACCACCATCAGCTTGTGCCTGGAATAGTAGAGTTCGATCACAGGTATCAGGAACAGTAATGCCACGAATTCGCTGCGCGTCGCGTTCAGGAACAATCCGCTCGCGGTCAGGCAATACAGGGCGATCCGGGTCCGCTGCGAACGGGTGTAGGGAATGATGACCATGAACACGAACAGGTAGGAACGGGAAAATCCCTGGTAGGTGGCAAGGCTCTGGCGGTCTTTTTCCAGGCCGTTCGTGCCAAGGTAAAACGAGCCTTCCGTCGTGAAATAAAACACGATGGCCGACATGATCAGCAGGCTGGCCACGGCCAGCTGCCGGAAGCGCGCTTGCGAGAAATCGGCGATCTTGAAGATGATGAACAGATGGATCATGAACAAGGTGCTGAACACGTGGTTGGTGACGATCAGCCGGTTCGCGCCGGCTGCCGCGTTGACCGCGATCACGGCGAAGAAATACAGCACGAAGCTGAAAAAAAACAGGTCGGCCTTGCCCACCAGCTTGTGGTTGGCCCTTACCTTGTTGCCATAGATAAAATACAGGGGCAGGGCGATCAGCAGCGTGACGGGGGTGAAATAGCCGCCCAGGAAGGCGCTGGTCATGCCCAGCCCCAGCAGGGTATGGTAGAAAAAGAACCCGGGAAACAGCAGCAGGAAGGCCAGGCCGACGATGGCCTGCTCGCCCGGCAGCGGGAGCGGCGGCAGGCGCAGGTTCATGTCGGCACCATCCCGTTGTGCGAGTACTGGTACGACATGCGCAAGTACACCAGGTAGAGCAGGGAATAGCCGACCGCGTAGCTGGTGATGCTTTGCTCGAGCGTGAGCGGCGCGAGAAAGACGCCGAGCGTCATCGCGAACAGCGCGATTTGCCAGATCAGCTCGCTCTTTTGCTTGCCGGCGACATAGAACACATAGCTGAGCGGGCTGGCGACGAAGTTGAGAAAGTAGAGCGGCGCCAGGATTTGCGCCATCTCGCCGGCGGCGCGCCACGATTCGCCGAAGATCCAGGCGAACAGGGCGGGAGAGAACAGCAGCAGCGCCAGCGATGGCCCCAGCCCGAGCAGCAGCAGCGCCTTGAAAGTGTAGCGGTAGGCATCGCGGCAATTGCCCAGGGTCTGGTAGTCGTGCACCGACTGGCGCTTGAATACTTCGAGCACGGAGGCGGCCAGCAGCGAAATCGGGGCCGCCAGCACGCGCCGGGTCAGGGCGAACAGGCCGGCCGCGAGCACGCCGTGACGGGCGCCGATCAGGAACAGGGGCAACTGGCCGACGAAGCCGTTGAGCAGGTCCGACGGCAGCGAGAAGCGCCAGAAGGCGTGGTGGCGGCGCAGGTAGCTGCGCTGGGCCCGGT
>JBAQKU010000114.1:0-5456 GCA_049301315.1 Telluria sp.
CCTGCCACGCGCGCGAGCTCACCCGGACCGATGCGCGCGAGGACCGGTTCTTCCCGCCCATCTCGGGCAAGCCGGCCGGCTACCTGTACCACCAGTTGCTCAATTTTCGCGAAGGCCGGCGCCAGAATCCCTTGATGACCTACATGGTCGATCACCTGTCCGATGCCTACCTGCGCGAGATCGCGCAGCACTTTTCGGACCAGCACCTGCCGGGCGCGCCGAGCCAGCCGGCCGTGGCCGGTCCTGCCGTGCTCGAACGCGGCCGCCTGCTCGTCACGCGCGGCGACAGCGCCATCGAGGTGCCGGCCTGCGTGGCCTGCCACGGCGACAAGCTGGGCGGCGTGGCGCCCGCCATCCCGGGCCTGCTCGGCCTGCCGCGCGACTATGTCAACGCGCAGCTCGGCGCATGGAAGAACAAGACCCGGCGCGCCCATGCGCCCGACTGCATGGCCAGCATCGCGAGCCGCCTCAGCGTGGCCGATGTGGCCGCCATTTCGAGCTGGCTCGCAACCCAGGCGGCGCAGAGCGGCGCGCGCCCGGCCAGCGCCATCGCACGCCCGCTGCCGCTCGCGTGCGGCAGCGCACCGGACTGACAGCGTGAAGAAAAAAATCTTCCTCGCCCTGGGCGCGCTGGCCGCCCTGATCGTGCTGGCCGGCGCACTCATGTGGCCGCGCGAAGAACTGCTGCCGGCCTCCTCGCCGGCCGCTTTCGCGCCGAGCGCGCACAACATCGAACGCGGCGCCTATCTGGCGCAGGCCGGCGGCTGCATGGCCTGCCATACGGCGCGCGGCGGACCGGCCTATGCCGGCGGACGCGCGCTCGAGACGCCCTTCGGCACCCTGGTCGCGCCCAACATCACCCCCGACCGCGCGAGCGGCATCGGGCTGTGGAACGCCGACGACTTCTGGCGCGCCCTGCACAACGGCAAATCGCGCGACGGCCGCCTGCTCTATCCCGCCTTCCCGTACACCAGCTACACCAAGGTCACGCGCGCCGATTCGGACGCGCTGTTCGCCTTCCTGCACAGCCTCGCGCCGCAGCGCCGGGCCAATGCCGCACACGCGCTGCGCTGGCCCTACAACCAGCAATTCGCGCTGGCGGCCTGGCGCCTGCTGTACTTCAAGCCGGCCGTGTTCGTCCCGGCCGACACGCGCAGCGCCGCGTGGAACCGCGGCGCCTACCTGGTCGAGGGCCTGGGTCATTGCAGCGCCTGCCACAGCAGCCGCAATCGCCTGGGCGCGAGCGCAGCCGGGCTGTCCGGCGGCGCGGCCGCCACGCTCGGCTGGTACGCGCCCTCGCTGGTCTCGGACACCGAAGCCGGCGTGCGCGGCTGGGAAGTGGAACACATCGTGCAGTTGCTCGGTACCGGAGTGGGGCCGCGCGCGACCGTATCGGGACCGATGGCCGAGGTGGTGCAGCGCAGCCTGCAGCACCTGACGCCGCAGGACCTGGGCGCGATGGCGGCCTACCTGAAAGCGCTGCCCGACGCCGCGCAAGCGGCGCAAAAACCGGCCGCGCCGCCGCCGCAGCGCCAGCTGGTGCGCGCCAAGCGCCTGTACGAAACCCATTGCGTCGAGTGCCACGGGTCCGACGGCAAGGGCCTGCCGCCCCACTATCCCGCGCTGGCCGGCAACCGCGCCGTGCTCATGGAAAACGCGCTCAATCCGATCCGGATGGTCTTGAACGGCGGCTTTGCGCCGGCCACCGCCGGCAATCCGCGCCCCTACGGCATGCCGGCCTACAGCCATCTGATGGACGACGCGCAAGTGGCCGACGTGCTGACCTACCTGCGCAGCAGCTGGGGCAACCGGGCCGGCGCGGTGAGCGCCTCGCAGGTGAACCGCTACCGCAGCGTGCCGCTCGACTGATCAGACCATGTCGGCAAAGCCGATGCGGTCGGTGGTGGCGTTGCGCGCGTCCTCGATCCCGATCTTGTGCGCCGACAGCAGCGTCTCGAGCGAGGCATTCATGGTGTGGCAGCCGGGCGTATCGGTGCCATTCATGTAGGCCCGGATGTCCGAGGTGGTGCCGCCTTCGAGTATGCGCGTGATGGCCGGGCTGAGCGTCAGGCATTCGGTGGCGAGGTGATAGCGGTTGCCTTCGACCGATGGCAGCAGCGCCTGGCACAGCACGCCGCGCAGGGCGTGCGCGAGCGCCTGCGACTGGGCCTCGGAGTTGCCCAGCAGGCGGATCATTTTCTGCAGCCCGAGCTCGGTCGAGCGCGCGTGCAGCGAGGCCAGCACCAGCGGTCCCGACTCGGCCAGCGCCAGCGCTTCCTGCGCGGTCTGGGCATCGCGGATCTCGCCGATCGCGATCACGTCCGGCCGCTCGCGCAGCGCGTCGAGCGCGCCCAGGTAATAGCTTCCCACGTCCCCGTCCACGCCCACTTCGCGCTGGGTGACGATGCACTTGCGCTGCGGGATCAGGGTTTCGACCGGGTCCTCGATGGTGATGATGTGGCCCGAGCGGCGCTTGTTGATATCGTCGAGCATCGAGGCGATCGTGGTCGACTTGCCCTGGCAGGTGTCGCCGATGATGAGCACCAGGCCGCTGGTGAGCCGGGCGAACTGCTGCTCGTCCTGGCCCAGCCCGAGCGCGCCCAGCGCCAGCGGCTCCTTGGGGAAACGCCGGATCACGCAGCCGAGCCGCTTCTTGCCCTGGAAGGTGAAACAGTTGGCGCGAATGCGGGCGGTGTGCAGGTCGATCGACCGGTCGAAGGCGCGCTCGCCGATCCGCTCGGCCCAGTTGGGCTCGATCACTTCGAAGAACTCTTCGAGCTCTTCCTTGGTGATGGGCGAATCGGTGACCGCGACCAGCCCTTTCGGCTGGCGCAGCATGAGCGGGCTGTTCTGGTGGATGATGATGTCGCTGAAGATCAGGCGCGAATTGAGCAGGTGCAAGATTTGCTCGACCAGCGTGCCGAAAACGGGATGGTCTTCATTTTCGACGTACGACAGGGTCGGGATTTGCGAGGACAGGTGGGGTTCCATCGGACGATGCTCTCTGTGGTCGGTAAGACGATGCGAGCGTCAATTATAAGACCACTGGCCCGGAAAAATTGCGTAAATGAAAGATAAAGTTGGCGCCCAAGCGTGCAAAATAGCGCTGGCCAAATCACGCGGCTTGGAGCAGGATATTCACATTCAACAACACCGCGACAACATGACGATTCTTACCGCCATCTTCGCAAGCGTGTTCGTGCTACCCCATGCGGCGCAGGCGCAAGGCGCCGACATGTCGTTCCAGCAGCGCTGCGAGCGGGAGATGAAGCCGACCCTGCAGGTCAGTTTGCGCGAGTTTGGTTACCGGATCGACAATACGGTGTCGAGCCGGGTCCTGAACAACCGCAGCGCGCACAATTATGCCGGCGAGCTGATGCTGGGCATGACGGCCTTGCAGTCGCGCGCCGAGGTCACCATCGACGCGCCCGCCCTGCAGGACGCGGGCAGCGGGCGCGAGTGCATTGCCCCGCGCATCTCCGTGGAGCTCAGCTTTGCGCCGATGGAAGTCTATGTCGCGCGCGAATTCTCGCCCGCCTCGTGTTCCTACCGCGCGATCCTGGAACACGAAATGCGCCACGTGAAGGTGTACCAGACCCACCTGCCCCGGCTCGACGCCCTGGTGCAGGCAGAACTGGGGCGCCGCTTCGGCGGGCACCCCCTGTACGCGCCGAGCGGCAAGGGCATCGACCTGCTCGATGCCTATGTCGACACCTCGCTGCGCCCGCTGATCAAGGCCGAACTGGCCAGGATCGAAGCGCTGCAGGCGGCCCTCGACACGCAGGAGGAAACGTTCCGCATCTCCTCGGCTTGCCGAGGAGAACTTGCGCTCAACCTCGGCCCGCGTTACTGAACGCTGGCGCTACCTGCGCCGGTAGCCGGTCTTGAGGTCGAGCCCGTACCTGACGCCGTTTTCCGTCACCATCACCTCGTCGGGCGGCTCGTCGCCCGCCAGCGCCCCCGACACCACCGGCAGCCCCTCGCCCTTGCGCACCAGTTCGTCCGAACGCTCGTACACATTGGTGCAACCGGTGTGCGCGATCAGCGCCTGCACGATCGGCACCTTCCACGCGTCGACCCCGGCGGCCTGGAATTCGCAGACGAGGTAACCATCCTTGCCGCCATAGGCGTCCACCAGCAAGCCGGGCAGGCCGTCCGCTTCCGCGTCGATGCGCCTGACCACCTGCCCGGGCCTGGCCTTGTCGGCCGCCGCGGCGCTCTTGGCCAGCGCGCCCGCGACGCGCCGCTTGATGAGCGCATGGTCGACCGGCTCGCCCTCGTCGAAGGTCCACACCCGCGCGCGGATCTGCGACTTCGCATTGTAGGCCGCGCGCGCCAGGAAGCGGGTCGAGGACGACTGCACGATGGCCGTTGCCCCTGCCTTCATTTTCTCGTTCGGCTTGCCGTCGACCTTTTCGATCGCGGACGCGTAGATCCAGGGTTCGCCGGCGAGCAGGCTTTTCTCCTTGCCCTGTTTAATGGTAATGATCAGCATGCGATTCCAGTGAAAATGGGGTGTTGCGCGCGCACCGGGGGTGGGCTGGCGCAAGGCGTAATGATACTGCCTGGCGGCGCCTTGGGGCGGCGGAATATCGGCCCGGCTTGCATCGTGCCGGCTCCGGCAACCTGGCGATATGGCCGCGCAACGCGCTCAGCGTGAGCATTGCCGGTTCCGGCGACGTCAACTATTACGGCGATCCCCGGGCGAGCACGGGCGTGATCGGCTCGGGCAGCATCGGGCGCCTGGGAGGCGCGCCGCGCTGACGGCGCATGACTCAGTGCGCCGGTGGCGCAAGGTAGGTGAGCGGCTTGACCGGCACGTTCAGCGTGAGCGCCGAGCGTTTCTTGTCCTTGTCCTGCAGCAGCAGCGTCAGCGGCACGCTGTCGCCTGCCTTGAGCTGGCGTTTCAGGTCCAGCAACATGATGTGGTATCCGCCCGAGGCGAAGTTCACGCTCTTGCCTGCTGGCAGATCGACGCCGTCCACGGCATGCATCTGCATCAGGTTGCCCTTCATCTCCATCGTATGGATTTCAGCGCTGCCGGCAAGCGGCGTGCTGACCCCGACCAGGCGCGCGGCGCTGGCCGAGGTCAGCTGCATGAAGACGCCTGCGGTTTTTTGCTGGGGCACGGTGGCCCGGATCCATGCCTGCTGCGCGTCCACCTGCGCCTGTGCGGCGCCGGCGAGCGTGATGAATGCGGCCAGGGCGACGCATCGTTTTTTCAGGGTGTACAAGCGCATCGGGAACAACCTTTCGCAGTAGAGACACTAACGGCACGGGAAATTATAGGGCAGGCGCGGCGCGCCCTCGGCTGCGCCACATCAAGCCGGCTAGCAGTTTGTCGGACTCAGGCATTTTGGCCGAAGTGAATTGGCGGCGTTCGCTTCACGCGACGCCTGCATTCTGTTTTTTTTGGCGATCGCGGCGCACATCGCTTCCTAAAACGCTCGGTGCGC
>JBAQKU010000115.1:0-2369 GCA_049301315.1 Telluria sp.
GCTGGGCGAGGCCAGATTTTGACGGTTTCGCAGTGCCAATGGCGCGCTATTGGCCGAGAAAACGGCGAAATATGGACCGGCCAGGCATTTTTGCAGCCGGCGATCCTAAGTCCGACAGGCTCCTAGCATCTGGCCCTCGTGGACAGGATCGGCCGTGGGCGCGATAATACTGTATGACATCTTCCCCCCCTCCCGAACGGCAGCGGCCGCAGTCCCCGACCGACCTGTTTGTCTCTTTTACATTACTCGCGCTGCAAGGATTCGGCGGCGTAGTTGCCGTTGTGCAACGCGAGCTGGTCGAGCGCAAGCGCTGGCTCACGGCCGAAGAATTCGTCGAGGAATGGTCGGTCGCCCAGATCATGCCTGGACCGAACGTGATCAACATGGCGCTCATGATCGGCGGGCGCTATTTCGGCCTGCGCGGGGCGCTCGCCGCGCTGGCCGGCATGGTGCTCGCCCCCCTGGTGCTGGTGCTGATGCTGGCCATGCTGCACGCCCGATTCGCCGACAACCCGGCCGTTGCCGGCGCCTTGCGCGGCATGGCGGCCGTTTCGGCCGGCATGATCGGCGCCGTTGGCGTCAAGCTGGCCGGCACCTTGCGCAATCACGCCTTGCCGCTGGCCTGGTCGGTGGCGATCAGCGCCAGCGGTTTCGTGCTGGTGGCGCTACTGCAGTGGCCACTCATGGTCGTCCTGTTCGGCCTGGGCGGACTCGGTTCCGTGCTCAGCTTCTACCGGATCCGCGGATGAGCGCCCCCCTTCATATCGTGCTCAGCTGGAGCGACTGGCTCAACCTGTTCGCGCATTACCTGATGCTCTCGCTGATGTCGGTCGGCGGCGCCATCTCCACCACGTCCGACATGTACCGCTTCCTGGTCGAGCAGCACCATTGGCTGACCCCGACACAGTTCAACGAATCGATCGCCCTGGCGCAGGCCGCGCCCGGCCCCAACGTGCTGTTCGTGGCGCTGATGGGCTGGCATGTCGGGATGAACGCGGGCAGCATGGCCGCCGCCCTGCTCGGCGTGGGCGTCACCATGCTCGGCATCATGCTGCCGTCCACCGTGCTGACCTATACTGCCGCGCAATGGGGACACCGCAACCGCGAGCTGCGCGCCGTGCGTGCCTTCAAGCAAGGCATGTCGCCGGTCGTGATCTCCCTGCTGCTGGCGACCGCCTTCATCCTCGGACGCGCCGGGGGGCACGGCAACGCCGGCTGGCCGATGTGGTCGCTCGCCATCTTCAGCGGCATCGTGATCTGGCGCACAAAAATCCATCTGCTGTGGCTGCTTGCGCTGGGCGCGCTGGCCGGCGCACTGCAACTGGTGTAAGGGCAGCGCCCGCTGCCGGCCCCGGCATCTGACGATGTGTTGCGCCGGGCCGGCCCGCGCCTGCCGATAGCGTGCTGTACTGATAGCCGGGAGGGCGCACATATGAGCAATGGCACATTTTCCGGGAATCCCAGAACCGAGTGGCTTTCGGACAAAGCCGACGACAGGGACATGCGGCTGCTCGAAACCTTCTGGTACCTCGACCCGGCCGGACGGCGCTGGGAAGTTGCCAAAGGCAGCGTCGTGAACGGCGCCAGCATTCCGCGCACGCTCTGGTCCTCGGTCGGCAGCCCCTACACGGGCGACTACCGGCGCGCCGCCGTGATCCACGACGTCGCCATCAAGACGCCCGGCATCGTGCGTGCCGAGGCTGACACCATGTTCTACTTCGCCTGCCTGGCCGGCGGCTGTTCGCTGTTGCAGGCCAAGCTGCTGTATGCAGGGGTGCGGCTGGGCTCGTGGGTGCGCGAAAAACAGGTCCTGAGGCCGACCATGCTGGCCGCGCCACCTGCCGGGCAGGCGCTTCCGGGCCAGGAGTCGCCCCAGGAACTGGAAGTGCGCGCGCTGTACACCGAGCTCGCCACCGACCTGCACGGCACGCCCGACGACATCGCCCGGATTCGCGCGGCGGTCGACCGCCACCTCGGCCGGACCGCGCCGTAAGGCATCGCCCCTTGCGCCGGGCGCGCAATCGATTGCTCCAGGACGAGAACCAATGCGGGGTCAGCGGGTCCAACCTTTCACATCAGTGACGGGGACAGACCCTTGACGTCCTCCCCGACCTAAAGGACGGGGATTCCGTGTGACACGAACGCAAGCGCAAGCTTGCGGTGCTGTATCAGAGATGGTAGTTGGCCTCCCGAAGTCGGCTTGCAGGAGCTGGCTTCAAACCGCCCAGTGCGGCTGCGTTCAAAAAAAAAAAGGCGTGGTCGTGAGCGACTGTGGAAAAGACATCGTCAAAGGTGTCAGGTACGTATTGAGAAGATGAACGAAAGTGAACCGTTCGATGACGCATCGTTAGTCTGGAAGTGCTGTCAAA
>JBAQKU010000116.1:0-9915 GCA_049301315.1 Telluria sp.
GCGCATGGCGGGCCCGCCTCGTCAGTCGATCCGGCGGGCCGCCCGGCGCGGCCGGGCCGGCCTGGTCCGGCTTCGGTCAGTCGGCAACGACGTGCCAGACATCCTTGAACTTGTCGCCCTTACGCTCCCCCGGTTTCTTGTCGGACGCGTAGGTGTACAGGGGCTTGCCCTTGTAGGCAAGCTGTTTGGTGCCGTCCTCGCGCGTGATCACGGAATAGGGATCGGCAACCTTGGCGTCGCCCGGCGTTACCGCCGGCCACGCAGCCAGGCAGCCGCCGCTGCACGCGCTCTTGCCGCTGTTGGCAACATCCTTGTCGAAGGTATAGACCGTCATGCCGGACGCGGTGGCCAGCACCCCGTCCGACATCTTCACCGCGGCGTTGTCCGGGGCGGCCCCGGCGGACAGTGCGAATGCGGCGGCCAGGACTGCAATGCAAAGGCGGATTGGTTTCATAAAATTCTCCTGTGAGGTGCCGGTGGGCCGGCGTTAGCGGTTGCGCCGAAGGGTTCGGCGCTGTTCTCGTAGAGCGTGACATGGACTCCTCCCGCCCGGGCAGAGAATGTGTCAGGGCGTTGAACAAATGGCACAAAAAATGAGTCCAAGAGGATAGTAGCCGAATTGGCGCATACCTGCTGAAAGTGCAACGGCGGCATGCATATCAAGCGCTGACGGCCGTCTCGTTCTTTTCGGCCAGGCCGAGCAGCTCGTTCAGGCGCCGTGCGTCGAACGGCGCCCGCACCTTGATGTCATTGTCAAAATAGCAAAATATATCGCGCCCGGCGCGCTTGGGCGCGGGGCGCGCCGAAATCAGGTGCGCGTCGTCCGGCTGCGCACCGCCAGCCCAGGCGCGGATGCGCGCCGCCCAGCGCTGCAGCGCTTGCTCGGTGTAGCCGCTCGCGTACAGCTCCTTGTCGCCATGCAGGCGCAGGTACATGAAGTCGGCCGTCAGGTCTTCGAAATAGGGCCACTTGCCGGCGGTGTCGGCCACCACCAGCGCAATCCGGTATTTGCGCAGCAGCCTGATGAACGCCTCGTCCACGAAACTGTCGTTGCGGATCTCGATGGCGTGGCGCAGCTTGCGGTTCTTGTCGACCTGCAGCGCGGTGCGCCCTTTCATGCGCGGCTCGTACTCGAGCGCGAGGGCAAGCGCCTGTTCGGTGTCGTGCGGAAGCAGGCTCAGGAAATGTTCCATCCGTTCCGGGTCGAAACGGAAGTTCGGCGGGAATTGCCACAGGAAGGGCCCCAGCTTTTCGCGCAGGTTGAATACGCCCGAGGCGAGCATGTTGGCGAGCGGCCCGTCGATCTCGCGCAGGCGCAGGGTATGGGTGATGTAGCGGTTGCCCTTGACGCTGAAAAGAAAGCCCGGCGGCGTCGCGGCGTACCAGGCGGCATAACTTTCGGGGCGCTGCAGCGAATAGAACGAACCGTTGATTTCGATCGTGGGCAGGGCGCGCGAGGCGAATTCGAGCTCGCGGTCCTGGGCCAGCCCTTGCGGATAGAACACGCCGCGCCAGGGCGGGTAACGCCAGCCAGAAATCCCGATGTAGATCGCGCCCATGGATACGATTCTGGGCGCGCGCGATGCCATTTTCCGTTCGCTGGCGAACGCATATGCCCGATTCGGCTGCCTCCGGCAGTCCTGCCGCGGCTCAGTTTGCCGCGTGGCGACCACCGGCAGCGCGATCGCGCTTTCCATTCCCGGGCAATCGGTCCTGCCTGGGGGGCGCAAAGCCGGCAACAATGCTAAGCTAGCGGCGATTTCACTGGACAGGCGCGAACATGGACATACAGCTCGAGCAGGAAGGCGCATGGCAAGCAAGCTGCTAGCGATCGACGGCCTCAATATCGTCAGGCGCGTGTACGAGGCCAGCCCGGAGCCCGATTCGGCCGAGAAGGCCGGGATCGCGCTGCGCCACGCATTGTCGTCGTTTCGCAAGTTGCTGGCCGCGCATGCGCCGACCCATGTCCTGCCCGCCTTCGATTTCGGCGGCGCCACCTGGCGCCATGCGCTCTATCCGCGCTACCGCGAGCAGCGCGCGCCGATGCCGTCGTTCCTGCGCGAGGCGCTGCCGGGGTTTCACGACAAGCTCGCCGGCGAAGGCCTGCATGTCGTGATGCTGCCGGGGGTGGAAGCGGACGACGTGATCGGCACGGGTGTGCTGCGCTGGCTGTCCGAAGGGCGCGGCGAGGCGATCGTGGCCAGCACCGACAAGGATTTGCATGGCCTGATCGCGCACGGCGCGCTGGTGTGGGACCACTTCAAGGGCGAGTGGCACGACGACGCCTGGGTGCGCAACAAATTCGGGGTGGCGCCCGAATTGCTGGTCGACCTGCTGGCGCTGATGGGCGACGTGACCGACGGCGTGCCGGGGGTGTCCAAGGTAGGGATGAAGACCGCCGCCAAGCTGCTCAACGCCTACGGCGACCTCGATGCGGTGATGGCCGGCGCCGGCATTTTGAAGACGCCGCTCGGGGAGCGCTTGCGCGCCGAGCGCGAGATGTTGTATCTTTCGCGCCAGCTGGTGCAGCTCAAGAGCGACGTGCGCCTTGGCGTCACATGGAATATGCTGGCGTACGAGACGTTTTAGAAAAGCCGGAAAGAGCGAAAGGGAACAGGCGATGTTAAAGGCAGTGATCGTGGACGCGAGTGCGGTTTCACGCGATCTTTTGAATACCGTATTGAGCGAGGGCGGCTACAGCGTCGTCGCGCAGACCCACACCAGCGCGCAAGGCTACGCCCTGCTGCAAAAATTCCAGCCGCACTTGCTGTGCATCGCGCTCGACCAGGTCGAAGACGGCAGCAACATCGTCGAGCAGGTCCGCGAAAGTTTTCCCAAGACCCTGATTTTCATGGTGTCCGGCGACATCGATGCCGCGACGCTGAAAATGGCGCTGGGGCGCGGCGTGCACGGTTTCATCGTCAAGCCGTTCAAGCCCGACGCCGTGCTCAAGACGATCCGCAACACCGTGCTTGCGATGATCAGGAAGCAGCAATCGTAGGCCAGGCTAGGCGGCGCTCGAGGCGTCGATGATGCCGCCGCCGAGGCAGACATCGCCGTCATACAGCACCGCCGACTGACCGGGCGTCACCGCCCATTGCGCATCGGTGAAAGCGAGCGCGAAATGATCGGCGCCGTCCGGGGCGATGTCGCAGGCCACGTCGGCCTGGCGGTAACGCGTCTTGGCCGACAGCGCGCGCGGCGCGGGCGCTTCGCCCGCGACCCAGCTGGCCTGGGCCGCGCTGAGCGCGGACGAAAGCAGCCACGGGTGGTCGTGGCCTTGCACCACATACAGCGTGTTGTTTGCGATGTCCTTGCGCGCGACGTACCATGCGTCGCTCGAGCCGTCGGGCTTCTTGTACGACTTCATGCCGCCGATGCCGATGCCCTTGCGCTGGCCGAGCGTGTAAAAGCTCAGCCCCACGTGCTCGCCGACGGTCTTGCCGTCTTCCGTCTTCATCGGTCCCGGCTGGTACGACAGGTAGCGGTTCAGGAAATCGCGGAACGGGCGCTCCCCGATGAAGCAGATCCCGGTCGAATCCTTTTTCTGCGCATTCGGCAGCGCCAGCTTTTCGGCGATCTTGCGCACTTCGGTCTTGGCGATCTCGCCCAGCGGGAACAGCGTTTTCGACAACTGCGCCTGGTTCAGGCGGTGCAGGAAGTAGCTCTGGTCCTTGGTCGCGTCGACTGCCTTGAGCAGTTCGAACTTGCCGGCCTGCTCGCGCACGCGCGCATAGTGACCGGTCGCGATCAGGTCGGCGCCCAGGTGCATCGCATGGTCGAGGAAGGCCTTGAACTTGATTTCGGCGTTGCACAGCACGTCCGGGTTGGGCGTGCGCCCGGCCTGGTACTCGCGCAGGAATTCGGCGAACACGCGGTCCTTGTATTCGGCCGCGAAATTGACCGCTTCGATGTCCACGCCAACCACGTCGGCCACGCTGGCCGCGTCGATCCAGTCCTGGCGCGAGGAGCAGAAT
This sequence comes from Telluria sp., assembly GCA_049301315.1. Classification (GTDB taxonomy): domain Bacteria; phylum Pseudomonadota; class Gammaproteobacteria; order Burkholderiales; family Burkholderiaceae_D; genus JBAQKU01. Next base: position 3,978 of record JBAQKU010000116.1, read on the forward strand.
TGCGAGTCGTCGTCGTCTTCCCAGTTCTTCATGAACAGGCCGATCACTTCGTAGCCTTGCTCCTTGAGCATCCACGCCGCCACCGAGGAGTCGACCCCGCCTGACATGCCAATGACGACTTTCTTCCTGCTCATGTGGGATCCGGGTCCAATGCCAGGCCGCCCTCGAACACCGAGGCATGGGTGTGCAGCAGCGCCAAAGGCGCGCGCTTGCCGGCCAGGTAGTCGTCCACGCAGCGCAACACCAGCGGACTGCGGTGCTGCTCCTGGCAGGCAGCCATCTCGTCGCGCGTCATCCACAGGGTGCGGATGATGCCGTCGTCGAGCGCGATGTCGTGCTCGGCGCCCGCTTCACCGCAGAAGGTGAAGCGCAGGTAGGTCACGTCGGTGCCGCGGCGCGGCGAGCTGTAACGCGACATGTACATCCCGACCAGCGCTTGCGGCGTGAATTCGTGCGCCGTCTCTTCCATCACTTCGCGCACCACCGCCTGTTCCAGCGACTCGTGCGGATCGAGGTGCCCGGCAGGCTGGTTCAGGCGCACGCCGTCGCTGGTCTCTTCCTCGATCAGCAGGAAGCGTCCGGCGCGCTCGATGATGGCGGCGACGGTGACTGATGGTTTCCAGGTGTGGGGCATGCGTCCTCCAAAATGAGCCGCCATTTTACATGGCGCCAGCCCGGCTTGCTCATGCACAGCCGGGGGGCTGCAGGAATGGTCCGGCAAGGCACTGATTTACTACAAAAAACCTCCCGATTTCGCACTATTTCGAGTGCAACCGGTTTGAAAATTAACTATTCCGTCTCAAAAAGAAACCACGTGGTTCTATTATCATGTTTCCGTGTAATATCGGAACAACTTATCAATTTACGGAGACGTTCATGAGAATAGGCATACCGGCCGAAACGCGGCCGGGCGAGACCCGTGTTGCTGCAACTCCCGAGACGGTCAAGAAGCTGGCGGCAAAGCACCAGGTGGTCGTGCAATCGGGCGCCGGCGTGATGGCTTCCGTCATCGACGAGGCCTATGTCGCTGCAGGGGCAAGCATCGGCAGCGCCGCCGACGCCCTCGGATGCGACGTGGTGCTCAAGGTGCGCGCTCCTTGCGCCGATGAGCGCGCGCTGATGAAGCAGGGGGCGGTCCTGATCGGCATGCTCAACCCGTTCGACGCGGAAAACATCGCGGCCATGGCCGCATCCGGCCTGTCCGCGTTCGCGCTCGAGGCGGTGCCGCGCATCACGCGCGCGCAGTCGATGGACGTACTGTCCTCGCAGGCCAACATCGCCGGTTACAAGGCCGTCATGATGGCGGCCAATACCTACCAGCGCTTCATGCCGATGCTGATGACGGCGGCCGGCACCGTGAAAGCGGCGCGCGTGCTGATCATGGGCGTGGGCGTGGCCGGCTTGCAGGCGATCGCAACGGCCAAGCGCCTGGGCGCCGTGATCGAGGCATCCGACGTACGGCCTCCCGTCAAGGAGCAGGTCGAGTCGCTGGGCGCCAAGTTCATCGACGTGCCCTACCTGACCGAAGAGGAAAAGGAGATCGCGAAGGGGGTGGGCGGCTATGCCCGTGCGATGCCGGCCGACTGGATGCGGCGCCAGGCCGAACTGGTGCACGAGCGCGCCAAGCTGGCCGATATCGTCATCACCACCGCCCTGATTCCCGGGCGCGCCGCGCCGGTCCTGATTTCCGAAGAGACGGTCAAGGCGATGAAGCCGGGCTCGGTCATCGTCGACCTGGCGGTCGAGCAGGGCGGCAACTGCCCGCTCTCGGAACTGAACAAGACCGTGGTCAAACACGGGGTTTTCATCATCGGCGAGCCAAACCTGGCCACGCTGCTGGCGGCCGACGCGTCCGCGCTGTATGCGCGCAACGTGCTCGACTTCCTGAAACTGGTCATCGACAAGGACGACCAGCTCGTTATCGACCGCGAAGACGAGATCCTCAAGGCGACGCTGGTGTGCGCCGATGGCGCCGTGCTGCGTAAATAATTTTCTACATTAGGGAAGAAGTAAGATGTCCATGCAACGTGTAATGCTGCGCTCCAAACTCCACCGCGTCACTGTCACCCAGGCCGACCTCAATTACGAAGGCTCGTGCGGCATCGATCCCGACCTGCTGGAAGCGGCCGATATCTGGGTCAACGAAAAAATCGAGCTGTACAACGTGAACAATGGCGAGCGTTTTTCGACCTACGCCATTGCCGGGGTACGCGGCAAGGGCGACATCCAGCTCAATGGCGCCGCAGCGCGCCGCGCCCACATCGGCGACCTGCTCATTATCTGCACCTATGCGCCGATGACCGAAGAACAGGCCCGGGAATACAAACCGAAGGTCGTGTTCGTCGACGAGAAGAACGCCGTCACCGGCATGAAAGAATAATGACCACCGCAGGCAGGCCTTCGCGCCTCGCCCCGTCGCAATCACAATAGGGAGGTAGGCAACATGGAAGTTAGTCATACCATTATCAATCTCATCATCTTCGTGCTGGCGATCTATGTCGGGTATCACGTGGTCTGGACCGTCACGCCCGCCTTGCACACCCCGCTGATGGCGGTCACCAACGCCATCTCGGCCATCATCATTGTCGGCGCCATGCTGGCGGCGGGACTGACCGAAGGCACCATCGGCCAGGTGGCGGGAACGGTCGCGGTGGCGCTCGCCGCGGTAAATGTGTTCGGCGGCTTCCTGGTCACTCAGCGCATGCTTGAAATGTTCAAGAAGAAGGAACCGAAGGCAGCCAAGGTGGGAGACCGAGCATGAATTTCATTAGCATGGACCTGGTTACGATGCTGTACCTGATTGCGTCGGTCTGCTTCATCCAGGCGCTCAAGGGCTTGTCGTCGCCCGCGACCGCGCGCAAGGGTAATGCCTTCGGCATGACCGGCATGGCGATCGCCGCGGTGACCACCGTGGCCCTGATCTTCAAACTGCAGGCGCAGGTGGCCAGCGGCAGCATGGGCTTTGGCCTGGTGCTGCTCGGGATCGTGGTCGGCGGCGGCATCGGCGCGTACGCGGCGAAAAAAGTCGAAATGACCAAGATGCCGGAACTGGTCGCGGCGATGCACTCGCTGATCGGCCTGGCCGCAGTGTGCATCGCGGTGGCCGTGGTGTCCGAGCCTTGGGTGTTCCAGATCAGCCAGCGCGGCTCCCCGCTGCCGTTCGGTAACCGGCTCGAACTGTTCATCGGCACCTTCGTCGGCGCCGTCACGTTCTCCGGTTCGGTCATCGCTTTCGGAAAACTGTCGGGCAAATACAAGTTCCGCCTGTTCCAGGGTGCGCCGGTCAGCTTTCCGGGCCAGCACATCGTCAACCTGCTGGTGGCCATCGCGATCGTCGTGCTCGGCCTGGTGTTCTGCTTCGCCGACGGCGTGCAGCCAGCCTGGACGCCGTTCGTCATCATGGCCGCGCTGGCGTTCGTGCTGGGCGTCCTGATCATCATCCCGATCGGCGGCGCCGACATGCCGGTGGTGGTGTCGATGCTCAACAGCTATTCCGGCTGGGCCGCGGCCGGCATCGGTTTTTCCTTGAATAACTCGATGCTGATCATCGCCGGTTCGCTGGTGGGATCTTCCGGCGCCATCCTCTCGTACATCATGTGCAAGGCGATGAACCGCTCGTTCTTCAACGTGATCCTGGGCGGCTTCGGCGGCGAGGCGGCAGTTGCCGGCGGCGCCGCGCAGGAGCAGCGTCCCGTCAAGTCGGGTTCGGCCGAAGATGCGGCCTTCATCATGAGCAATGCGGAAAGCGTCATCATCGTGCCCGGCTACGGCCTGGCGGTGGCGCGCGCGCAGCACTCGCTCAAGGAACTGGTCGAGAAACTCACGGAAAAGGGTGTCACCGTCAAGTACGCGATCCACCCCGTGGCCGGGCGCATGCCGGGCCACATGAACGTGCTGCTGGCCGAAGCCGAAGTACCGTACGACCAGGTGTTCGAGATGGAAGACATCAACGGCGAGTTCGGCCAGACCGACGTGGTGCTGGTACTGGGCGCGAACGACGTGGTCAACCCGGCTGCCAAGGATCCGAAGTCGCCGATCGCGGGCATGCCGATCCTCGAGGCCTACAAGGCCAAGAGCATCATCGTCAACAAGCGCTCGATGGCTTCCGGATATGCCGGCCTCGATAACGACCTGTTCTACCAGCCGAACACGATGATGGTGTTCGGCGACGCGAAAAAAGTGATCGAGGCGATGGTCAAGGCCGTCGACTAGCGCTTTGCCGCTCCCGAAAAAACGCGCTGCCCGCCCGGGCAGCGCGTTTTTTTTCGTTTGCGCCGCAGTAACAGCGCCTGCAACACCTACAAAAAGTTGCCTTGTAGCAATTTAAAAAGGACGTTACATTCGGTGACACCTCACACCTTCCTGGACGATCTTTTCTGCGTGGCCCCGAGCGTGCTTTCGCGCGTTCAGGAAGGCGCCCCGCCGGCGGCCGTGCCGGCGCCGGCTGTCGGGGAGCAGCACAAGCTGGTGCTCACGAGCGAGGTCAGGGCGACCGTCCAGCGCGTCATGACGCAGTACATCGGCCCCATGGCCGAGATCGTTTGCGACGATCATTTCGGGCAGGCGGGCAATGTGCGCGCCCTGGTCCAGCTGCTTGCCGGCGAAATTTCCGTTCCGGAGCAGGCCGCCAGGTTTCGTGCCGAAATCGCGAGGGAACTCAAGCTGCTGCTTTGAACCGTCCTGGCCTCGGCGCCGGCGTCACGCCTGGGCGACCCGGTTGCGTCCAGCGCGCTTCGCCTGGTACAGGGCGGAGTCGGCTTTCACCAGGGCCTCGCCCAGACCGGCCTGCCCCAGCCCCGCCAGCCCGATGCTGAGGGTGACGCCGATGCGCGCGCCCTCGGGCGTCGTCACTTGCGTGGCCGCGACAGCCAGGCGCACCCGTTCCGCCACCACCCGCGCCTGTTCGGCAGTCACTTCCGGGAACAGCAGCCCGAATTCCTCGCCGCCGGTGCGCGCCACGAAATCGGTGGAGCGGGCCGCCTTGCCGATGGCTTTTGCCACCGCGTCGAGCACCATGTCGCCCACTGGATGGCCATACATGTCGTTGATGCTCTTGAAGCGGTCGACGTCCGCGATCCCGACCGTGTTCGGGTTGCCGCTGCGCTGCGCGCGCGCGTTCAGGCGCGCCGCTTCCGCTTCGAAGGCGCGCCGGTTCGGCAGCCCGGTGAGCGGGTCGGACAGCGCCTGCTGTTCAAGCTGCGCCAGCAAGGCGGCGTTGTTGGCCTCCATCGCGCGCCGCTGGCGCAGGTCTTGCATGAAGGCGCCAAGGTAGCGGCGGCCCTCGTACAGACCCAGGTCAAGCGCCTTCATCTCGATCGGAATGGTTTCGCCGCTGCGGTGGCGGATCGTGAACTCGCGCACCTTGCCCAGCACAGTCGAAGACTTGCCGTTGTCGAGGAAATGGCGCAGGTAGGCATTGTGATGCGAGGCCAGCGTTTCCGGCAGCAGCATGTCGAGCGGCTGGCCCAGCGCCTGCGCCGCGGGATAGCCGCACAACGCCAGCATGGCTCCGTTGAGGTAGCGGATCGTCCCGAATTCGTCGATGATCGCGACCGCGTCGAGCGACTCCTCGACCAGACGCGACACGATGGTGGTGGGCAGGGCTTCGATCATGGCTTGCCTGTGGTTGGCTATATCGATACCTCATTGTCACATGGCAACACGATTTGCGCCATCCCGGCGCCTAAAAAAGGGCTCCGCGTCCCGGCGCAGCCTGCCATGTCGCTGCCGCTTCAGCGCCGCCCGAACATCATCAGCTCGGCGAGCAGCAGGCGCGCCGGCCCGAAGGTATCGATCAGACCCAGCGAGAACCCGAGCAAGGCCTGGCCCGGGCCGCGCCTTGCGAACACGCGCGCCATGGTATCGGTCAGGTTCACGGTCAGCTTGCGGTCGGCCTGGCGCGCAGCGCCGAATTCGGCCAGCTTGGCCGGAGTTGCCG
>JBAQKU010000117.1:0-14560 GCA_049301315.1 Telluria sp.
AGGTGTTCGTGGTGCGCAAGGACCCGGATCTGACAAGCGAACAGCTGATGGACTCCTGCACGCAGCAGTTCACCGGCTACACGAAACCGAAGTCCATCGAATTTCGCGACGAGCTGCCCGAGACGAACGTCGGCAAGATCTTGCGGCGCGTTCTGCGCGACGAGAAAAAAGCGGCTTGACCGGCGCGGCATACCAACCGCCTGCGGTTCGGGGCGGTTTTTTTTCGCGTGAATTGCACAAAGAGGACGAGGAACGGATGGACAAGTTTTGGCTCAAGCAGTATCAAGAGGGCGTACCGGCGGAAATCGACTGGACGCAGTACCGCTCCCTGACGCACCTGCTGGAGGAAGCCTTCCGTAAATATGCCGAGCGCACCGCTTACGTCTGCATGGACAAGTCGATGACCTACGGCGAGCTCGATCGGCTGTCGCAGCAGATGGGCGCATGGCTTCAGTCGCGCGGCCTGCAGCAGGGCGCGCGGGTTGCGATCATGCTGCCGAACGTGCTGCAGTATCCGGTCGCCATGGCGGCCGCGCTGCGCGCCGGCTACACCATCGTCAACGTCAATCCGCTGTACACGCCGCGCGAGCTGCAGCACCAGCTGGTCGACTCGGGCGCGGAAGCGATCGTGGTGCTCGAGAACTTCGCGACCACGCTCGAACAGGTGCTGGCCAAGACGCGCGTCAAACACGTCGTGGTGGCCAGCATGGGCGACCTGCTGGGAACGCTCAAAGGCACGCTGGTCAACTTCGTGGTGCGCAGTGTGAAGAAGATGGTGCCGGCGTATTCGCTGCCCGGCGCAACCCGCTTTTCGGCCATGCTGTCCCAAGGCGCGCGCATGGCTCTCAAGCCGGTCAGGATCGGGCACGACGACATCGCCTTCCTCCAGTACACGGGCGGCACCACCGGGCTGTCGAAGGGCGCGGTCCTGCTGCACCGGAACGTGATCGCCAACGTCCTGCAAAACGAAGCATGGCTGCGTCCGACGCTCGACACCCTGCCCGAGGACCACCAGCTGCAGTTCCTGTGCGCGCTGCCGCTCTATCACATCTACGCGCTCACGGTCAGCGCCTTGATGGCCACGCGCCTCGGCGGAATGAACCTCCTGATCCCGAACCCGCGCGACATGGCCGGCTTCGTGAAGGAGCTGGCGAAATACAAGATCAACGTATTCCCGGCGGTGAACACGCTGTATAACGGACTGCTCAATACTCCCGGTTTCGAGCGGCTCGATTTCTCGAGCTACCGCGTGTGCAACGGCGGCGGGATGGCGGTGCAGCAAAACGTGGCCGACCGCTGGCTCAAGCTGACCGGCAGCCCGATCATCGAAGGCTATGGCTTGTCCGAGACGTCGCCGGTGGCCACCGCGAACCGCTGCGACATCACCGAATTCACCGGCACCATCGGCCTGCCGCTGCCATCGACCGAGGTCGTGATCCTCGACGACGACGGCAATCGCGTGCCGCTCGGGCAGCCCGGCGAAATCGCGATCCGGGGCCCGCAGGTAATGGCGGGTTACTGGCAGCGCGAGGACGAAACCGAACGGGTCATGACGGCCGACGGCTTCCTCAAGACGGGCGACATCGGCATCATGGACGAACGCGGCTATACCCGCATCGTCGACCGCAAGAAGGACATGATCCTGGTCTCGGGCTTCAACGTGTATCCGAACGAGATCGAGGGCGTGGTGGCGGCGCACCCGGGCGTGCTCGAATGCGCCTGTGTCGGCGTGCCGGACGAGAATTCGGGCGAGGCGGTCAAGCTGTTCGTGGTGCGCAAGGACCCGCAGTTGACGAAGCAGCAGTTGATGGACTACTGCAAAGGCGAGCTGACCGCATACAAGAAGCCGAAATATATCGAGTTCCGCGACTCGCTGCCCAAGACCAACGTCGGCAAGATACTGCGGCGCGAACTGCGCGACAGCGGACAGGCTGCATAGCGATTCATGCCTGGTTGACGCCGGGCTGACCGTGCGCGACCTGGAAGGTGGCCAGCGTTCCCACCGCCGAGCCCGGATCGCGCACATCGTCCAGCGCCATGAAATGGGTGGTCGTGCGCGACGGTGTGAATTCCATCAGCATGTAGCCGCGCCTGTCGCTGCGCCCGAACTTCACGTGCGGATTGAAATCGACGTAGCGCTGGGTGCGCGCCTGCGCGCGCGAGTTCGACGTCACGGAGGTGCCGCAAAATTCGGTCGCGATGACCGGGTTGGCGGCCGATGCGGAGCGCTGGAAGTCGGATTTGAGTTCGCTCGCATAAAAGCTGTGCACGTCGCCCGCCAGCACGATGGGATTGGCCGCGTCGCTGGCGCGCAGCGTGTCGAACAGGCGCTGGCGCGCGAGCGGGTAGCCGTCCCAGCCATCGGTCCAGAAGCGGCCGTCGCGCGGCGTGATGATGCTGGTCTGGCTCGACTGCGCCATCGGGGTCTGCTGCGCGATGATGTTCCAGCGTGCCTGCGACGACCCGAGGCCGGATGCGAGCCAGGCCTCCTGCTCGCCGCCGAGCATGCTGCGGCGCGCATCCGATAATTCATCGCAGCCGCTGCGCAGCACCGAGGACGAGCCGCCGCGCCCGGGCGGCTGGCAGGCCTGATGCGCGCGGTATTGGCGGTCGTCGAGCACGTGGAAACGGGCCAGCCGCCCCCAGTCGTAGCGCTGGTACATGCGCAGATGAGCGAAACCGCCGCCACGCGGTGGCGCCATGCGCAGCGGCATGTGCTCGTAGAACGCCTGGTAGGCATTGGCCCGGCGCAGCAGGAAGTCGGGGGCGAGCCGTTCGTCACGGTCGGCCGCGTAGTCGTTGGAGACCTCATGGTCGTCCCAGGTCACGATCCAGGGCGCGGCCAGATGCGCCGATTGCAGGTCGGGGTCGCTCTTGTATTGCGCGTAGCGGGCGCGGTATTCGTCGAGCGTGAAGCATTCGTTGCTGCGTACGGACTTGTGCGGATGCGCGAGGTGAAACGGGCCCCACTCGTAGATGTAGTCGCCCAGGAAGGCCACCAGGTCCGGCGCCGCGCTGGCGATATGGCGGTGCGCCGCATAGCTTCCGAATTCCCAGTGCTGGCAGGAGGCGACCGCCAGCTTGAGCATCGAGGGCAAGCTGTCGGGCGCGGGCGCGGTACGGGTGCGTCCGGGCGGGCTGACCGCGTCGCCCAGCATGAAGCGGTACCAGTACCAGCGTGCCGGCGCAAGGCCGGTGACGTCGACGTGCACGCTGTGCGCCAGTGCCGGCAGCGCGCTCGCCGTTCCCTTGGCGACGAGCTGCGCGAACGCCTCGTCTTCGGCCACCTCCCAGCGCACCGCCACCGCACTTGGCGGACTGGCCGCGGCGTCCAGCGGATCGCCCAGGATGCGCGTCCAGAGGATCACCGAGTCGGGCAGGGGAGAGCCCGATGCAACGCCCAGGCTGAACGGATAGACGCCGCCGGGCGCGCGCACGATGGACGAGGCGCCCATCAAGGCGGGGCCGGCTGCCGCCAGCGCCGCCAGGCGGCCGGCGTTGGAGAGGAAGATGCGGCGCTGCTGGTCCACGGGCGCCTGCCTGCGCTAGCCGGAAATGAGCGAGTCGAGCGGCGGCAACTGGCGCGGCTTGCGGTTGTCGCCTGTGGCCACGTAGGTGAGCGTGGCTTCGGTCACCTTCACGGTGTCCGCCTGCAGCCGGTTGCGCTCGGCGTAGACTTCCACGTACACGGTGATCGAGGTGTTGCCGACCTTGACGACGTCCGCGTAGAACGAGAGCAGGTCGCCCACGAACACCGGATTCTTGAACAGGAACGAGTTGACCGCGATGGTTGCGACGCGGCCATTGGCGCGCCTGATCGCCGGCAAGGAGCCCGCGATGTCGACCTGGGCCATGATCCAGCCGCCGAACACGTCGCCGTATACATTGGCATCGGACGGCGCCGGCACCACGCGAATCTGCGGCATTTTGCCGACGGGAAGGCCCCCGCCGCCGGGAGCGGGCGCAACTTTTTCGGACATCGTCATCTTGAATTCTCATGAAAGGCTACAATCGTCCAAATTGAACCATAAATCCCAGACATTCGCCATGCGCCGCCACCATTCAACCAGACTTCCCGACGCGCCGGCCGGCGCGCCCACCACCCGCAACGACTGGTCGACCCTGCAAACCCTGTTCCCCTACCTGTGGGTCTACAAGTGGCGGGTGCTGGCCGCGCTCGGCTTCCTGGTCGGCGCCAAGCTGGCCAATGTCGGCGTGCCGCTGGTGCTCAAGAAGCTGATCGACGAACTGAGCATTAGCGTGAGCGATCCGCGCGCCGTCCTGGTGCTGCCGCTCGGCGCGCTGGTCGCGTATGGCTTGCTGCGCCTGTCCACGACCTTGTTTACCGAGCTGCGCGAATTCATGTTCGCCCGCGTCACGCAACGCGCGGTGCGCACCATTACGCTCAGGGTGTTTCGGCACCTGCACTCGCTGTCGCTGCGCTTCCACCTGAACCGCCAGACCGGCGGCATGACGCGCGACATGGAGCGCGGCACGCGCGGCGTCAGCTCGCTGATTTCATTTACCTTATTTAACATTCTGCCGACACTGGTCGAAATGACGCTGGTGCTCGCCTACCTTGTGACGCACTACAACATCTGGTTCAGCGCCATCACCGTGGTCGCGCTGGTGAGCTACATCGCCTTCACGGTGCTGGTGACGGACTGGCGCACCCACTTGCGGCGCACCATGAACGACCTCGATTCGAAGGCCAACACCAAGGCGGTCGACTCGCTGATCAATTACGAGACGGTGAAGTATTTCGGCAACGAAGACTACGAAGCCCGGCGTTACGACGCGGGCCTGCAAAGCTACGAGTCGGCCGCGGTCAAATCGCAAACCTCGCTGTCGCTGCTCAACACCGGACAGTCGACGATCATCGCCATCGCCGTCACCCTGATCCTGTGGCGCGCCACGCTCGGCGTGATGGACCGCAGCATGACGCTGGGCGACCTGGTGCTGGTAAACGCGTTCATGATCCAGCTGTACCAGCCGCTCAACTTCCTTGGCGTGATCTACCGCGAGATCAAGCAAAGCCTGGCGGACATGGAACGCCTGTTCTTGCTGCTCGACCAAAATCGCGAGGTTGCCGACGCCAAGGACGCCAGGCCCCTCGTCACGCACGGCGCACAGGTGACATTTTCGCATGTCGATTTCAGCTACGAGAGCAAACGCCAGATCCTGTTCGATGTCGACTTCACGATTCCGGCCGGGACCACCACCGCCGTGGTCGGGCACAGCGGCTCCGGCAAGTCGACCTTGTCGCGCCTGCTGTTTCGCTTCTATGACGTCAGCGCCGGCAACATCACCATCGACGGCCAGGACCTGCGCGACGTGACCCAGGCATCGCTGCGCGCGGCGATCGGGATCGTGCCGCAGGACACGGTGCTGTTCAACGACACGATCGAATACAACATCAGCTACGGCAAGCCGGGCGCGACGAAGGAAGAGATCGTGGCCGCCGCGCGCGCCGCCTCGATCCACGACTTTATCGAGTCCTTGCCGGATGGCTACGCCAGCATGGTCGGAGAGCGCGGGCTCAAGCTGTCAGGCGGCGAGAAACAACGGGTGGCGATCGCGCGCACCTTGCTCAAGAATCCAGCGATCCTCATTTTCGACGAAGCCACTTCCGCGCTTGACTCGAAAGCCGAGCAAGCGATCCAGAGCCAGCTCAAGGAAATAGCGAAGAACCGCACCACGCTGGTGATCGCGCACCGGCTCTCGACGGTGGCCGACGCGCAGCAGATCCTGGTGCTCGATCACGGCCGGATCGTCGAACGCGGCACCCATCAGTCGCTGCTGGCGGGCAACGGGCTGTACGCGCAGATGTGGGAACGCCAGCAGGCCAGGCAGGATGAAGCGCTGGCGTCGCCGGCTCTGGAACTGGAATAAAGTCAGCTCGAACAATCAGTAGGTATAGAACATCCGCTGAATTTCCCTGGTGCTGCTGGTCTTGGTCAGCGCCAGCATCAGCAGGATGCGCGCCTTCTGTGGATTGAGCGTATCGGCTGCGACGAAATCGAGCTGGTCGTCGTTCGCCTCGCCGTTACGCGCCAGGATGCCCTGGCCGACGCGGCTGGCGCGCACGATCACAACCCCCTTCTTGCGCGCCGCCGTGAGCGCCGGAACCACCTTCGCGGCCAAACTGCCATCGCCCACGCCCGCGTGGATGATGCCCTTGCTGCCGGCCGCAACGAACGCATCGACCGCGACCGGCCCGACGTTCGCATATGCGTACACCACCTCCACTTGCGGCAGTGCCTGCAGGCCGCTCACATCGAACTCGGTGTCGACCGTGTGCTTGCGCAGCGACTGGCGATAGAAGAATGGCTTGCCGCCCTGGATGTAGCCGAGCAGTCCCAGCTCGCTGGTGCGGAAGGCGTCGAGCGTCGAGGTGTTGGTCTTGGTGACGTCGCGCGCGCCCTGGATCTGGTCGTTCATCGCCACCAGCACGCCTTTGCCGACCGCATCCGGGCTGGCCGCCAGCAGCACCGAGTTGTACAGGTTGATCGGACCGTCCGCCGACAGCGCCGTCGATGGCCGCATCGCGCCCACCAGCACCACGGGCTTGCTGCTCTTGACCACCAAATTGAGGAAGTAGGCGGTTTCTTCCAGGGTGTCGGTGCCGTGCGTGATGACGATTGCGTCCACCTTGTCTTGCGCCAGCAGCGCGTTGACGCGCTTGGCCAGCGTGAGCCAGTGCTCATTGCTCATGTTCTCGCTGGCGATCTGGAACACCTGCTCGCCGGTGACGTTGGCGACCTTGGCCAATTCCGGCACCGCCTGGATCAGGCTCTGGACGCCGACCGTGGCCGCCGTATAGCCGACCGTCGTGGTGCTGCTGGCGCCGGTGCCGGCGATGGTGCCGCCGGTCGCCAGGATGGTGACGTTGGCCAGCTTCGGCGCAGCGTCCTTGGCATGGGTTGCGGTTGCGACGAGAAACAAAAACCCGAATAGCGCAATCATCGATTGCGCGGTCTTTTGGTGCAGCATGCGATCTCCTTGTTAAATTTTTGAAGCGCGCGATGGCGTCACGGCTTCTTGTAGACCACGCCATCCTTCATGACAAACCTGACCTGCTGAAGAATCGTGATGTCGCGCAGCGGATCGCCGCTGACGGCGACGATATCGGCCGCAAAGCCGGGTTCGACCGAACCGAGGCGCGGCGACTGGTCGAGCAGTTCGGCCGCGCCCAGCGTGGCCGCACGGATGGCAGCGAGCGCCGGCATGCCGGCTTCAACCATGTAGGCAAACTCCTTGGCGTTCTCGCCGTGCGGGAACACGCCGGCATCGGTGCCGAACGCGATCTTCACGCCGGCCTTGTAGGCGCGTCCCAGCGTGGCCTGGATCAACGGTCCGATGGCCGCCGCTTTCGGGCGCACCAGCGGCGAGTAGTAGTCGGCTTCCTTGGCCTTGTCGGCCACGTAGCGGCCGGCCGCGATGGTCGGCACATACCAGGCCCCGGTTTTCTTGAACAGGGCGATGGACTCGTCGTCCATCAGCGTGCCGTGCTCGATCGAGTCGACGCCGGCGCGCAGTGCGCGTTTCACGCCTTCGGCGCCATGCGCATGCGCCGCCACCCGGAAGCCGTAATCCTTGGCCGTGCCGATGACCGCGCGCAGTTCGTCTTCCGTGTACTGGGCATTCTGGCCGCTGCGGGCCTGGCTCAACACGCCGCCGGTCGCGGTCACCTTGATCAGGTCCGCCCCTTCCTTGTAGCGCGCCCTGACCGCCTGGCGCGCTTCCTCGGCGCTATTGACGACGCCTTCTTCGGGACCCGGATTGCCAAGCGCCCGGCTCAAGCGCTGCGACAGGTTGTTGGTCGGGTCGGCGTGCCCGCCAGTGGTGGCGATCGATTTTCCGGATGTGAACATGCGTGGCCCGACGATCGTCCCGGCGGCAATGGCGCGCTTGAGCGAGACGTTCAGGCCGTCGCTGGCGCCGAGGTCGCGCACGGTCGTAAAGCCGGCCATCAGGGTGCGCTCCGCATACGCGATGGAGCGGTAGGCAAGGTCCGCCGGATTCTGGGTCAGTGTGTCGCGCAGCGCATCGACCTGTTTTTGGGTTTCACCGGTCAGGTGCACGTGCATGTCGATGAAGCCGGGCAGGCAGGAATAGGCCGACAGGTCGAGGTGCCCGGCACCTGGCGCCATCGGCGTGACCGACTTGATGACCTTGTCCTCGACCAGCACGCTGACGCGCTCGCGCCATACGCCTGCCTTGACGTCGAGCAGGCGGCCGCAGTCGAGCGTCTGGGTTGCGGCGCCAGCGCCATTGAGAACCAGCACAAGACCTAAGGCGGGCAGTTTTTGCATGACGTGCTCCAAGCGGTGGGGAGAAACGGGTTTAACAAGCGCGCAAACCATCAGCCTGCGCGGCCCATTACGGCAGCGGCACGTTCGCCAAATCCTTCTGGTCCGGGACCGGCGTGGTCAGTTCGTTTTCCCACTTCGCCACCACGGCCGTCGCGATGCCGTTGCCGACCACGTTGGTGGCCGAACGCGCCATGTCGAGGAAGTGGTCGATCCCGAGCAGCAGCAGCAGGCCGGCCTCCGGAATATTAAACTGGGACAGGGTGGCGGCGATCACCACCAGCGACGCGCGCGGCACGCCAGCCATGCCTTTGGAGGTCAGCATCAGCACCAGCATCATGGTCAGCTGGGTGCCGAGCGACATCTCGATGCCGTAGGCCTGCGCGATGAACACGGTCGCGAAGGTGCAGTACATCATCGAGCCGTCCAGGTTGAACGAGTACCCGATCGGAAGCACGAACGAAGCGATTCGGTTGCGCACGCCGAAACGCTCGAGGCCTTCCAGTGTTTTCGGGAACGCAGCTTCCGACGACGCGGTGGAAAAGGCGAGCAGTGTAGGCTCGCGCAGTTCGGCCAGCAGCTTGAGCACGCGCGGCCCCAGGAACATGAACCCGATCAGTGTCAGCACCACCCACAGCAGCGCGATCCCGAGATAGAACTCGCCCATGAACACGCCGTACGTCGCCAGCACGCCCACGCCGCTTTTCGCGATGATGCCGGCAACGGCTGCGAACACCGCGATCGGCGCCAGGTTCATGACATAGCCGGTCACCTTGAGCATGATGTGCGCAATGCCGTCGATCGCGTCGATCAGCGGGTTGGCGCGCGTGCCTACGGCAGCTGCCGCGGTGCCGAAGAACAGCGAGAAGATCACGATCTGCAGGATCTCGTTCCTGGCCATGCCGTCCACGATCGAGGAAGGCACCAGGTGGGTGACGAATTCCTTGAGCGTGAGGCTGGAAGTGGCGATTCCCGAAGCGGTGCCGGCCGGCGGCACGGCCGCGCTCAGCGCCAGCGCGTCGCCCGGGCGGAAAATGTTCACCAGGACCAGGCCGAGCGAGAGCGAGATGACCGAGGCGATCACGAACCAGCCCAGGGCCTTGACCCCGATCCGTCCGACTTCCTTGGCGTCGCCCATCTTGGCGATGCCGACCACCAGCGTGGAGAACACCAGCGGCGCGATGATCATCTTGATCAGCCTCAGGAACAGCGTGGTGATCAGGGCCATGGTGTCGGCGAAGCCGGCCGGATTGGCCAGGCTGCCGTTGGCGACATAGCCGACGGCGATCCCCAGCACCAGGCCCACGAGGATGTAGACGGTCAGGCGGTTGCGGTTATTCATGTGCTGAGTTTTCCTCTAATATTGTCGATGCCGCGACAAGAGATCGTCTGTCGCCGTGAGTTCTCGGGCAAAATAGTGTTATTTTGTGAGCGAACAAGCCAGTTGGTAATGATGCCATTGGCGAGTTTGGCAGTATCCTAGGCGTTTCGGGTACTGTCAAGCTCGCTTGCGGCCCCGCCGGCCTTCGGTTTCGACCAACGAACAGACTGTGAACGTCCGATGATTGAATTAAAAAATGTCAGCAAGTGGTATGGCGCCTTCCAGGTACTGGACGACTGCAGCACGCATGTGGACAAGGGCGACGTGGTCGTCATTTGCGGCCCGTCCGGCTCCGGCAAGTCGACCCTGATCAAGACCGTGAACGGGCTCGAGCCGTTCCAGAAGGGAGAAATTGTGGTCGACGGCGTATCGGTGGGCGATCCGAAGACCAACTTGTCCTCGCTGCGCGCGCGCATCGGCATGGTGTTCCAGAACTTCGAACTGTTCCCGCATTTGTCGGTGCGCGAGAACCTCACGCTCGGACAGACCAAGGTGCTCGGGCGCAGCCTCGATGAAGCCACCGCCAAGGGGCTCAAGTACCTGGACCGGGTCGGCCTGCTGGCGCAGCAGGACAAGTTCCCAAGCCAGCTCTCGGGCGGCCAGCAGCAGCGCGTGGCGATCGCGCGCGCGCTGTCGATGGATCCGATCGCGATGCTGTTCGACGAGCCCACTTCCGCGCTCGACCCGGAAATGATCAACGAGGTGCTCGACGTGATGGTCGCCCTGGCGCAGGAAGGCATGACCATGATGGTGGTCACCCATGAAATGGGGTTCGCCAAGAAGGTGGCGGACCGTATCGTCTTCATGGACCACGGCAAGATCATCGAGGACAGCCCGACCGAGGCGTTTTTCGGCGCCCCGCGTTCCGAGCGCGCGCGCGAATTCCTGGCCAAGATCATTCATTGAGCCTGACCTGCCGCACAAACGGCACAGCTTGGTTTGCAGTAAATCGGACTCACGTGTAGTCTTATGTGCAGGAGGAAATCATGAAACCAGCAAGATTGCTTGTGGTACTCGCGTGCGCCGCACTTGCCGGCGCCGCCTTCCAGGCCAGCGCCCAGGAACTGACGGGAACGCTGGCCAAGATCAAGCGCAGCGGCGCGATCACGCTGGGCGTGCGCGACGGCTCGATCCCCTTTTCCTTTCTTGATGACAAGCAACAATACCGGGGCTATTCGGTCGACTTGTGCCTGAAGGTGGTGGAGGCGCTGAAAAAGCAGCTGGGGCTGCCCGCCATCAAGGTGGCGATGAACCCGGTGACGTCGGCCAACCGCATCCCGCTCATGGCCAACGGCACCATCGACCTCGAGTGCGGTTCGACCACCAATAACCTCGAACGCCAGAAGCAGGTCGCGTTTGCGCCGACCATGTTCGTGGTTTCGAACCGCCTGCTGTCGAAGAAGTCATCCGGCATCCGCACACTGGCCGACATGAAGGGCAAGACGCTGGTGGTCAGTGCGGGCACCACCACCCTCAAGCAGATGACGATGCTCAACAAGGAGCGCGGGCTCGGCATGAACATCGTGGTCGGCAAGGACCACCCCGAGTCATTCCTGATGCTCGAGACCGGGCGCGCCCAGGCCCACGCCAACGACGACATCCTGCTCGCCGCCCAGGTGGCGAGCGCCAAGTCGCCGGGCGACTATCAAATCTCGCAGGAGGCGCTGTCGGTCGAGCCGTACGCGATCATGCTGCGGCGCGACGACCCCGCCTTCAAGCAGGCGGTCGACGCGGCGCTCAAGCGGGTCTACCAGTCGGACGAATTCGGGCGCATCTACGCCACGTGGTTCCAGAGCCCGATTCCGCCGCGCGGCATCAACCTGAATTTCCCGATGACGCCGCAGCTCAAGGCCGCCATCGCCAACCCGACCGATTCGGGCGATCCGGCCGCGTACGCGCTGCCGGCAGCACAGGGCGCAGCCGGCAAGTAGCAACCATTGAAGTGCGGCAGTCCTTCATGCCGGGGTATTGTCTGCGCTCCGGCCGGAAGGCCGGGGTTTCAACCGGAGTCAGATTGAGATGAACTACCACTGGCACTGGGGGATTTTCCGCGAGCTCTCTCCGGACGGTGTCCACACCTACATGGACACGCTGCTGGCCGGCCTGTGGTGGACATTGGCGAGCGCACTGGCGGCCTGGGTCATGGCGCTGGTGCTCGGGTTGGCGGTGGGCACCTTGCGCACCTTGCCGGGTGCGTTGCCGCGGCGCCTCGCCAGCGCCTACATCGAGCTGTTTCGCAATATTCCCCTGCTGGTGCAGATGTTCCTGTGGTTCTTCGTGCTGCCGGAACTGCTGCCGCGATTCGCCGGCGACTGGCTCAAGTCGCTGCCGGACGCGCCATTCTTCACGGCCGTGGTCTGTCTCGGTTTTTTTACTTCCGCACGCGTGGCGGTGCAGGTCGCGGCCGGCATCGGGGCCCTGTCCGGCGGGCAGAAACTGGCGGCCACCGCGCTCGGCCTGACCCTGCCGCAAACCTACCGCTTCGTGCTGCTGCCGCTGGGACTGCGCATCATCCTGCCGCCGCTGACCAGCGAATTCCTGAACATCATCAAGAACAGTTCAGTCGCCCTCACGATCGGCCTGATGGAACTGACGGCCAGCGCGCGCGCCGTGCAGGAGTTCTCGTTCCAGGTGTTTGAAGCCTTCACGGCGGCCACCCTGATCTACGTGCTGGTCAACCTGCTGGTGGTGGCGCTGATGCGCCAGATCGAACGCAGGGCCGCGCTTCCCGGCGCCCTCGCGGGCGGGGCGTAAGATGTTCACCGAATTCGATTTCGACGTCATCGCGCGCTCCTGGGTCTACCTGTTCCAGGTCGGCATGCTGTTCACGGTCAAGCTGACCTTGCTGGCAATGATCGGAGGCATAGTCCTCGGCACGCTGCTGGCGCTGATGCGCCTGTCCAGCCTCAAGGGTGTTGCGCTGTTCGCAGCCGGCTACGTGAACCTGGTGCGCTCGGTGCCGCTGGTGCTGGTGATCTTCTGGTTCTACTTCCTGGTGCCGTACCTGGCCGCTTGGGTCATCGGCGCGGCCGAGCCGGTAAAGGTGGGGCCGTTCTGGTCGGCCTTGATCACGTTCACGCTGTTCGAGGCCGCCTACTACTGCGAGATCATGCGTGGCGGGATCGCCTCGGTGCCGCGCGGGCAAGTGTGGGCCGGGCAGGCGCTCGGGATGAACTATTGGCAAAACATGCGCCACATCGTGCTGCCGCAAGCGTTCCGCAACATGATTCCGGTGCTGCTGACGCAAACCATCGTCCTGTTCCAGGATGTCTCGCTGGTGTATGTGCTGTCGATACCCGACTTCGTGGGCGCCGCCAGCAAGGTCGCCCAGCGCGACGGCAGGCTGGTCGAAATGTACCTGTTCGTCGCGCTTGTGTATTTTGTCCTGTGCTTCGCGCTGTCGAGGCTGGTGCAGCACCTGCAGCGGCGCTTTGCCATTGCCTGAGGTACAAGCAAGCCGGGCAGGCCATGCGAGGGGTAAAATGACGGAATTCGTTTTTTGGAAACCGCCATGTCACTTCCCGATACCCCTGCCAGCCTGACCATCACGCGCCCCGACGACTGGCATTTGCACCTGCGCGACGGCGCGGCGATGGCCAGCGTGCTGCCGCACAGCGCGCGCCAGTTCGGCCGCGCCATCGTGATGCCCAACCTGCGGCCGCCCGTGACCACGACCGCCGCCGCGCACGCCTACCGCGAGCGCATCCTGGCGGCGCTGCCTGCGGGCATGAGCTTCGAGCCGCTGATGACCCTGTACCTGACCGACAACACCGACCCGGACGAAATCCTGCGCGCGCAGGACAGCGGTTTCGTGCATGCGGTCAAACTGTATCCGGCGGGAGCTACCACCAATTCGGACGCCGGCGTGACCGACCTGACGCGCTGCTACAAGACGCTCGAGGTGATGCAGGAAGTGGGCATGCCGTTCCTGGTGCACGGTGAAGTGACCGACCCCGAGATCGACCTGTTCGACCGCGAGGCGGTGTTCATCGAGCGCGTGATGCGTCCGCTGCGGCGCGACATGCCGGCCCTGAACATCGTGTTCGAGCACATCACCACCAAGGACGCGGCGCAGTACGTGGCCGAAGCGGACGGACCGATCGGCGCCACCATCACCGCGCACCACCTGCTGTACAACCGCAACGAGATTTTCAAGGGCGGCATTCGCCCGCATTACTACTGCCTGCCCGTGCTCAAGCGCGAAGAGCACCGGCTCGCGCTGGTGACGGCCGCGACCAGCGGCGACGAGCGCTTCTTCCTCGGCACCGATTCGGCGCCGCATGCGATCGGCGCCAAGGAAAATGCCTGCGGCTGCGCAGGCTGCTACACCGCGCTGCACGCGATGGAGATGTATGCCGAAGCGTTCGAGCGCGCCGGGGCGCTCGACAAGCTCGAAGCATTCGCCAGTTTCAACGGTCCCGCCTTTTACGGCCTGCCGCGCAATAGCGGCAGCGTGACCTTGAAGCGCGAAACCTGGACCCTGCCGGAAACGGTGCCGATGGCGGACTCCAGACTGGTTCCGCTCAACGGTGGCGAGCAGATCAACTGGAAGATGCTGTAAGCGTCGGCCATGCTGTCGCAGATCGACTGGTCGCACCCCTGGTATGACTCGGTCCGGGCGGCCTTCGGACGGCTCGGCCTCGAGGCAACCACAAAACCAGTCACCATAGGGCCGCTCGAAGCAAGCCCGCAACCCGTCATCCTCGCGCAAGCGGGGATCCATGCTTCGTATCCTATTGCGCGCAGTATGGATTCCCGCCTGCGCGGGAATGACGGGCTGGAGGAAG
The DNA here is from genome assembly GCA_049301315.1 of Telluria sp. GTDB lineage: Bacteria > Pseudomonadota > Gammaproteobacteria > Burkholderiales > Burkholderiaceae_D > JBAQKU01. The sequence continues at coordinate 14,481 of JBAQKU010000117.1, forward strand.
AAAGCCCGCAACCCGTCATCCTCGCGCAAGCGGGGATCCATGCTTCGTATCCTATTCCGCGCAGTATGGATTCCCGCCTG
>JBAQKU010000118.1:0-2416 GCA_049301315.1 Telluria sp.
GCCATGTCGCGCCAACAGAATTTGCGGTCGGGCAGCAATTGCTGGAGGCATTCGATCGCCCAACTGGCCACCAGCAGGCCGGCCAGCAGCATTGCGCCTTCGCTGCGGTTGCTCGCCAGCGGCAGCGCGAGTGCGGCCAGCCCGCCAAAGCAGCCGAAATGCAGCAGCTTGTCGTTGGGAAGCGGCGGCAGCCAGCTGTTCGGCACCAGGCAGCCGGCCGCCACAACCGCGAAGGCCGTTATAAAAAGCGCTAATTGCAAAACCATCGTATTGTCGTCAATCAAGTTTGTCATCGGGCCGATTGTAGCCGGTCACAGCCCGTTCCATTGCCAGCTCAGCTGCAATTGACGATTATTGTACTGAAAGAGAGAAATGTTTTCCTTATTAGACACATGGCGTGCCTCGAGCAGGAGGTTCTGGTTCTTGCCGATCGGGTAAATGAGGGTGGCGCGCAACACTCGGGTGAGCTGGTGGCGCGCGATGTCGATCACGCCGGGCGAATAGGCGCTGTCGCTGCGCCAGTCCTGGTGCACGTAGCCAAGCTCGCCGGTAAACAGCTCGCCCAGCGCTCGCCGCGCCTGCAGCGTCATCAGCCAGCCGTGGCGGTCCCCGCCCGCGCGTGCGCCGACCGCATGGTCGCGCAGGAAGCCGGCGCTGGCGCTGGCCGAGAAATCGTCGGCCCGGTAGCTGAGCTGCCCCTTGAGTTCGGCCGTGTTCGAATCGAAGTTCTGCAGGGTCAGGTAATTGGAGTGGGTCAGCGCGGCCGTTACGTGGAACTGGGCGCCGCCCGGCAGCGGCATGAGCGGCCCGACCCGCGCCTGCACCTGCGCCTGGCGCTGGTACAGATGGCCGCCCAGGCTGATCATGCCGAACATGGCGGTGCCGCGCACGGTCCAGCGGCCCACGCGCCACGGCGTTTCCACCCCGCCGAACAGCGAGGCGCTGTCGTACCGGGTCAGGCTGTCGTTGCGGCGCGTCTGGAACTGGGCAAAGCCGATGGTGCCGTTGGGAGTCAGGTCGCGCAGGTATTCGCCCGACAGCACGGTGTACTGGTCGTGCTGCGGCAGGAATTCGGGCAGCAGCACCAGGTCCACCGGTACGCCGTCGCGGGTGAGCGTGAAGATCGAGTTGGCCGCGCCCTGGTTCACGTTCTGGTCGATCCCGCGCGCCAGCGCGAGCGAGCCGTAGCTGTGCGCCTGCCACTTGTCGCAGCCCTTGGCGCGCGCATCCTGGATCAGTTCGATGATGCCGGGCGGCGGGGCGAAGCGTTGTTCGATCCGTTTGAAGATCCGCTCGGCCTCGTCCTTGTGGCCGAGCGCGCACTGGATCAGCGCCAGGTCGAGCCAGGCGCCGGCGTGCAGCGGTTCGCTCTCGATCACGCGCGCCAGCGTTTCGCTGGCGTCCTTGTTGCGCCCTTCGGCAATCGACTCGAGCGCTTCCTGGTACAGGTCGGGCGGCTGCGGCGGCGCCGTCTGGGCCAGGCCGGGCAGGGCGCAGGTCAGCGCCAGCAGGGCGGCGAGCGCGCAGGCGGCTTTGCTGCCCCTCATGCAGCCGGTTCCTGCATGACCGGCTCGTCTGTGTTGGTGCGGACCATGGCGTTGTTGGCCACGTGGCCGTCGTCAAAGGCGAACAGGGTAGTGCTCTTTTCCTTGCCGCGCAATAGCTTCTCGCCTAAAAAAATGAAGGTGTGGCGCCGCGCCCGCGCCACCGTGCCGGCGCCGACGATGACGTCGTGTGGATAGTCGCGCGCCGCCTGTTCCAGGCGCGATGCGGTATTGACGCTGTCGCCCACCGCGGTGTAGATCGAGCGGAACGAGGTGCCGAAGTCGCCCGCCATCGCCAGCCCGCTTTCGATCCCGATGCGCACCCGCAGCGCCCGCCCGCCCGCCTGCACCCGCTGTTCGCTCATGCGCCGCACGCGCTCGGTGATGTCGCGCGCCGCGTCGAGCGCCAGGTCGGCATGGTCCGCGATCGGCAGCGGCGCGCCCCAGAATGCGACCAGGCCGTCGCCGGTGTACTTGTCGAGCGTGCCGTGCTTGTCGAGCACGGGGCCGGTCAGGCAGTCGAGAAAATCGCGCGTGAGCCGGGCCGCTTCCTCGACCGGCAGCGCTTCGACGTGGGTGGTATAGCCTTCCATGTCGGCGATCAGGGTGGTGACGTCGCGCTGGGCCGGTTTCAGGGGGTCTTTCAGGTCGCTCAGCAGCAGTTGCTCGACCACTTCGCGCGCGACGTACTGGCGCAGGGTGTCGAGCAGGTGGCGCGAGCGGCGCTGCGCCAGTTGCCACTGGAAGGGCACGGCCACGGCCAGCAGGAACAGGTTGCTGGCGAGCGGGCCGGTGGTGGCGAAGCCGGGGTCGTGGCGGCTGATGGCCCAGGCCAGCGCGAGCCAGGCGCAGCTGCTCGCGGCCAGCAGGGC
>JBAQKU010000119.1:0-2038 GCA_049301315.1 Telluria sp.
GCCGCGGTTCGTGCCGCTCGATCGCTACCTTCACGGCCGCGCAGATCGTGTCCCGGTCAACGCTGCTGCCAAGGCACAGGTGCGAAAAATCGCTCAAGCCATAATTCAGGATGGAGTTGCTGCATTCCGGATAGCCGGCCAGGGCTTCGTGCGAAATGGCGGTGCGGGTATTGAGCAGCGCTTCCAGGTCACGCGCGACGCCACTCTTGAACTGCGCCAGTGTCAGGTCGATGCCGTGGCCGCCGCGTGCGGGTTCGTCGGGGTCGTGGAGAAGGCGGTCAAGAAAGCCAGCCGTAAACAATTGCGCCAAGGCGACCTCCAAGCGATGTCATGCGGCACGGTGTTTGTGCGCGGAAATAACATTATTGTCCCCTTGTTGGTTCGCATTTTGCGATTGCGCAACTGTGACATTCGCTTGTGCAGGTTCGCTTTTCGCCGCCCGTTGGCGCTCGGGTGAAAAAAATGCGGTGGGGGGGAGGGGTGAATGGTGATCCTATTCCCCGCATTTTATGCGGGGAATGGCTTGCGGATGCGGAGAACGCAGTCCATAATCTCCGCATGAATAGCGGCGATTACGAATACATCTGGCAGGCCGGTGACTGGCCGAACTGGCGCTTCGATCTGGCGGGACTCGCTGGCCCTATGGCCGAGGTCAGTCGCGCCCAGGGGCTGTTGATGGGGCGCCTGGCCGATGTGGGCATGGCCTTGCGCGACCAGGCGAGCCTCGCTGCGCTTACCGAGGATGTGGTCAAGACCAGCGAGATCGAGGGTGAGCAGCTCAACGTGGAAACCGTGCGCTCGTCCATCGCCCGCAGGTTGGGTGTAGATATCGGCGCGCTCGCTCCGGTCGACCGCCACGTCGAGGGCGTGGTCGAGATGGTGCTCGACGCCACGGCCAACTGCCATGCGCCGGTGTCGCGGGAGCGTCTGTTCGGCTGGCATGCTGCGCTGTTTCCGACCGGCTACTCCGGCCTTTCCAAGATCAAAGTCGGCGGCTGGCGCGATGATGCCAGTGGTCCGATGCAAGTGGTGTCCGGCCCGATCGGTCGGCAGCGGGTGCATTTTGAAGCGCCGCCCGCCAATCGCCTTGAAGCCGAAACCAGCCGCTTCCTCGACTGGCTGAATGGTCCATCGAACGAACCGCCGCTGCTCAAGGCTGGCCTCGGCCACCTGTGGTTCGTCACCCTGCATCCGTTCGACGACGGCAATGGCCGTATTGCCCGGGCCATCGGCGATCTGCTGCTGGCGCGTGCCGATGGCAGTCCACAGCGGTTCTACAGTTTGTCGGCTCAGATCCAGCGCGAACGCAAGGCCTACTACGACATCCTGGAGCGGACCCAGAAGCGGTCGCTGGATGTCACCGAGTGGCTTGCCTGGTTCCTCGACACGCTCCATCGCGCCGTCGATCAGGCGCAGCATGCGCTCGACGCCGTGCTGACCAAGGCGCGGTTCTGGCAGCGCTGGGCGACCACGCCACTTAACGAGCGACAGGTGAAGTTGTTGAACAAGTTGCTCGACGGGTTCGAAGGCAAGCTCACCAGCAGCAAGTGGGCAGCCATCGCCAAATGCTCGCCGGACACGGCTCTGCGCGACATCAACGACCTGCTTGCACGGGGCGTGCTGCGGAAATCGGATGCTGGCGGGCGTAGCACCAGCTACGAGCTGAACGATCTGCCGGAGTAGCGGCGTTCCTGGAATTGTCTTGGCTCGCGGGCGGAACAGCGCCTTCATGGACGGAGGGCAGACAAGAAAAAACCGCCCACCGGGCGGTTTTTTGGAATGCGGTGGTGGAGGTGAAGAGCAAGAAATCGCAGGGCGATTTCCCTTTGGTCGGACGAATCGGAGAGCCTTGCGCTTGCAAGCGCAAGTCGCTTCTCCGGCAGCGAGCTGTGCTCGCCGAATTCCCGGAGAAGCCCCGCAGACGAGGCTGTCGCGAAAGGGCCTGCGGATCTCTGATTAGCCATATTATCCCGTCATTCCCGCGCAGGCGGGAACCCCATTTAGCTGCTGTGACGCGGCGAAATTAGGTTCCCGCCTC
>JBAQKU010000120.1:0-9632 GCA_049301315.1 Telluria sp.
CATGTACGCGATGGGCGCGCTGAACCGGATCACCGACAAGGGCGCGGCGCTGGCCGAGGCGGTGGCGCTGGCCGCCCGTATCGCGAACGGACCGGCACGCGCCGGCGCCCGCATCAAGAGACTATGCCGGAACGCGTACGGCGCGGACATGGACGCTCAAATGGAGCTGGAAGCGCAGATGATGGTCGAGTCGCAGGGTGATTGCGAAGCGGCCGAAGGCATCGGCGCATTCCTTGCCAAGCGCGCACCGGATTTCGCTGCGCTGCGCGGAAAACCGAATCCCGATTGAGCCTCATTACTGTCCCTGATCCACGTCGTTCCCGCGAAGGCGGGAACCCCATTTTGTGCGCATGCCATCGATGCCGGCTAAAGGCGCACTGTTGTCCGGAATAAAAACGTTGACATTTGCACGTCGTTCCCGGCCGATGGCGCCCCCCTTGGCGGGAACCCAATTTATGCGGACAGTGGATTAGGTATGTCCCACCACTTTGCGTGCAAATGGGGTTCCCGCTTTCGCGGGAACGACGAAGAAATGCGGTTCCCGCCTGCGCGGGAAGTCAGGTTCGCCAATGGCGGAAACGACGAAGTCGAGCCTCGTGTTGAAGGTTATGCTCACAACCCGTCGACGGCACCAGCCCGACAATGTAAACGGTTTTTATTCAGCAATAGATTGAATCCGAAACCCCTTTTCCTTGCGCTGCGGTGCAAGGATCTTTGACTATCTGGAGTTGCAATGTCCGACATACAATCTTCGCTGCCGCTGGCCGGCGTACGCGTGCTTGACCTTTCCCGGGTGCTGGCGGGGCCGTGGTGCGCCATGATCCTGGGCGACCTGGGCGCCGAAGTGATCAAGGTCGAGCACCCGGAGCGCGGCGACGACACGCGCGACTGGGGCCTGCGCATCGGCGCGACCGAGACCCCCTACTTCAATAGCGTCAACCGCAACAAGCGTTCGATCTGCCTCGATCTGCAAACCGAAGAAGGCCAGCAATACGCGCGCGAGCTGGCCCTGAAAAGCGATGTCGTCCTGCAGAACTTCAAATTCGGCGGCATAGAGAAAATGGGACTGGGATATGCGCAACTGAGCGCCGACAATCCCGGCCTGATCTACTGCTCGATCACCGGCTACGACCGCAGCGGGCCGGAAGCGGCGCGCCCTGGTTACGACCTGGTGATCCAGGGCGAGTCCGGCCTGATGGCCCTGAACGGCGAGGCGAATCGCCCGCCCCTCAAGTTCGGCACGGCGGTGGTCGACACCATGACCGGCATGTATGCCGCACAAGCGGTACTGGCCGCACTCTACCAGCGTGAAAAAACCGGCAAGGGCCGCGACATCGGCATGGCGCTGTTCGATTGCGGCCTGATGATCACCGCCTACTATGGACTGGAGGCGCTGCTCATCGGCGAGGATCCACCGCGCTATGGCAACGCCCATCCGTCCATCATGCCCTACGGCGTATACGATGCCGCCGACGGCCCGCTGGTGGTCGCATGCGGCAACAACAGCCAGTTCGCCCGTTTTTGCACCGACGTGATCGAGCGCCCCGAACTGGCCACCGACGAACGCTTCAAGACCAACCTGAAACGCTCGGCCAACCGCGACATCCTGGTGCCGATCCTGACCTTCGAACTCGGTCGCCGCAAGCGCAAGGACTTACTCGAACGCCTGGCCGGCGCCGGCATTCCCTGCGGCGAGGTGGCCGGCCTGCACGAAGCGCTGACCTCCAAGCGCGCCACCGACGCCGGCCTGGTCACCACCCAGACACACCCGGTGGCCGGCGACATCAAGGTGATGGCGCCCCCCTATCGATTCGACGGCGAACGGCTGCCGGTGCGAAAAGCGCCGCCGACGCTCGGCGAAGGAACCCAGGAAGTGCTGCAATCGCTGCTTGGCGTCTCCGACGCCAGACTGGCCGAACTGAAAGCGAAGGGCGTCATTTAAGATGACCCAGGCTCCCTTCCCCACCCCCTGCACCGAGCTTTTCGGCACCCGCCTGCCAATCGTCGCCGGTGGCCTCATGTGGCTCTCCGACGCGCGCTACGTTGCCGCCGCCTCGCGCGCGGGCATCATCGGCTTCATCACCGCCGCCACCTTCCCCGAGCCCGACGCCCTGCGCGCCGAGATCAGGCGCTGCCGCGAGCTGTGCGAAGGCGGGCCGTTCGGCGTCAACGTGTCCATGCTCCCCAAGCTGGTCTCGGCCGCCAAGACGCGCGAAGTGTTCGAACTGATCGTCGACGAAGGCGTGAAATTCGTCGAAACGTCGGGCCGCAACCCCGAGGAATTTATGCCCTTGCTGAAGGGCGCGGGCGTGAAGGTGCTGCACAAGGTGCCGGCGGTGCGCTATGCGGTCAAGGCCGCCGCCATCGGCGTGGACGCGGTGGCGATTGTCGGGGCAGAATGCGGCGGCCACCCGGGACTCGACATGGTCGGCTCCTTCGTCAACGCCGCCTGGGCGGAAAGCCATCTGAGCATTCCCTACCTGATCGGCGGCGGCACGGGCCACGGCTCGCAGGTCGTCGCCGCGCTGGCGATGGGCGCCGCGGGAGTCGTGGTCGGTACCCGCTTCGTGGTGGCCGACGAGGTCTGGGCCCATGCCGATTACAAGCGCCGGCTGGTGGAAGCCGGGCCGACCGACACCGACCTGTGCATGCAATCGGTGCGCAATACCATCCGCACCCTGCGTAACGACACCACCGCCGCAGTGAAGACGATCGAGGCCGGCAATCCGCAAGTCACGATCCAGGAACTGCTGCCTTTGGTGTCCGGCAAGATCGGCCGCAATGCCTACGTCACCGGCGACTGGTCCAAAGGCCTGTTGGCGGCCGGCCACTCGCTCGCCTTCATTGACCGCGTCGAACCCCTGGCCGCTATCGTCGCCCGCTTCGAAGATGAAATGAGACAGGCACTGGCGCGCCTGCCCGCCACATCCCCTTAATCTGTCAATACAAGCTGCCGTTTTTCCTTGCCGGATGAAAAATCCGGCAACAATCCGTTCGTTCCTGTAATAAACCTCAAAAAAAAGCATGTCATTCCCGCATAGGGGAACGGCGTGTTTTTTCGAGGCGCGCTTGAGATATCCTGCAATTGAAATACCAGCTGCTGTTCAATCTAAATAATGAGGAAGAGATGCCCATGTTTAAGATTATGATGCGCTTGTTTTTTTTATCTGCAGCCCTGACCGCGGCCTTGCCCGCCCTGGCCCAGGATGTATCGCTACTTAATTACACCGGGCCGGACAGAAACCAGAAGCTGATCGCCGCCGCGCAGAAAGAAGGCACCTTCACGCTCTATACGAGCATTGCAGCCAAGGACCACCAGGCCCTGATTGCTCCATTCGAAAAGAAATACGGAATCAAGGTCAAGGTATGGCGCTCCAGCAGCGTTAATGTATTGCAGCGCACCACCGCCGAGACCTTGGCGAAGCGCTATGAAGTCGACGCGATCTATACCGACTTTCTCAAGATGGAAGCGCTCCATCGCGAAAATATTCTTCAACCGGCCACTTCGCCCTATTTCAAGGACCTGATTCCCGGCAGCGTGCCGCCCCATCGCGAATGGGTAGGGTCGATCCTGTCGGTCTGGGTGCAGGCATATAACACCAATCTGATCAAAAAAGAGGACCTGCCGAAAACCTACCAGGACCTGCTCGATCCGAAATGGAAAGGCAAACTCGGGATCGAATCCAAGATTCCCGAATGGTACGCGGCGGTAGTGCAGGACATGGGCGAAGAAAATGGCATCAAGCTGTTTCAGAACCTTGTCGCAGGCAACGGCGTATCGGTACGCCATGGCCTTTCCGTGCTTAACAACCTGGTGATCGCCGGCGAAGTGCCGATGGCCATCACCGTGTACAGCTACATGCCGGCAGCGGCGAAACGCGAAGGTGCGCCGATCGACTGGTTTGTGCTCGAACCGGCAATCGCGCGGGCGAACGGCATGGGCATCGCACGGAAGGCAACGCATCCGAACGCCGCCATGCTGTTCTACGATTACGTGCTGTCGCCGGAAGCGCAGAAATTGCTGGCTGAGATGGATTATGTACCGACGAATGTGGGCGTTTCTTCTCCGCTGGGAAAATTGCGCGTGAAACTGGTCGATCCCTACGTATCAATTGAGCAGATCGAAAAGTGGCGCACCTCCTACGAGGACGTGGTGCTCAAGAGCGGAAGAAAATAAAAGCAGGTTCCGATAAATAAAAAACGCCCATCCATTGGGCTTAGGAGACAACAGCATGTGGAAAAAAACCTCATACGATGTTCGTGTCGTGTGCAAAATAGCCGCCGTGTTCCTGATCGGCCTGTCAGGATCCGCGTTCGCGCAAACGAAGGACAAACAGCACGACATCTATACGTATGAGGGAGCCGACCGGGAACAGCGCCTGCTGGAAGGCGCCCGCAAGGAAGGCCCGCTGACGATCTACACGTCGATGGTCGACCGCGACATGCGGCAGATCACCGAGGCATTCCAGAAAAAGTATGGCCTCAAGACCACGTTCTGGCGCGGAAGTGCGCAAAAGGTATTGCAACGCACAGTGACCGAAACGCGCGGCGGGCGCAATGAAGTCGACGTGCTTCAGGCGCCTGGGCTGGTGATGGAAGCGCTGCACCAGGAGAAGCTGCTGCAGGCGGTGCGCTCCCCCTATACGCGCGACCTGAGTCCGCGCGCTTTCCAGCCGCATGGCGAATGGGTGGCCATACGCGCCTACGTTTACGTTCAGGCCTACAACACGCAGCTGGTGAGCAAGGAAGAATTGCCGCGCACCTTCAGCGACCTGCTCGACCCGAAGTGGAAAGGCCGGCTCGGCGTGGAAGCGAAGGCGCAGGAATGGTTCCGCACGCTGGTGCACGCGATGGGGGATGAAAAAGGGCTGAACCTGTTCCGCGAGATCGTGGCAAAAAATGGCGTATCGGTACGCTCCGGTAATTCCCTGCTGAACAATCTGGTGGTATCGGGCGAGGTGCCGTTCGCACTGTCGGTATACAGCTACCTGCCCGAGAAGGCGCGGGTCAAGGGAGCGCCCATCGACTATATCGCCCTGCAACCGACCATTGCCTACAGCGATGGCATCGGCGTGGCTCAAAAGGCAAAGAACCCGCATGCCGCGATGCTGTTTTTCGACTTCATGCTAAATGAAGGCCTGGTCATCGTGAAGGGGCAACAGCAACTGACCATGCATAAACGCGACGAGGCCGCGCTTGAGCGCTTCAAACCGACCTTCATCGATCCCGCCCGCATGCTGATCGATTACGACAAAGGGACCCAGTTCTACGAAGATACCGTTGCCGGTCGCCCGACGGACGGCGCCGCGAAATAAAATGGGGAAAAGCGCATGAATGCAGCAAAGGAAATCAGGACGGTAGGCGTCGTTGGTGCGGGACGGATGGGCATGCCGATCATCGGTCATCTTGCGCGCAAGGGCTTCACGGTGCTCGTGCATGACCTCAATCCGGCAAAGAAAGCGCCGGTTGTCGAGCGCGGCGCAACCTGGTCGAACGGTATCGCCGGGCTTGCGGCAGGCAGTGATGCCATTCTCGTGTGCGTCGGCTTCGACAACGAACTGCGCGAACTCATTTCCGGGCGCGGCATGCTGCCGCATGTTCGCCCCGGCACGATCGTCGCATTGCTCTCGACCGTGAAGCCGGACACGGTTCAGGAGCTGGCCGACATCGCCGCCCGCGCCCAGGTTGCCATGGTCGACGCCACGGTCTGCCGCGGCGGACGCGCAGCCGACACCGGCACCCTGCTGTCGTTCGTTGGCGGAGACGAGGCAGTCTTTCACCGTCTTGAACCTGTGCTTGCCGCGTACTCGACCGATATTGTTCATACGGGCAAGGTCGGATCGGCACAGGTGGCAAAGGCCGCCAACAACCTGATCCTGTGGGCCTGCGTGGTGGCCGACCACGAGGCGCTGGCGCTGGCGGACCGCTACGGGCTGGACGTGAACATGCTGCGCGAGGCCCTGATGAAGAGCAGCGCCAATAACGACGTGTTGAAGCACTGGGGCACGAACGAAATGGAATGGGCGCAAGACGATCTGGCGATCATCGCCGCAATGGCGCAGGAGCGCGGCATCTCATTGCCGCAAACCGGCCTGACGCGTGAAATTTGCCGTTCCCTGAAACCGCGTCGCTACAAGCTGGACGAATACGGCTGCTAGCTGAACAGGCGCGCGCCTCGATTATTCCTTCGGAGGCGCTTCCTGCGGCTCCAGGCTTTCAACCTGCTCGATACCTCGTTGCGGATGGTGCTTGGTGATTCCCTTCAACGCATCGTCCTGCCAGGCGCCGTGGGCAGCACTTTCCTGCACATTGCGTTCGGCCATCTCGTCCGGCTCCCGGCCTTGCCGCGACGGGTTCCCCGGGTTCTCGGACATGAAAGACACATTCGCGTTAACTCGATAGCTGGTGATCTTGTTATTGTCGACTTGCGCTTCGAAATCCCTGATGCGGATGGACTTGATATTGGCCACCGTTCGAGCTGCCTTCGCAACGGCCATCGCGGCCGCATCTTCCCAACTCGTGGCCGATTCGGCAGGGACTTCCATAACCTTCAATTCGTTCGGCATGTTAAACCTCCAGTGAGTGGCGCTGCACGTGGAGTGACGACGGTGATTGAGCTTGCGCCTCACTTCGCGTCGGCCGCGCCACGAACGCGACCGGACTGAACCGGCGCGCGAATTTCGTGACTGAAAAAACGCTTTCGCAAGGAATTCGACACTGCGCGCCGCAGAATGGCGCGAAATCAATGAGGCCAAGCTTTGACCTGCCTCAAAAAGGAGGCAAGAGCGATTTCACTTTGCCGTCGACAACATGATTCGCTCGGGGCCGAAGTTGCCCGCTTGAGACGCCGCTGGCCCGTCTAGAATGTCGCTGGCGAGTTCACCCAAAGAATCCTGGCGACGCTGGTTCCGGTGTTCCGGTATCCGTGCGGAATGTGGCTGGAAAATGTGAACACGTCCCCTTCCGCAAGGACATGGCGCTGTTCGCCCAGGGTCAGCTCGATCGCGCCCTCCAGCACATAACCGATTTCCTCGCCCGCATGTTCGATGAAGCCGTCGCTGGCGGCCCCCGGCGACACGATATGTATATTGGCTTGCAGCAGCCCTCCGCGCGTGGGCAGCACCAGCCGTTCGAGCGCGATGCCGCCGGCCACGATGAGCGGGCGCTCGCCCTTGCGCAGGATCGGCCCCTCCGCCGGGGTGTCTTCCGACATGAGCGTCGAGATATTGGTGTCGAGCGCCATCGCCAGACGGTGAAGCATGGCCAGCGACGGTGTGGCCGAACCGCGCTCGATTTTCGAGATAAGGCTCTCGGAGCACCCGGCGGCCTGCGACAGTTGCAGCAGGGTCAGGCCCGCCACCAGCCGCGAGTGGCGAAGGCGCACCCCCAGGCCGACTGCGGCGGGCTTGGCGTCGCGCGGGGCGCTCTTCGGGATGCGTGTCGATGTCGTTTTCAATGCGATTTCCTGTAAGTGGTCCCAGTCAAGCCTGGCTGCGGCTACTGGTTTGCCAACTCGACCACCGTGTATGCAAGTGCTTGCACTCCAAGAAACAGGTCGTTCGGGTCGGTCGCTTCGGCCGCATTATGACTGATCCCGCCCTTGCTCGGGACAAAAATCATGGCGGTGGGACAATGGTCGGCCAGGTACATCGCGTCGTGGAATGCACCGGAGGTCAAGCGCAGCGGCGCGCCGCGCGCCGCCAGCCGGGAAGCCCTTGCGCAGCCGCGTTCGATCAGCGCCAGCATGCTCTCGGGGAACCTGGTCGGCGGCCTTGAGAAGGTGCATTCGAAGCCGACGCGGCCACGCCACGCATGCGCCTGGATAATGGCGCGCAAGGCGTCTTCGAAGCGCGCCAGCACCGCCTCATCCACGCAGCGCACGTCGATCGTGAACTCGACCGTGCCCGGGATGGTGTTGATGGAATTGGGACCGACCAGCCAGCGGCCCAGGGTGAGCCTCAGGTTGCTGCCGGCCTCGGCAAGCGCATGCGCGTAGAGCTGGTTGGCCATCGCAACGGCCGCGGCCATCGCATCGCTGCGCTCGTCCATCGGCGTCGTGCCCGCATGGGCCGCCATCCCGTCGCATTGCACACGGTACCAGCGCACGCTCTGGATCCCGGTCACCACGCCCAAGGGCGTGCCAGCGCGCTCCAGCACCGGGCCTTGTTCGATATGTAATTCGACATAGGCGCAAACCGCTTGCTTGAGCGCACGCCGGCCGACGCCCGGCATGGCCAGCAGGGCCGCGTCCAGCGCCGCGCCGAAGCTGATGTTGTCCCCATCGACCGATGCGCGATACGCGCCCAGGCGCGCGGGATCGACAAAGGCGCTCGAGCCCATCGCTCCCGGCCCGAAGCGGCTACCTTCTTCATTGGTCCAGGCCACCACCTCGATCGGTCGCAGGGTTTGCACGCGCGCGTCGTTGAGCGCGGCAATGACTTCGAGTCCGGCGATGACGCCGTACGCGCCGTCCAGTTTTCCGCCCACCGGCTGGGTGTCGGCATGGCTGCCGGTCAGTACCGGCGGCAAGGCTGCCGTTCCGGGACGGCGGAAGAACAGGTTGGCGCAGTCGTCGATTTCGACCTGGCAACCGAGGGCGCGGGCCTGCTCCACCAGATGCCGGCGCGCGTCAAGGTCGGTCTTGGTCAGCGCCTCGCGCGCGACGCCGCCGTCGTCCCGTCCGCCAAAGCGTGCCAGCGCATCGAGTCCGTGTTGCAGGCGTTTGCCGCTGACATGGTCCTGGGCCGTCTCGGCTGCCATGGCGGTCCGTTCGTCTTGTTCAATCATGGGATTCCTTTTGTTGCTCGGTTGCTTCATGCAACCCTCAGTTCGAGCATGTGCGCCGCAGCCAGTGTGGCCGCATCGGACCAACGCGGGCCGATCAGCGTCACGCCGACCGGCATTTCATGCGCGCCGCTACCGACCGGCACATGCACGCAGGGATTGCCGAGGAGCGACCACATCCGGTTAAAGATGGGATCGCCTGTGGATGCGAGTCCTTCCGGCGCTTCGCCTTCCGCGCTCGGTGCGAGCAGGATGTCGACCGTGTCGAAGACCCGTTCGAGCGCGCCGCGCGCCGCGGCGGCAGTGGCCTGCGCCGCTGCATGGGTGCTGCCGTCGATGCCCTGGCCCGATGCGAGCAATGCGGCAAAGGCGGCGCTGAAGCCTTGCGCCCGGATGCGCGCCTCGGGCGCGAAGGCGGCCGCCGCTTCGTATCCCATGATGCATACCTGGGCTTCGGCCAGCGCGTCGCACACCGGCGGCAATGCCACCTCGCTTAGGGTCGCACCGGCTTGTTCGAGCAAGCGGGCGGCCCGCGCCAGCACCTGCCTCGCCTCGGGGCCGGCGCGCTCCCAGTGCGGCGTATGGCAGATGCCGATGCGCAGGCGCCCGCTCGGCTGCAGGCCCGAGGCCGGCATCAGCGGCAGGCGCGCCAGCGCGCCGACAAAATAGGCGGCGTCGTCGACGCTGCGGGCGAGCACGCCGACCGTATCGAGGCTGGGAGCGAGCATCTTGATCCCGGCCAGCGGCAGCGTGGCGTGGGTCGGCTTGTAGCCGATTACGCCGCAGTAGGCCGCGGGCCGCACGATTGAGCCGGCGGTCTGGGTACCGAAGGCGGCCCGCACCATGCC
>JBAQKU010000121.1:0-5634 GCA_049301315.1 Telluria sp.
GTTCGGCGCCGGCCCCGATCTCGATGCGGCGCGCGCGCCGGCGCTGCTCGAACGCGGCGGGAAGAACTTCGGCTTCCTCAGCTATAACTGCGTCGGTCCCCGTGATTCCTGGGCCGGCGCGCGCAAGGGCGGCTGCGCCTACGTGCATGTGATGTCGCATTACGAGCCGGAAGGGGCGAACCCGGGCGGCCCGCCGCTGGCCTATACCTTCGCCGTGCCCGATACGCTCGATGCGCTCCAGGCCGATGTCGAAAAACTGCGCGCAAGCGTCGACGTGCTGGTCGTGGCGCTGCACAAGGGGCTGGTGCATACGCCGGCCATGCTCGCAATGTACGAACGGCCGGTGGCGAAAGCGGCGATCGAGGCGGGCGCGGACATCGTGGTTGGCCACCATCCCCACATCGCGCGTGGAATCGAGATCTACAGGGGCAAGCCGATTTTCCACGGCCTGGGCAATTTCGTGACCGTCACGCGCGCCCTGAATGTGGAGGCCAACGCGCACCCGGCGCGCCTGGCCTGGGCGCACCGGCGCCGCAAACTGTTCGGCTTTACGCCCGACCCGGCGATGCCGGCGTATCCGTTTCATCCGGAGTCGAGAAACAGCATGATCGCCGATTGCCGCATCGATGAGGCGGGGCGCGTCAGCCCTGGTTTTCGCCCGTGCTGGATCCTGCCGACCGGCCAGCCCGAAGTGCTCGGAAACGACGCACGCGGCCGGGGCGTTCTCGACTACATTATCAGGATCACGCGTGAAGCAGGGCTCAAGGCCAGCTTCGCCTGGGATGGCGAACGCGTCGTGGTTAGCCAATAGGTAATAGTACAACCGTAACCGAACTGGAACAGCACTCATGCCATTATTGCCAGACCCGCTAGCGCGCATGCGACACGCTTTCGAACACCGTTCGGAAGCGGCAATCGCCGCCAAGGCTGCCGGCCGGATTGTCGTCGCCTATATCGGCAACTGCGTGCCGGTCGAACTGATCGTGGCCGCAGGCTGCTTTCCGGTGCAACTGACGGGTGCGCCGGAGCATGCGACGCCGCTGGCCGACGCATTCCTCGATGACGATGTCGACGGGGACGTGCGCTCGCTGTTCCAGCGTATCGTCGATGGCGCATTCAACCATGTCGACCTGATCGTCGTTGCGCGCAGTTCCAATTGCTTCCTGTACCTGTATTACATGCTGCACGAGGTGCGGCGCTGGCTGCCCGGGCAGGCCTTCCCCGAGGTGTGCCTGTTCGACGTGCTCCATACGCCGTATGCATCGACCGGCGAGTACGTGTACGGGCGCACGAGCGCCCTCAAGGCGCGGCTCGAGCAACTGAGCGGCAATGCGATCGGTGAACCGGCTCTGCGCCAGGCGATCGCGCGCGTCAACGATAACCGGCGGGCGCTGCAGGCGCTTAACGCGCTGCGCCGCCTGCCCGCGCCGACGCTGAGCGGCACCGACATCTTGCGCGCCATCGGCGCATCCCGTTTCATGGACCTGGACCAACATACGGCGCTGGTCAATGCGCTGCTCGGATCGAGCCGTTCGCCAATGCGGGGCGTGCGCCTGATGGTCAAGGGCGCGCCGCACGACAACGCCCGGTTCTATGAACTGGTCGAGTCGCTCGGCGCGCTGATCGTGGCGGACGATCACCTGTGCGGCGAACGCAGCATCGAACATCTGGTCGACGACAGGGCCGATCCGATGGCCGCCCTGACCCAGCAGTATCACTTGCATGCGCCCTCTATCCGCTCCTATCCGCAAGCGGCGCAGGACCGGCGCTTCCTCGAGATCGTCGACGCCGCCGCAGTGCAGGGCGTCATCTTCTACCACGACGAATTCGACGACACCTTGGGCTGGGATTATCCGGAGCAAAAGCGCCTGCTCGATGCGCGCGGCATCGCCTCGGTCTACCTGCAACAACAATCGTACCGCTGCCCGGAAACGGCAGCGCAGGCGGGCGCCGTGCGCGAGCTGATCGCAAGGAGCGCAGCATGACTGCCACCGGCAAGCCGGAGCGCCTGCAATCGACGCTGCTGGCCAATGAACACCAAAAGCAGGACTTCATCGGCTTTCGCAAGCGCGTGCTCGAGGGCGGCGAGCCGTACGTCATCTCGGACGCGGTGGCGCCGGCCGAGATCTTGCACACCATGGACATTCCGGTGGTGCCGGTGGTGTGGTATTCGGCCATCGTCGCGGCCAAGCAGCTCTCGCCCCATTATTTTTCGCTGATGGACCAGCTGGGCTACCACAAGCGCCTGCCGCGCTACACCAGCCTGCCCTTGATGACGACGCTCGATGGCGACGCCGAACGGGCGCCCTATGGCGGCCTGCCCAAGCCGATGCTGTTCCTGAACCGCTTTCGCGACGACTACGGCCAGCGCATCACCGAGAAGTGGTCGCAAGCGTATGGCGGCGTGCCGGTGTTCGCGCTCGAATCGAGTTCGAGCACGGTGCTTGGGGAGAACTGGTACGGGCGCGCGCAGCATGACTGGGAAAGCCTGTACGAAACCCACCGCCTCGACTTTCAGGTCAAGCAGCTCGACGCGCTGGTGCGCACGGTCGAAACGCTGAGCGGGCGCACGTTCGACCAGATCGAGTTCGAGCGCCAGATGCACCGGATTAACGAAGCCGGTGAAATCGTCGAGCAGGTGCGCAACCTGATCGCCATGACCACGCCGTGCCCGGTGCCGCTGACCGAACAGCTGGCCAACGTGATGGCGCCGACCTGGGACCGCGGCAGCGAATGGTCGGTCAGCCACCTGAAAACCTACCGCGACGAAGTGCGCGCCCGCGTCGATGCCGGTATCGGCGCCTGCCAGAACGAGCGCATCCGCCTGCTGTGGGTCGGCAACGGGCTGTGGTTCAACACCCAGTTCTATCGCGCCTTCGAGGAAAAATACGGCGCCGTGTTCGTCTGGTCGATGTATTCGAACTTCCTGTCGGACGGCTACCGCCGCTATTTTTCAAACCAGCCCGGGCAGGCGATGCGGGCACTTGCGTCGCGCCACGTGAGCATGAACGAGCAGCTCCACGTGCCGCCCTGGATGGCCGACTGGATCATCGAACAGGCGCGCGCGTACGGCGCACACGGCGCCGTGATGCTGGTGCCGAAGCACGACCGCATGAGTTCGTTCGGTTCGCGCATCACCCGCATGGCGCTGGAAAAGGCGGGCATCCCGGTAGTCGAACTGCATGCCAACATGGTCGATGCGCGCCAGTGGGACGACCAGAAGATGACGCGCGCGGTCGAACATTTCATTGAAACGCGCATCCGCCGTTAAGGCCTGCACCTACCCATCACAACGAGGAACAGCATGAACCAGAACACCGACAACTTGCCGCGCCCCCTGGCCGGCGTGACCGTCATCGACCTGACCACCGCGCTGGCCGGGCCCTACGCCACGCTGCTGCTGGCCGGCCTGGGCGCGCGCGTGATCAAGGTCGAGAACCCGAAAAATCCCGATTCGGCGCGCACCAACTCGCCCTATCTTGGGCGGGACGGCATCAAGGCCGCCAAGGAGCATCCCGACGACCTGTCGCTGGCCATGCTCGAGCGCGGGCGCAACAAGGATGCCGTCACGCTGAACATGAAACACCCTGAGGCCAAGGCGATTTTCTTCGACCTCGTCAAACATGCCGACGTGGTGGTGGAAAACTACAGCGCCGGCGTGGCCGACCGCCTCGGAATCGGATTTGCCGCCTGCGCGGCAGTCAACCGGCGCATCGTGTTCACCTCGATCAGCGGTTTTGGCGCGAACGTCAACCCGAAGCAGAACAAGGCGATGGACAGCATCGTGCAGGCGATGAGCGGCATGATGATGACTTCCGGTAACCCAGGCGAGGCGCCGGTGCGTGTCGGCGTGCCGTTTGGCGACCTGACCGCGCCCCTGTTCGGCGTGATCGGCACCTTGTCGGCGCTGATGCAGGCGCGCAGCACCGGCATCGGCCAGCAGGTGGACGTCTCGCTGCTGGGCGCGCTCAGCGCACTGGTGGCGGCCGAGCCGTTCGACATGATGACCAAGCTGGGGCGCGAAACGCGTTCCGGCAATTTCATGGCGCGGCTGGCCCCGTTCGGGGTGTTTCCCACGCTCGACGGCTTCATCTCGATCTGCGCTCCCAAGGACGACTTCGTGGCCGGCCTGTTCGCGGCGATGAAGCGGCCCGACCTGCTCGGCGACGAACGCTTTGGCGGGCGCGATGCGCGGGTGCGCAATCACATCGCGCTGCACGACATGGTCAGCCAGTGGACGCGCACCATGACGACTTCGCAAGCGGCCGACCTGCTATCCGATCATGACGTGCCCAATGGCCCGGTGCGCCACCCTGCCGATGCGATGCGCGACCCGAACCTGCTCATGCGCGGTGAAACGACCAAGCTCGAACATCCCGTGTATGGCGCGGTCGAGGACATCGTGGTGGGCGGGCTGCCGATCCGCATGTCCGGCTCGTTTACGGGCTTCGACCAGCACGCGCTCACGCTGGGGGGCAGCAACGAACAGATCTACCGCGCGCTGCTCGGCTACAGCCAGGAGAAGTACGACGCGCTGGTGCGCGACGGCGTCATCTAGCAGCACACAACGGGCGCCCGCAGCGATCGGGCGGCCCCCAATCAGTGATTTCATGAAGGAGACGCCCATGATGGCCGACGCAGCAGTACCGAATCTGAATCCCGCCAGGAAGTGGGTCATGTATTACCTGGCGACCGTGTTTGCCATGATGACCATGCAAATGTCCAGCCTGGGCTTCTCGCCCCTGCTGCCGGCGATCCAGCACGACTTCCAGATGAGCTTTTCGCAGATGGGTACCTTCACCGGCGTGTACGGGCTGGTGGCCCTGGTGGTGAGCATCCCGGCCGGCATCCTGGCCAAGCAATATGGCGAAAAACGCATCCTGTGCATCGGCCTGGTGATCCTGGCGCTGGGCCTGTTCGCACTGTCGTGGGCCGAGAACTTCGGCCAGGCACTGGCCGCACGCACGGTCTGGATCTTCGGCTATCGGCTCGCTTTCGTGTGCGTGATGACGGCGATCGCACTGACCGCGCCGCCCCACCTGAAGGGCCGGGCGATGGGCATCCTGGGCGCGACCGCCGCGCTGGCGACCGTGCTCGGCGCGCCGTTCTGCGCCGAGATCGCCGAGGAACTGGGCTGGCGCCACGCCATCATGGCCTTCGGCGTCGTGTCGCTGCTGGGGTTCGTGGTGTTCTCGATGTTCTACCGGCAAAGGCCGGAAGTAATTGCCGCAGCCAGCGCGCCAGGTGCCGAGTCGAAAGGCCCGTTTTCGGCCTTTCGCATTCCCATCGTGTGGACCATTCCGCTGCTTGGCCTGACCAATGCGGGCGGCTTTGCCGCTACCTTCTTCCTGCCGTCGGTACTGAAGGCCGAATTCAACCTTGATGCCAGCGCCGCCGCAGGGGTGATCAGCATCGCCTATATTTCGGCGATCTTCGTCAATCCGGTGTGCGGTTACCTGGCCGATCGCTTCAACCGCTGGCTGGTGCTGGCCGGGATGATGGTGCTGATGATTCCCGCCAGCCTGGCGATGATGTCGCATGATCTGCTGGTATTCCAGGTGGCGTCGGCCATGCTCATTTCGCTGGGGCTGGCATCGACCAACCAGCTCTACCCGACCATTGCCGAACTGATGC
>JBAQKU010000122.1:0-2566 GCA_049301315.1 Telluria sp.
TGCCGGCCTGGTCCTGCATGCTTTGCGCCGCCGCTGCCGCTTCCTCTACCAGTGCCGCGTTCTGCTGCGTGACCTGGTCCATCTGGACAATCGCCTGATTCACGTGTTCGATGCCGGTACTTTGTTCCAGGCTGGCCGCCATGATTTCAGCCATGATGTCGGTCACGCGCTTGACGCTGTCCACGATCTCTTCCATCGTGGTCCCGGCCTGTCCAACAAGCTTGCTTCCGGTATCGACGTTGTTCACCGAATCGGCGATCAGCGCCTTGATTTCCCTGGCCGCCGCCGCCGAACGCTGTGCCAGGTTGCGCACTTCGGACGCGACCACCGCAAAGCCGCGTCCCTCTTCACCAGCGCGCGCCGCTTCCACCGCCGCATTCAAGGCCAGGATATTGGTCTGGAACGCGATCCCGTCGATCACGCCGATGATGTCGACAATCTTCCTGGCCGAGTCGTTGATCGCCCCCATGGTGGTGACCACTTGCGACACCACCTCCCCGCCTTTGACGGCCACCCCGGAGGCGGACAGCGCCAGCTGGTTCGCCTGGCGTGCATTGTCGGCGTTTTGCTTGACGGTGGTGGTCAGTTCTTCCATCGACGCCGCGGTTTCTTCCAGCGAGCTGGCCTGCTCTTCGGTGCGCGCCGACAGGTCCTGGTTGCCGGCCGCGATTTCGGACGAGGCGGTGGCGATGGTGTCGGTGCCGCTGCGCACCTGGCTCACCAGCCTGGCCAGGTTCGCTTGCATGGTCTTGATTGCGTACAGCAAGCTGCATTGATCCTTGCCGCTGATGTCGATCTGGGAGGTAAGGTCGCCCGCGGCAATGCGGTTGGCGATTTTCACCGCATAGTCCGGCTCACCGCCCAGCTGTTGCTTGATACTGCGCGTGATAACGACGGCCACGGCGGCGCCAAGCGCAATCGCGAGCACCCCCAGCAATTGCAACAACAGTTTCGATTCCGTCGCCAGCTTTGTCGCGTCGGAAGCCATCGTCTCAAGCGCGCTCTTTTGATAGTTGGTGAGCTGGCTGATGGCAGCGACATAGTCGTTCAGCGCCGGTTCAAGCCTGGACTGGATCAGTTTGCCGGCGTTGTCTGGATTGGCCACCTTTTCCTTGAACACTTCTTCGCGCGCCGCGATGTAGCTCTTGCGTTTGTCGCCGATCGCAGAAAACAGCAGTGCTGCCTGGTCGGATTTCGGCAGCTTGTCCAAGGCTTTCTGAATCTCGGAAATGCGCGCGCTGGTCGCCTTGATCGCGGCCTGGATTTGCGCGACGCGCGCCGGGTTCTCGTCATTCGACTCTGCCACGGCAATCGTGCGTGCGCCATTGATGTGGGTGCTGGTGGCCCATTCCGCGAACAGGCGCTCGGCCAACATGGTGTCCTCGACCATCGTATGTACGCTGGCGCTGATGGCGTTGAGCCGCCACGAACCGATGCCCGCGCTCAGCGCGACCAGTACCAACACCAAGGCAAAACCAATTCCCAGCCGTGTACCCACTCTAATATCTGTCAGTTTCATCATTGTCTCCGTGAAACCCCGCCGTTCAGGGCGGGGAGGTAAGGAGACGGTTTTCGCCGCTCCGCAAATAAGACTGAACTTTGTTTCTTTCGCATGATCCAATCCCTCAAGTGCTGCTACTTATGCGATGACGCGGTGTGGCGCGAACAAGGCAAGGCAATGATTTCTCCGTTCCACGGTCGCTGTAAGGCGAGGCCGAAAGGTATCCCGTGGTCTGAATAAGGTGGCAGATGCCGCCCCTCTCGGGCATGAGAGGCCAGTAGTGGGAATCCCCTCACTTTAGGGAGGGGAGGATGTCAAGCGTCTCCAACCTCTTTTATAATAATTTGAACTCCATGCCGGCTGCGCTTGCGTCCCTGCGTGCCCTGCCTGGATTTCTATCGCTCCCATTGCCGCTCCCGGCACAAAGGCCGATGGCGGATTTTCCGAGGGTCTGGTCAATCCGGATCGAATTGCCGTTACTATACGATAGTTGTTAAATAGTATCGCAATTACGATTTAACAACACAATTATCAACTGTTTACCGCATAGCGGAACGAAACACTGTTCCGCATGGCGGATTTTGAAATTGCGCAGGGAATGGGCGCGCTCCGGGACGAAGCGCGCCATGCCGGATTGCCGTGAATCAGGCGTTCAGCCTGGCACGTTGTCCCACAGCTCGCCGTTCGGCCCGGTGCGCGGCGCTGCCACGCCGAAGTGGGCATACGCGAGCGGGGTAGCGATGCGTCCGCGCGGGGTGCGCTGCAGGTAGCCTTGCTGGATCAGGTAGGGTTCGAGCACGTCCTCGATGGTGTCGGCTTCCTCGCCGATGGCCGCGGCCAGGTTGCCGATGCCGACCGGTCCGCCGCCGAACTTGAACAGCACCGCTTCCAGCAGCTTGCGGTCCATCACGTCGAAGCCGACCGAGTCGACGTCGAGCATGACCAGCGCGGCGTCGGCGATCGCCTTGGTGATCTCGCCATTGCCCTTGACTTCGGCGTAGTCGCGCACGCGCCGCAGCAGCCGGTTGGCGATGCGCGGCGTGCCGCGTGCGCGCAGCGCGATCT
>JBAQKU010000123.1:0-17213 GCA_049301315.1 Telluria sp.
GTCGGGCCCGGCGTGATCGTCAGCGACGACGTGTTCGACTGGACCGACCTGCCGGCCTCGGTCGCGGTGGTCGGCAGCGGCGTCATCGGCCTCGAGCTAGGCCAGGCGCTCAGCCGGCTGGGGGTAAGGGTGAGCATTTTCGCGCGCGGCGGCAGCGTGGCCCAGCTGACCGATCCGGACATCCTGCACGTCGCGGCCAAGGCCCTGACGGACGAACTCGACCTGCGCTTCCAGACCGACGTGACGGGCGCGCGCCAGGACGGCGCGCACGTCATCCTGAACACGCGCGACGCCGCCGGCGCCGAGCGCAGCGAACGGTTCCAGTATGTGCTGGCGGCGGCCGGGCGCACCCCCAACCTGGACGATATCGGCATCGAAACGACCGGACTCGAGCTCGACGAGCGCGGCATTCCCCTGTTCGACAGCCGCACCATGCAGTGCGGCGCCAGCCATATTTTCATTGCAGGCGACGCCGACAACGAGCGTCCGGTGCTGCCCGAGGCGGCCGACCAGGGACGCATCGCCGGCGACAATGCCGGCGGCTACCCCGACGTGCGCCCCGGCCTGCGCCGCGCCCCGCTGACGATCGCCTTCACCGAGCCGCAAATCGCCACGCTCGGCGCCAACTACCGCGAGCTGTGCAAGGGCGGCAAATTCGCGATCGGCAAGGTGTCGTTCGAGAACCAGGGGCGCAGCCGGGTGATGCTGCAAAACCGCGGCATGCTGCGCGTGTACGGGGAATACGGAACCGGGCGTTTCCTGGGCGCCGAAATGATCGCCCCGCGCGCCGAGAACCTCGGCCACCTGCTGGCATGGGCCTGCCAGGCGAGGCTGACCGTGCACGAGATGCTCGACATGCCGTTTTACCACCCGGTCATCGAGGAGGGAGTGCGCACGGCGCTGCGCGACCTCGCAGCCAATCTCGAAAAAGGCGTGCCCGACACCAGTTCGGCCACCGACTGCACGCCCGGTGTGTGAGCACGGCGACACAAACGTTCTATGGGTCCCCGCTTTCGCGAGGACGACGAAGGGATTATTCTCGCTCCGACAACACATCGTCGTGCCCGCGCAGGCGCATTGCTGTCCTGGATAAAACCATTGACATTTGCACGTCGTTCCCGCGCAAGCGGGAACCCAAGTTTTTAGAAAAGTCCGTGACTACGAATCGAACTTGGGTCCCCGCGTTCGCGAGGACGACGTAAATTATTGCAATGTCGAGTCTCGATTTCCCGCTTTCTGCTTGAGTCCAATAACCAATTTGCCCTGGCGGGCCCCTTAATTCAGGTAGCTCGCATCGAGCCGGCCGGCGGCCGCCAGTTCGCGCACGATGCGGATCGTGTCGATGTCGGCTTCCTGGTAAGCCGACTTCCTGAATTCGTCGTACATGGCATTGGCCGCGTCGGTCGGTGCGTCGTGCCCGTCGTCGTATTTGAAGCGCACGAACAGCGTGTGCTCGGACGGCGCCTCGATCGTCATGGTCAGGCTCGAGGCGCTGATTTCCCCTTGCTCGGGAACCTCGTAGCGCACCTCCTGCAGCGGCGTCAGGAGCACGCGGTCGTCCACCACCAGTTCGCCGTAGCGCAGGCGGCGCTTCATGCTGCCGCCGGCGCGCTCGTCGATCGTGCATTCGTCGAGGTGGGGCACGAACAGCTTCGGCGATTCGGCGCGCAGCACCAGGCCGCGCCACAACTGTTCGCGCGTGAGCGCGGCGATCAGCGGATTGAGCGGGTCGTTAATCTGGATCAGGTGTTCAAATTTCATA
Source organism: Telluria sp. (assembly GCA_049301315.1). GTDB lineage: Bacteria > Pseudomonadota > Gammaproteobacteria > Burkholderiales > Burkholderiaceae_D > JBAQKU01. The sequence continues at coordinate 1,763 of JBAQKU010000123.1, forward strand.
GCGCTTTTCGTGTGCAGTGATGGCGCCTCGGCAGCGCCGCATGGCGCGATGGTAACGCAAGCGGGCCGGCAGGGCCACCCGCGCGCGTCGAAAAGCGCCTCAGTTCGACAGCAGGATCGCGTGCTGCTTGCGCTGCAGGAAGGCGATCCCGACCAGGATACTGAACGAAATGGCCAGCAGCACGATCGCGTAGGCATGCGCGCTGCCGTAGTCGAGCTTTTGCGCCTCGTCGTACAGCGCGATCGAGGCGACCCGGGTCTGTCCCGGGATATTCCCGCCCAACATCAGCACCACGCCGAATTCACCCATCGTGTGCGCGAAGCTGAGCGAGACGCCGGTCAGGATGCCGTGCTTCGACAGCGGCAGCACGATCGACCAGAATACCTGGCGCCGCGTCAGCCCGAGCGCGAGCCCGGACTGGATCATCTCGCGCCCCACCCCGCGAAACGCGGCCTGGAACGGCTGCACCGCGAACGGCAGGCTGTAGATGACGGAGCCGGCCACCAGTCCGGCGAAGGAAAACGGCAGCGGATGCCCGAACACCGAGACCCAGGCCGCGCCCACCGGCTGCTGGGGCGCCATCACCATCAGCAGGTAAAAGCCGATCACGGTCGGCGGCAGCACGATGGGAAGGCTGACCAGGGTCTCGATCAGGATCACGCCGCGAAAACGGCTGGTGTTGAGCCAGTTCGCCAGCGGTATGCCGAGCACCAGCAGCACCAGCGAGGAGGCCAGCGCCAGCCGCAAGGTCAGGCCGACGGCGCTCCACAGCTCGGGCGGGAAGGACCAGTCGGTCATGCGGCCGGCGCCGCCTTCGCGCGCGGCAGAGCGAACCCGCCGCGCGCGAAGATGTCGCGCGCGGCCTGCGAGCGCAGGAAGCGTATGAACAGCGGCGCCAGCGCATTGGTTTTCCCGTGCTGCGTGACGATGGCGCCCTGTTCGATCGGGGGCGTGTCGGTTTGCGCAATCATGTAATGACTGCCCTTGCCCTTGATGCGCGGCGAGCTCAGCGTCGCCCCCGACACGATGCCCACTTGCGCATTGCCGGTCTGGACGAACTGCGCCGTCTGCGAGATGTTCTCGCCAAATACCAGCTTGTCCTTGAGCGTATCCCACAAGCCATTGTGTTGCAGCGCCGCCCTGGCCGCGCTGCCGTAGGGCGCGAATTCCGGATTGGCGATCGCGATGCGCTTGATGCGCGGGTCTTTCAGCACCTGCATGCCCTGCGACAGGTCGAAACGCGCGTCGAGCGACCAGAGCGCAATGCGCCCGAGCGCATACGGCGCCAGCGTGGCGCCATCGGCCACGCCTTCCTGCGCCAGCCTGGCCGGGTAGCTCATGTCGGCCGACATGAACACGTCATAGGGCGCGCCGTGCTTGATCTGCGCGAAGAAATTGCCAGATGAACCGAGCGACACTTTCAATTGGGCGCCTGGCACTTGCTTGCCGAAGGCCGCTCCCAGTTCATCGATGCAGTACGTCAGGTCCGATGCGGCGGCCACCAGCAGCGTTTCGGCGCGCGCCAGCGGCAGGGCCAGCAAGGCCAGCAGGAGGAGGGTGATCTTTTTCATTTCAGCCATTTTACGACAGTCCGGCACTGGCCGGCACCTGTCCATTCGGCAGTTGCCCCGCCACGGCTGCGTTACAATGGGCGGCTGTGTCTCCTGAGAAGTGCCATCCCCGATGTCCATCGCCCCCAAGTTCGGCCTGAACGCCCCCCAGAGCGAAGCTGTCGTCTATCTCGACGGCCCCTGCCTGGTGCTGGCCGGCGCCGGCTCGGGCAAGACGCGCGTGATCACCCAGAAGATCGCGCACCTGATCGAGGACCGCGGCTACGACCCGCGCACCATCGCGGCGCTGACCTTCACCAACAAGGCCGCGCTGGAAATGCAGGAGCGTATCGCCAAGCTGCTCAAGCAGCCGCGCCAGGCCAAGCAGCTCACGGTGTCGACCTTCCATTCGCTGGGGGTGAAGATACTGCGCCAGGAAGCGAACGGGGTGGGCCTGAAGGACCGCTTCTCGATCATGGACAGCGACGACTGTTTCGCGCTGGTCCAGGACCTGGCCATCACCACCGACAAGCAGCTGATCCGCCGCATCCAGAATGCGATCTCGCTGTGGAAGAACGGACTGGTCGACCCCGAGCAGGCGATCCGCGACGCCGCCGACGAAGACGAGGTCCAGGCCGGGCGCATCTACCGCAGCTACGTGGCGACCCTGTCGGCCTACCAGGCGGTCGACTTCGACGACCTGATCCGCCTGCCGGTCGAACTGTTCCGCAACAACGAGGCGATCCGCGACAAGTGGCAGCGCCGCCTGCGCTACCTGCTGGTCGACGAATATCAGGACACCAACACCTGCCAGTACGAACTGGTCAAGCTGATGGTCACCGGGATCGGCAAGAAGCCGATGTTTACCGCCGTGGGCGACGACGACCAGGCGATCTATGCCTGGCGCGGCGCGACGGTCGAAAACCTGAAGACGCTGGAAGTCGATTTCCCCGACCTGCGCGTGATCAAGCTCGAACAGAACTACCGCTCGACCATGCGCATTTTGCAGTCGGCCAACGCGGTCATCTCGAACAACCCCAAGCTGTTCGAGAAAGCGCTGTGGTCCGAGCACGGCCTGGGCGAGCCGATCAAGGTGCTCGGCATGCAAAGCGACGACCAGGAGGCCGAGCAGGTCGCGATCATGATTTCGGCCGACCGCTTCCAGCGCAAGAACAAGTGGTCCGACTACGCGATCCTGTACCGCGGCAACCACCAGGCGCGCGTGATCGAGCAGTCGCTGCGCAAGGAGCGCATCCCCTACACCATTTCGGGCGGCCAAAGCTTTTTCGACAAGGCCGAAATCAAGGACATCATCAGCTACCTGCGCCTGCTGGCCAACGCCGACGACGACCCGGCCTTCATCCGCGCCGTGACCACGCCGCGGCGCGGGGTCGGGCAGTCCACGCTGGAAGTGCTGGGCGCATTCTCGGGGCAGTGGAACTGCTCGCTGTTCGAGGCGGCCTTCAAGGGCGGCATCGAAGCGAAGCTGTCCGACCGCCAGCTGCTTCCGCTGCGCGCGTTTTGCAACTTCATCAACCAGCTCGAATCGCGCGCCAGCCGCCCCGGCCCGTCCGGCAGCGGCGAGAACGCGGCCGCCGTGCTCGACGACATGATGAAGGAGATTAACTACGAGGGTTTCCTGTACGACAGCTTCGACGAGCGCGCGGCCCAGGCCAAGTGGCAGAATGTGCTCGAATTTACCAACTGGCTCAAGGAGCGCGGCTGCGGCGGCAAGGACAAATCGGGCGAGGAAAAAAACCTGCTCGAACTGACCCAGATGGTTGCCTTGATGACCATGCTCGAAGGCAAGGACGAGGAGCCGGACGCGGTGCGCATGTCGACCCTGCACGCCTCGAAAGGGCTGGAATTTCCGCACGTATTTCTGGTCGGCGTGGAAGAGGGCATCCTGCCGCACAAGGGCGACCCCGACGCCTCGGTCGAAACGATTGGCGCGCGCATCGAGGAAGAGCGCCGCCTCATGTACGTCGGCATCACGCGCGCCCAGCGCACGCTGCAGATCACGTGGTGCAAGAAACGCAAGCGCGCCGGCGAACAGGTCCATTGCGACGTGTCGCGCTTCATAAAGGAAATGCAGCTCGATGTCGGCGCGGCCATTCCCACCGAAGCGGAAACGCTGTCGCCGAAAGAGCGCCTGGCCAGCCTGAAGGCGCTGCTTGCAACGCCGAAAGCCTGAACCGGGCGCGGCTTCACGCCGCAGCACATTTCCCGGACCACATCGTTAATCTGCGTCAGGTCAACTCTGCGCACGATTGACGTACTTTCATTTGACAGCGGCTCGCGCTCACGAAATACTTTGCGTACCGCAGAGTTAGCGCCCCCACGACAAGCGCGCTTGTGCCTCATGGCGCGCGCCGCAAGTCGCTCCAGTCGAGTCATTACTAACGATTCTCCATACACATGCCTACCACTCTCGATCTCGACGTGACCGTGTTATCCGGCCTGAACCATATCGACGCATTGCTCGACAGGGGGCCGGACTGGAATTTCGTCACGACCGAAGCGAACACCATCGTCTACACCTTCTCCGTGGCCGCCGGGAACGAGGTCGGGCAGGGCGGGCAGCAGGCGTTCAGCGTCGGGCAGCAGGGCGCAACGCGCTCGGCACTGCAATATATTTCAGCGCTCACCGGGATCAAGTTCGCCGAAACGGCCGAGGGCGGCGCGGCCCAGCTCCACCTGGCCAATGTCGACCTCGACGGTGCGGCCACCAGCGGCCTGTGCAGCTGGGCCACCTCCACCTATGTCAATCCGGTTGACAACACCATCGTCAGCCACGAGGTGGACGCCTATGTCTATCTCGACAATGTCGAGTGGCGTGCGGCCAACGCCAACCTGGGCGCCGGCGCACAGGGCTACGAAACACTGCTCCATGAGCTGGGCCACATGCTTGGTCTCAAGCATCCCTTCGAGTCGGACATCAGGCTCCCCGCCTCCCAGGATACGACCTTGTACACGCTCATGTCCTACAACGAGGCGGGCGGTCCCTACGCGCAGTTCCGGCCCTACGACATTGCCGCGCTCGACTGGCTGTACGGCCGCGACGGCTTCGGAGGCGCGCTCGGCATCGGATCGGCCACGGGCGCCCGCTATATCACCGGCACCAACCTTTCCGATACTTTAACAGGCACGCAGTTTGACGATACGCTCAATGGCGATGGAGGAAACGATATGCTTTACGGAGGCGCAGGAAACGACACCGCGGTGTTTGCCGGTACGCGGTCATCGTACAGTTTCACCCTGTTGGAGCCGGGCATCCTGTCGGCGACCGGTCCCGAGGGCACCGACACATTCAGCTCGGTCGAGCTGTTCCATTTCACCGACGGCAACTTCCAGTACGCCCAGCTGACCGATACCACGGCGCCGCTGCCGCCCACCCAGAGCGTCTCGAAGAACGCGGCCGGCTACATCGGCGGCAATACGCCGTTCTTCTTCGGTATCGGGGAGGCGGGCGCCAAGATCGAGGTGTTCAGCGGCGCCACCCTGCTCGGCACGACCACGGTGGACGCCAAGGGCTTCTGGAACCTCACTTCCACCCAGCTGGCAGACGGTTCCTACACCGTCTTTTCCAAGGCCACCGACGCCTCCGGCAATGTCTCGGGCCCCAGCGCGAACCTCAGTTTCAGTGTCGACGCCCATCCGCCGGCCGCACCGACCGCCGCCGTGGCCACCAACGGGGCCGGCCTGGCCGACGGCAACCAGCCATTTTTCACCGGTAACGCCGAAGCCGGCACCGTGATCGACCTGGTCAACGGCAGCAGCGTCATCGGCCAGACCGTGGCGAACGCCTCGGGCACCTGGAGCCTCACGCCCAATCCGCTGGCGAACGGCTATTTCGAGGTCATCGTGCGCTCGACCGACGTGGCCGACAATACCACCGCGGCGCCCACGCCGCTGGCCTTCAATGTCTTCAGCCCGTTAAACCGTACCGGCACCGCGCAAGACGACAGGCTCACTGGCAGCGCCGGCAACAACGCACTGGAAGGCCTGGGCGGTGTCGATACCGCCGTGTACGCCGGGCCGCGCGGGAACTACGGGGTCGACCGCTCGACCAACGGTTTCACCGTCACCGCCGCGCTCGGCACCGATGGCCACGATTCGCTGCTCAACATCGAACGCATCCAGTTCAGCGACGTATGGCTGGCGATTGACATCGGCGGCCATGGCGGCCAGGCGTACCGCGTCTACAAGGCCGCCTTCAACCGGGCGCCGGACGGGCCCGGGGTGGGTTTCTGGATGGCCAAGATGGACCAGGGCGTGTCGCTGCACGACGTGGCCGCCGGTTTCATGGCAAGCGCCGAGTTCACCACTTTGTACGGAACCGCTCCGAGCACGGCGACCTTCGTCGACAAGCTGTACAACAACGTGCTGCATCGTCCGCTGGACCAGGCCGGTTTCGATTTCTGGGTCAATGCGATCGACGTGCGCGGCGCCGCTCGTGCCGACGTGCTCGCCTCGTTCAGCGAAAGCGCGGAAAACCAGGCCCAGGTGATCGGCTCGATCCAGCACGGGTTCGAGTTCATTCCTTTCACCTGAAGAGCGTGAACGGGGGCGGCAACGACGTGGCCGCCCCCTGCGCGAGCCGCACCGGCTTGCGGCTGGCATAATGACTCCTTTTTCGCCAAGGACATTGCCGTGGGTACCGAAGAACGTTTTGTCGATATCGAAATCAAGCTCGCGCATCAGGAGGACATGGTCGAGTCGCTCAACCAGGTCGTCTACCAGCAGGGCAGGCGCATCGACCAGCTCGAGGCGATGGTGAGCCAGCTCGCCGATCACATCCGCAGCAACGCCCAGTCCGGCCCCGGGCCGGTCAACGACAGACCGCCCCACTACTAGCCTGCGCCGGGTAAATACAGCCGGGCGCATTGGACATTCCAAACACTTTCCCGGGTGACTCGCCAAATGCATCCTGCTATGATCGTGCGCTCAAGCGTTGCCGATTACCCCTCGGCAGCATTTACTTTAGCACTCGTGAAAGATGCCATGAACCGTCCACACATGCTTATCGCCGCCCTCAGCCTCGCGCTTGCCGGCGTCGCCAGCGCCGCACCGGCCGCGCCCGCCGCCGTGCTTGACGCATCGAACCCCTTTGCCCGGATCAGCACGCTGCCGCTGCACTATCCCGCATTCGACAAGATCAAGGACCAGCACTTCCTTCCCGCGTTTGCGGCCGGCATGCGCGCCCAGCTGCGCGAAGTGGACGCGATCGCCAACAATCCCAAGGCGCCCACGTTCGACAACACGATCGTCGCGATGGAGCGTTCCGGCCAGTTGCTCACGCGCGTCGCGACCACCTTTTCTAACCTGCAAGGCACCAACACCAACGACAAGCTCGACGCGATCGACCGTGAGATGTCGCCCAGGATGGCCGCGCATGCCGACGCCATCTTCCTCAACGACAAGTTGTACCAGCGCGTGAAGGCGCTGTTCGACAAGCGCGACGCGCTCGGATTGAACCCGGAAGCGGCCTATCTGCTCGAACGCTACCACAAGGATTTCGTGCGTGCCGGCGCCCGCCTGTCGGGCGCGGACAAGGTCAAGCTCAAGGCCTTCAACGCCGACATCGCGACGCTGCAAACGACCTTCACCCAGAACGTGCTCAAGGAAACCAATGCCTCGGCCCTGGTGCTCGACACGCGCGCCGAATTGGCCGGCATGTCCGAGGCCGGCATCGACGCGGCCGCGGCGGAAGCGAAAGCACGCGGCCTTGACAGCAAGTTCGTCGTTGCGCTGACCAACACCACCGGCCAGGCGCCGCTGGCGCTGCTGAGCAACCGGGCAGTGCGCGAACGCCTGATGGCGGCATCGCTGGCACGCGGCAGCCGCGGCGGCGAATTCGACAACCGCGAGGTCGTCATCAAGCTGGCCAAGCTGCGCGCCGAACGCGCAGCGCTGCTCGGCTATCCGAACTTCGCGGCCTATTCGCTGGAAGACCAGACCGCCAAGAACACCACGGCCGTCAACACGCTGCTGGCCGAACTGGCCAAGCCGGCCGTTGCCAATGCACGCCGCGAGGCGGCCGAGATCCAGAAAGTGATCGACGCCGAAGGCGGCCGCTTCCAGGTCGGTGCGGCCGACTGGGCCTACTACACCGACAAGGTGCGCGCGGCCCGCTTCAGCTTCGACGAGAACCAGCTCAAGCCTTACTTCGAAATGAACAACGTGCTCACCAAGGGCGTGTTCTTCGCGGCCGGCAAGCTGTACGGCCTGTCGTTCAAGGAGCGCCGCGACCTGCCGGTGTACAACCCGGACGTGCGCGTGTTCGACGTGTTCGACGCCAACGGCAAGCAATTGGCCATCTTCCTGGCCGACATGTACGCGCGCAGCAACAAGCAGGGCGGCGCATGGATGAACGAGTACGTTTCGCAATCGGCCCTGATGGGCACCAGGTCGGTGGTGGCCAACCACCTCAACATACCCAAGCCGCCGGCGGGCGAGCCGACCTTGCTGACCTACGATGAAGTGCGCACCCTGTTCCACGAGTTCGGCCACGCGCTGCACGGCATGTTCTCGAACGTGACCTACCCGCGCTTTTCCGGCACCAATGTGCCGCGCGACTTCGTCGAATACCCGTCGCAGGTCAACGAGATGTGGGCGGTGTGGCCGGAAGTGCTGGCCAACTACGCGAAGCACCACAAGACCGGCGCGGCGATGCCGAAGGAACTGCTCGACAAGGTGATCGCCTCGAAGAAATTCAACCAGGGCTTCCTGACCACCGAGTACCTGGCCGCGTCCTTGCTCGACCAGCGCTGGCACCAGCTGGCGCCGGCCCAGGTGCCAGCCGACGTGCTCGGCTTCGAAGCGGCGGCGCTCAAGGACGCCGGCGTCGATTTCGCGCCGGTTCCGCCGCGCTACCGCACCACCTACTTCTCGCACAGCTTTTCGGGCGGCTACTCGGCCGGGTATTACGCCTACCTGTGGAGCGAAAAACTCGACGCCGACTCGGTCGAATGGTTCAAGGAAAACGGCGGCCTGCTGCGCAAGAACGGCGACCATTTCCGCAAGACCTTGCTCTCGCGTGGCGGCAGCGCGGACGCACTCGAGCTGTTCCACAATTTCCGCGGCCGCGAACCGAAGATCGAGGCGCTGCTTGAGCGTCGCGGCCTGACCGGCGACTAAACCATCCAAAGCGGCACGCGTCCACCCGCGCGTGCCGCATGTCCACCCCCTGTTTGGAAAACCAATGACACGTCCCCACCTGCTGCTGGTCGCTGCCAGCCTTGCCATGAGCAACTTCGCCTTTGCCGCACCGGCCGCCGCACTGCCTGCGTCGAACCCGTTCGCAAACGAAAGCACGCTGCCGTTCAAGTACCCGCCCTTCGATAAAATCACGAACGCGCATTACTCCCCCGCCTTCGCCGAGGGCATGCGCCAGGAGGCCGCGCAAATCGAGGCGATCGCCGACAACAAGCGCCCGGCCACCTTCGAGAACACCATCGTGGCGATGGAGCGTTCCGGCCGCCTGCTCGATCGCGTGAGCAGCGTGTTCGGCAACCTGTCGGGCGCCAACACCAACGAGGCATTGCAGGCCATCGCGCGCGACCTGGCGCCCAAGCTGTCCGCGCACGGCGATGCGATTCGCCTCAATCCCAAGCTGTACCAGCGCATCAAGTCGCTGTACGACAAGCGCGCCACGCTGGGACTGGATGCGGAATCGGCCTACCTGCTCGAGCGCTACCACACCGATTTCGTGCGCGCCGGCGCGCGTCTGTCGGGGGCCGACAAGGAAAAGCTGAAAGCCTACAACGCCCAGATCGCCACCTTGCAAACGACCTTTAGCCAGAACGTACTCAAGGAAGTGAACGCGGCGGCGCTGGTGGTCGACACCCGCGCCGAACTGGACGGCATGTCGGGCGCCGCCATCGACGCCGCTGCGGTCGCGGCCAAGGCGCGTGGACTGGACGGCAAGTTCCTCATTCCCGTTTCCAATACCACCGGCCAGGCGCCGCTGGCCGTGTTGACCAACCGCGCCGTGCGCCAGCGCCTGCTCGCGGCATCGATGGGACGCGGCAGCCACGGCGGCGAATTCGACAACCGTGACGTCATCGTCAAGCTCGCCACGGCCCGTGCCGAACGCGCCGCGCTGCTCGGCTATCCCAGCCACGCGGCCTACGCGCTTGAAGACCAGACCGCGAAGGATCCGGGCGCGGTCAACAAGCTGCTGAGCGAGTTCGCCAAGCCGGCGGTCGCCAACGCGCGCCGCGAAGCGGCTGAAATCCAGAAGATGATCGATGCCGAAAAAGGCGGCTTCGAGCTTGGCGCGGCGGACTGGGACTACTACAGCGACAAGGTGCGCGCTGCGCGCTTCAATTTCGACCAGAACCAGCTGCGTCCGTATTTCGAGCTCGACAACGTGCTGACCAAGGGCGTGTTCTTCGCCGCCGGCAAGCTGTATGGCCTGTCGTTCAAGGAGCGCCGCGACCTGCCGGTGTACAACCCGGATGTGCGCGTGTTCGACGTGATGGACGCCAACGGCAAGCAGCTGGCCATCTTCATCGGCGACTTCTATGCGCGCGGCAACAAGCGCGGCGGGGCCTGGATGAACGCCTATGTCTCGCAGTCGGGCTTGCTGGGCACCAAGCCGGTGGTGGCCAACCACCTCAATATTCCCAAGCCGGCCGCGGGCGAGCCGACGCTGCTGACCTATGACGAAGTACGCACCATGTTCCACGAGTTCGGCCACGCGCTGCACGGCATGTTCTCGGATGTGAAGTACCCGCGCTTCGCCGGCACCCGCGTGCCGCGCGACTTCGTCGAGTTCCCCTCGCAGGTGAACGAAATGTGGTCGGTATGGCCTGAAGTGCTGGCCAACTATGCCAGGCACTACAAGACGGGCGCGCCGATGCCGCAGGAACTGCTCGACAAGGTGATCGCGTCGAAGAAGTTCAACGAAGGCTACCGCACCACCGAGTACCTGGCCGCCTCGATGCTGGACCAGCGCTGGCACCAGCTGGGCGCGGGCAAGGTTCCGACCGACGTGCTCGGCTTTGAAGCTGCCGCGCTCAAGGAAGCCGGCGTCGACTTCGCGCCCGTGCCCTCGCGCTATCGCAGCACCTACTTTTCGCACGTGTTCTCGGGCGGTTATTCGGCCGGCTACTACGGCTACCTGTGGAGCGAAAAGCTCGACGCTGACACGGTTGAGTGGTTCACGGAAAACGGCGGGCTGGTGCGCAAGAACGGCGACCGCTTCCGCAAGATGCTGCTCTCGCGCGGCGGCACCCTCGACGCGATGGACATGTTCCGCGCCTTCCGCGGGCGCGACGCGAAGGTCGAGCCGCTGCTGGAGCGCCGCGGCCTGACCGGCAACTAACAGCGTGACGGCGTCGCGCATGCGCGCGACGCACTGAGGCTTATTGGCGGTACCAAGTTGGGTGTATACTTGTTAACTATGACGTACAGGAATTCGAAGCTGCAATGAGTGTTCAGGAACTACATGGCGTCACGCTGGAAGCGCTGCTGACCCGGCTGGTGGACCATTACGGCTGGGACGAACTCGGCAAGCGGATCGACATCAACTGCTTCATCAGCGAGCCGAGCATCAAGTCAAGCCTGAAATTCTTGCGCAAGACGCCCTGGGCCCGCAAAAAAGTTGAAGAGTTGTACCTGGATACACAGTTCACACCCTAATGAGGAAGCACATGTTGAACGACAACGCAGCGAATCTGAAAGAACACCTGAAAACGATCCACGCCAACCTGGCCGGCGCGGACGAGGTGGATGAGGAGCTGAAGCAACTGCTGCGTCAGCTCGACGACGACATCAAGGCGCTGCTGGCAAAACGCGCGGACGAGGAGGAGGATTCGACCACTTATGGGCTGGCCGAACGCAGCCAGGAAATCACCGCCAAGTTCGCCGCCCAGCATCCGCGCCTGGAACCGGCCTTGCGCGAGCTGGGCAACATCCTGGCCAGCATGGGAATCTGATAAGGCCTGAGCGGCGCCGCTGCGGCGCCGTCTTTTTTGTCGCGCCGGTGACACAAGTTATTGAAAAATAAGACGTTTTCTCACGTCAATCGTTTCGCCGAACGGACCGCCGCAAGTGCCGGAGACACGTTTTCCGGTACAATGCTGCCCAATGAGCTCCCCAACCAATCTTTTTGCGACCGTCCCGAAACGGTCTAGCCGCGCTGCCGCTGCGCCTTTCCTTCCCATGTCGCGCGCCGAGATGGACGCCCTGGGCTGGGACTCGTGCGACGTCATCGTCGTCACCGGCGACGCCTATATCGACCATCCGAGTTTCGGCATGGCGCTGGTCGGACGCCTGCTGGAAGCGCAAGGCTTTCGGGTTGGTATCATCAGCCAGCCGGACTGGCTTTCGGCCGAGCCGTTTCGCGCCTTGGGCAGGCCGAACCTGTTTTTCGGCATCACCGCCGGCAATATGGACTCGATGGTCAACCGCTATACGGCCGACCGCAAGATCCGCTCCGACGACGCCTACACCCCGAACGCCGAGCCCAACAAGCGCCCGGACCGCACCGTCACCGTGTACGCGCAGCGCGCGCGCGAAGCCTATCCCGAGGTGCCGGTGATCATCGGCAGCATCGAGGCCTCGCTGCGCCGCATCGCCCATTACGATTACTGGTCCGACAAGGTGCGCCGTTCGGTGCTGCCCGATTCGAAGGCCGACCTGCTGCTGTTCGGTAACGCCGAACGCGCGCTGGTCGACCTCGCCCACCGCCTCGCGGCCGGCGAGAACATCAAGGACATCCGCGACCTGCGCGGCACCGCCTTCATGGTGCCGGCCGGCTGGCTGCCGGCCGAGGACTGGTCGGTCGCCAATTCCACCCGCGTGGACGTGCCGGGCAAGGTCGATGCGCATCCCGATCCTTACGCGATGGCGCAAGCGGACAAGCAGGCATGCGCCAGCGACAACGCGGCCGGCGCACCTGAAGTGGTCAAGCCGATCCGCATCATGTCGCGCGAAGAGCGCCTTGCGCTGGCCAAGGAAAAACACGACAAGACCGTGGTGCGTCTGCCCGCCTACGACGTGGTCAAGGACGACCCGGTGATGTACGCGCATGCCTCGCGCGTGTTTCACCTCGAGTCCAATCCCGGCAATGCGCGCGCGATCGTGCAGGGACACGGCGAGCGCGACGTCTGGCTCAACCCGCCGCCGCTGCCGCTGGCCATGGACGAGATGGACGGCGTGTACGACATGAACTACGCGCGCGCGCCCCATCCAAGCTACGGCAAGGCCAAGATTCCGGCCTGGGACATGATCCGCTTCTCGGTCAACATCATGCGCGGCTGCTTCGGCGGCTGCACCTTCTGTTCGATCACCGAGCACGAGGGCCGCATCATCCAGAGCCGTTCGGAGCCGTCGATCCTGCGCGAAATCGAGCACATCCGCGACAAGACGAAGGGTTTCACCGGCACCATTTCGGACATGGGCGGCCCGACCGCCAATATGTACCGGCTGGCCTGCAAGGACAAGAAAATCGAGGAGTCGTGCCGCCGGCTGTCGTGCGTGTACCCGAGCATCTGCGTCAACCTGGGCACCGACCACAGCAAGCTCATTGCGCTGTACCGCAAGGCGCGCGCGATTCCGGGCATCAAGAAAGTGCTGATCAGCTCCGGACTGCGCTACGACCTGGCCGTGCGTTCGCCCGAGTATGTCAAGGAACTGGTCACCCACCACGTGGGCGGCCTGCTCAAGATCGCGCCCGAGCATACAGAACAGAACACCCTGTCGAAGATGATGAAGCCCGGCATCGGCGCCTACGACGAGTTCAAGGAAATGTTCGACCGCTTCTCGCTCGAAGCGGGCAAGAAGCAATACCTGATTCCGTATTTCATCGCGGCCCATCCGGGCACGACCGACGAAGACATGCTGAACCTGGCACTGTGGCTCAAGAAGAACAACTTCAAGCTCGACCAGGTGCAGACCTTCATGCCGACGCCGATGGCGATGGCCACCACGATGTATCACACGCGCAAGAATCCCTTGCACAAGGTGAGCGCCGACTCCGAGGTCGTCGAGACCGCCAAGAGCGGCAAGGTCAGGCGGGCGCACAAGGCCTTCCTGCGCTACCAGGACCCGGCCAACTGGCCGATCCTGCGCGAAACCCTGGTCAAGATGGGACGGGGCGACCTGATCGGCAATGGCGAGAAGCACCTGGTGCCGAGCTGGCAGGCGTCGGAGGACGGTGGCCTGGCGGCGGGCGAACGCAAGCGCCAGACCTCGGGTGCAGGCACCCCCGACAAGTTCGCGGCGCCGGCCAAGCGCAAGACCGAACGCGCGGGCTCACCCACGCCGTTCATCGCGCCGGAGTCCAAGGTGCGGCCGTCTATCCTGTCCACCATCAAGACCCGCGCCAAGCCGGCGCCAGCGCCCGCGGCCAAGGCCCGTAGCGGCCGCAAGTAAGCGGCGGGCCGCCCCGGCCCGCCCGCGAGAAAAAAACCAAAACCGACAGTTCCGGCGTAGAATCATTCCTCTATGCAATTGTGATTACTTGTTTGATAAGTTTACTGTTTATACAGCAGGCGCCGCCGTGGAGCGCTGTCAGCGCGGCGTAATGCGCGAGAATGTCTCACCCAAGAGGAACCGACGGTGATCGATATTAAGACCTTCATGCTGGTGCTGGCGATGGGCAATATCGGCTTCGCCATGCTCATGGCCGGCTACGCGCGCGGGGCTGTCGGCAACCCCGCCCTACGCCTGTGGACCTGGGCCAAGCTGGTGCAAGGCTGCGCCCACCTGCTCGGCTTCATGCGTCCCGACCTGCCTTACCTGTGGGTCAGCATGGCTGCCAATACCGCACTGGTGGCGGGCATCGCACTTGAAGTGGGTGCCTACTCCCGCTTTTTCAGCTTCCGTTTCTGGAATCGCCTCCTGGTCCCTTTCGCACTGCTGGCGATACTGGCCCTGCATGGCGCACGCCTCGGCGGCGCCACGGGCAACGCGCTCTCCATCCTGATGTCCGTGATTATTGCCCTGCTGACCGGCGGTATGGCGGCCATCCTGCTGCGCCCGGGGCGCAAGGCCTCGCTGCTGCAGCGCCTGATCGGCGCCAACGACCTGATGCTGTGCCTGGCGATGAGCATTCGCGCCGGCGTGGGCGTGGTGGAAGGCGACCTGTCCGTGTTCACCCCGGGCCTGGTGCAAACGCTCACGTACATCATTGGTTTCTTGCTCATGATCGTGAACGGTTTCGGCTTCCTGTTGCTGTGCAAGGAAAAGGACGACCACGACATGCAGCGGCGCGCGACCATCGACGGCCTGACCGGCCTGGTCAACCGGCAAGCCTTCTTCGTACAGGCCGAGCGAGCGCGTGCGCTTGCGGCGCGGCTGCGCAAGCCGATCTCGCTGATGATGCTCGACATCGACCACTTCAAGAATATCAACGACCGCTTCGGGCACGCCACCGGCGACCAGGCCCTGAGCGCGTTCTCGGCGACGGCGCAACTGACGCTGCGCGAACACGACATCATGGGCAGGCTGGGCGGGGAGGAATTCGCGCTGGTGCTGCCAGGCACCGACCTGGCCGGCGCGTTAAATGCGGCGGAGCGGCTGCGCTGCGCGGTATGCGAGGCGCCGCCGCCGGCGGGCGGGAAGGCCGATGCGATGACGGTGAGCATCGGGGTGGTCACGATCGACCCGAACGAGCATATCAGCGAGGCGCTGGCGCGCGCCGATCACGCGCTGTATGAAGCCAAGAGCGCCGGGCGCAACCGCGTTGAAGCAGGGGCGCTGGTGCGCAAGTGCGCCTGAAATAGAAAAAGGGCCCGACGAATCGGGCCCTTCTTAATGCTGGCGGAGCGGACGGGACTCGCCTACGTTACGCAGGCCGCGGAATCCCTTGCAGGGGAGTCCCTTCGAGTCCCAAACCGTGTTCCCCGCAGGGGGAACACTCCTACTACTCAATGCTGGCGGAGCGGACG
>JBAQKU010000124.1:0-16626 GCA_049301315.1 Telluria sp.
GGGCACCATGTGCCCCGCCTCCCGCCGCCACAGCAAGCGGCTGTGAAACCCGGCGTGCTTACGCTGCCGCTTTTGCCGTTGCTGCCTGCTTTGCCATCAAGGTGTAGCCGAACAGCGCGGCGCCCAGGGCACCTGCGATCTGGCTGTCGATCTTGGTCTCGACTGCCTTGGTGCCGAGCAGCTTCTCGATACGCTTGACCACGCCCGGATTTTTCGCAATGCCGCCGGTGATGAAGAAGCCGTCTTCAACGCCGATGCGTTCAATCAGCGACACGACGCGCTCGGCCATCGCCTGGCAGTAGGCCGCGATCACCTTGTTCTTGGTGTAGCCGGCCTTGAGCAGCCCGAGCGCCTCGGACTTGGCGAACACCACGCAGGTCGACGACACCGCTTCCGGCTCGACGTCCACGTCGAACGAACGCGGACCGAGTTCGGCGATAGGAATCTGCATCAGGTCGGCGATGACTTCCATGCCGCGGCCGGTGCCTGCTGCGCACTTGTCGTTCATCAGGAAGTTGGTGACCTTGCCTTTTTCGTCGCAGTGGATGGCCTTGCAATCCTGGCCGCCCATGTCGAGGATGGTGCGCACCTTGGAGCCGCCCATGTAGTTGGCGCCGCGTGCATGGCAGGCGATCTCGGTGATCGCCTTGTGGGCGAACGGTACGTTGACGCGGCCATAACCGGTGCCGATCACGTAGGTCACGTCGCTCAGCTTCATGCCGGCCTTGTCCAGGATGCCGTTGATCGCGTTGGTGGCCGAGTCCGGGCTGTTGTTACCCGTACGCATACTGTTGTAGCCGTACAGTTCGCCGTCCACGCAGATCACCGCCTGCGAGCTGACCGAGCCAACGTCGATACCGGCGGTGATGATCTTTGCCGATTTCCAGTCCTTGGTCTCGTCGAGCCAGCAGTTTTCCTGCCAGCGCCAGAACTCTTTCTTTTCTTCTGCAGCCATGATGTATTCCTTTTTGGTTGTCTGAAGTCGCTTACGCGTTGCCTTCGGTTGCAATGAGTGCGGCGCCCAGCGCGCTGATGTATTCAGGCATGTCGGGCAGGTTGACGTGGTCGACGCCGAGCGCGTCCTTCAGGGAGCGCACGAAGCCAGGGTTATTGACCATGCCGCCGATCAGGATCACTTCGCCTTCGATGCCGACCCGGCGCACCATCGCGCAGACCCGGCTGGCGACCGCGTCGAGCACGGACTTGGCGATATCTTCCTTCGGAGTGGCCGAGTGAATCAGCGACACCACTTCGGATTCGGCAAACACGGTGCACTGCGCGTTCATCGGAATGACGCGGTCCGAGCGCAGGCTCGCTTCGCCAAATTCCTTGAGCGAGAGCTGCAGGGCGCGTGCCATCGATTCGGCGAAGGCGCCGGCGCCGGCGGCGCATTTCTCGTTGCCGGCGAAGTCGACCACCTTGCCCAGGGTGTTGGCCTTGACGCCGCGGCCTTCTTCGGCGCCGACGTCGACCACGGTCTGGGCGGCAGGGCACATGAAGACGGCGCCACGTGCGCCGGCCGACACTTCCGTCACGTAGCCGGTTGCGAAGCGTACCTGCTTGGCGCCGGCGCCGGTGGCGACGATGTGCGTGATCTGGTCACGCGTCAGGCCGGCTTCAGCCAGGCCGTCGGCCAGCGCCTTGTCGGCCGCTTCGTCCATGTCAAGGTCGTTCGGGAACATCATGTGCTTGCCCTTGACGCCCCATTTGAGTTGCGGCGCACCTTCTACGTTGAGTTCCTCGAGAAACACCACCTTGACGGTGCGGGACCCCATATCAATACCAGCGGTAATCATCTTTAGCATCCTCCTTCTTGGTTCAAGCGTGAATGAAATCGCGCTTGAGATTGAGTGTTTCCATAAAGGAATCGACCCGGTTTTGCGTACGGCCGAGATCGAATTCGCGCTCGTCGCCCATGTTTCCTTCATACGTCATGACTGGAATGCCGGCTGCGGCCAGGCCCAGGCGGTTTTCCATGATGCCCAGCGACAGGCCTTCGCAACCACGGTTCAGGTGCAGCATCACGCCGTCCACGCCCCACTCCTTGACGATGGTCTTCATCATCTCGGTCTTCAAACGCGGGTCGTAGAAGTGCTGCCACTGCGGCTTGGACAGGTTCCAGTCGCAATACAGGCGCATTGCCTGCTCGCGGGTGGTGATCTCGATACCTTGCTGCATCGGCGTGGTGCGCGCACCCCAGCTGCCGTCCGGCTTGGTTTCCCAGATGCCTTCGAGGCCGAAGGTGTAGAGCGAACCGATCGACACGGCGCCGTATTCCTCGAGGTAGCGGAACACTTTCAGGAAAGCCCAAGGCGGTTGGGTGTCGGACATGACCCGGCAACGCTCGTTCGGTACCGCCGCGATGCCGCGTGCGATGCGGTCCACGATTTCGTCGCGGCACTCTTCGTAGAAATCGGCGCACCACTTGGACGACTTCGACAGCGTCGCCAGCACGTACAGCGAGTACATGGTCTTTTCGTCGAGCGGAGCCGGCTTGGCCTTGTTCAGGCAGCAGATTTCAGCCCACAGCGAGGTCGAACGCATTTCGTTCTTGACCGCCTCGATGAACAGCTCGTCGTTGTATTCGCGGCCGGTGACTTTTTCCATCCACTCGATCGATTCGAGGCCCTGGTTGACCACGTACATCAGGCGGTCTTCGGTGAGGTCCTTGTATGGGCCGACCGAGACGTCGATGAAGTTGACCGGCGTGTCTTCAAGCTTGGACGCATGCTGGTACCACTTGGCGTGCGAGCAGCAGATCTGCGACTGGAAATTGAAGTCGGGCTTGGGGAACTTGCCGCCGTCGATGTACTTGTCGAGGTAGAGCGAACCCCAGTAGGTGCGCATGTAAGCGCACAGGTCGCGGGCGAAGCCGGCCGATTCGGCGGCGTTCTGGCATTCCTGGTTCAGCTTCTTGTCGAGCGCAACAGCGGCGCCGTAAGGCTCGCCGGTGAGCGAGTAGACGTCATTGCCCAGGCCGGCGGGAATTGCATCGAGGGCCCATGCGGAGCCGGACCAGCGGATGCCGCCTGTTTCCTTGCAGCTTGCATAGTTCCGGTAATACTGCTCGCGCAACTCTTTGGCTTTGGCCCAGCACTTGAGCGGCTCTGTCTTATATTTTGCCATGCTAAAACTCCTTTAGATAGATCCTGGTCTGGCGCCGGCCGGTGTGTCCAACCGGAGCCAGGTGTCTGAGGCTATGCTTAAAACAATTCCTCTTCGCTCATCGTCTCGAGGAAAGCCTCGATACGAATGCGGAATGGACCGATCGGGTTGGTGATGTCGAACTCCAGGAACAGGGTCGGGATACCGTTCTTTTCCAGGTGCTCTTTCAGGTCCGGATAATCGCCCTCGTGCGGATCGCAGAATTTCTGCTGCAGGAACACGGCGGCGCGCGCGTTATAATCCTTGGCCAGCTTGAGCACGTGGTCGAAGCGGGTGTGCACCGGATAGTCCTTGGTCGGGCACGCGGGCCGCTCGCAATAACGGTCGGCGATGGTCGCGATCGGGTCGTCCTGGATGCGCGCTTCGTTCCAGAAGTTGCGGGTGCCGGAGCACTGGTCGTCGATCACGATGGTGGAACCGACCGACTCGACCATGGCCATGAAGGACACGTCGTCGTTCTCGGAACCGATGGTCATGAAGCGCACGCCTTCGACGCGGTTGTTCGGCTGGCTCGGCAGTTCGGCCAGCACCTTGCGCAGGGCGGCGTTGTGCTCTTCCTTGTCGACGAACTGGGCGGTCAGCGATGCGTACAGGGCGTCGACGCCGGTCACGCGCGGGTTGACTTCCTTGCGGTATTCGAAGAGCTGGTGCAGCAGGCGGCGATTTTCGTTGACCAGTTCGGTCGCGCGGCGCAGGTCGTCGTCGGTGATCGGCTTGCCGGTCACGCCTTCCATGAAGGTGCGGAATTTCTTCACTTCCGAGTAGTGCAGCAGCTTGGCGAACTTGGACTGCACTTCGTTAGGCATCGGCAGGTAGTAGTCCCACTTGACCGTCTCGACGTGCGCGCGCCAGGAGTTGAAGGTCTGGCGGTACTGGATGCACGACTGGGTCAGCGTGACGCCTTCGCAGTAGTCGTAGCGGCCGAGCAGGCCCTGCGCGAGCGAGTCGCGGCAGAACGGACAGAACATGCCGAAGATGTGCGGCTCGGTCACGTTTTGCGGTTCGTGCTGGCCCAGAACGCGAACCGGCAGCATGCCGGCGGCGATCAGGATTTCCTCGGGTGTATAAGTACACATGGTGGCAACGACTGGCCGGCCGGTCCGCTGCTTCCAGGCTTTTGCGTACTCATGCCGTTCTTCGTACCAGGTTTTAAACTGATCAAATAATCCGCTCATGGGTGAGTCCTTTTTGTTGATCGGTTAGGGCTTGAGCCCGAAAGGTGCAGTATCCTGCATTTCTCTTTTCGTCACATGCATTATAGTGCAATGAAGTGATTCTATGTTGCAAAAAGCTGCTTGTCAACGGAAAAGAGCGATCCGTCCGCAAGAAATCCGGAAAGTGGCAAAATTGATCAATTCCGGGAGCTGAAAACGGCTGGGCAGGCGCGCGGCCAGCGCTGGGGCGCAACGCTGGGCCGGCGTGAAAATGCCGATTCCCAGAGTGAGCGGAGAGAAAAAGAGGGGGCGGCGCAAGCGCGCCAGGCGTTCGGCGCGACGTGCGCATCTGGGCTGGCGAGGTGCTGCGGGCAGCCGCGACATGATACGGATTTTGCCGTCCGTATATTAATAGCACATGAAATATTGTGCGTATTCTGAAGAAAGTTGCCTGCACCAAAAAGCGGCAATGCCGGTTTTGCGGCCGATTGTCAGATGAGCAGGATGGTCGCTACTAATAAGACAAAGTAGGCCGCGGCGTACGGTGCGTTCCACAGCGACAGGCGGAAGGTCGATACATGGGTGATCGACTGCACCAGCCCCAGGGTGCCGCTGAAGGGCCCCTGCATATAGGTCATGACGGAACTTCCGATCAGGGCGATCGCAAGCTGGGCCGGGCTAATGCCCAGCAATTCCGGTTTCAGCGATTCGCCCAGCAGGGCGATGAGCGGCAGCAGGTGCACCCCGAGATAGGAAGCGGCCAGCGCCATGACCGGCATCAGGATCAGGAAGGCCTGGGTGCCGACCGCATCGTTCAGCTGGAGCAGCATCAGGTTGACGCTGTGGTCGACGCCGGACAGATGCATGGCCCTGGCGAAAAACCCGACACTCAGGAAGATGGCGAACTGGTCCGCCATGCGCGGCAACCTGGTCAGCAGTTGCTGGCCGGCGTCCGCGAGGAAGGGCCTGGCCCGGCCGATCATGGCGCTCCACGCGAGCGTGAACGGCACCACAACCAGGGTGACGACCGTGATCAGGCCGATCCGCAGCCATTCTTCGAGCAGCACCACGCTCACGATCAGCAGGACAACGGCCGCCAGCATCTGGAGCAGGCAGGACGTCGGGGCAGCATGGCCCGGCGCCGCCGGCGCTGGCGCCGCCGGCGCCGCTCGTGCCTTGCCGCGCAGCTCGAGCAGATAGAAGATGCCCCAGTTGGCGCACAAGCCGGCAACACTGAGCGCGAACAGGATCGGAAACAGGGAAAGCCAGCTCAGGTCCAGGCTGTACAGGACCACGCCGACGATGCCCGACACCGGCGTCCACAGGATCGGCATGACGTAGCCATACGTTGCGGCCACCGCCATGAAGCGCTCTTTGTTTGCGACCGGATAGTCGCCGACCACCCGCTCCATGCTGGCGATCATGACGGGCACCGCTGCCAGGCTCATGAACGAACCACAGATGAAGGCGAGCGTGGTCGCCAGGCAGTTCAGGCCGAACACGGTGCTGATTCGTCCGCGCAGCACGGTCTGGATCGCGTGGCCATATCCGCCCAGCCTGATGGGCGCGGACAGCACCGGAATCACGGCAAACAAGGCGAGCAGATACGCCATGTCGCCAAAGGCGCCGATCTGCCCGGACCAGCCGATGCCCTTGGCGGACAACATCCAGGCGCCGCTGGCAAGGAAGAAGATACTCAGCGAGCGCGTGAGCCAGCCGGAAACCGGCAGCGAGACCAGGATCGCCAGCAGCGACAGGATCGACAACACCGGGGCCAGCAGCGCGAGGTTTCCGGCTTTGACCAGAAGAAAGCAAAGCACGACCAGCGCATACAGCCAGCTGCGCGCCAGGGTGCCGGCCCTGCCCGGCGTAAGCGAAGACGCGGCTGCCGGCGCGCTCATGCGGACACGCCGGCCGCGTTACCGCGCCCAGTCATGCTTTATGCTGGGCTCGAAGAGCGGGTCTCGATTGCCTTGCTCAGTTCGTCCAGGCTCTGCTGCACGGTCTTGCCGGATGTGCTCAGTGTAATGTCGGCCTTGCCGTACAGCGGTGCGCGTCCTTGCAGGATCGAGCGCAGGTCTTCCATCGCTTCGTTATTGTCATCCATCGGACGGTGGTCGCCCTGCGCGATGACGCGCGCCATGTGCTCTTCGGGGGAGGCGGCCAGCCATACCACCATGCACGAGGACAGCAGCAATTCGAAGGTGGCCGGCTCGGTGACCAGGCCGCCCGGAATTTCGATGATGGCCCGCTTGTTCTTGGTGACAACCGCTTCCAGCGCGCGCTTTTCATAACGGCGATAGCCAGACTGTCCGTACAGGGAGAACAGTTCACCCATCGAGGTGCCGGCCTCGCGCTCGATTTCCTGGCTCAGCCGGATGAAGGGAATGCCGAGCCGCTTCCCGAGCATCGCGCCGAGGGTGGATTTGCCGCCGCCGCGCAAACCGATCAGGGCGATGCGCTCGCGCTTGCCTTGGGCATGCATGCTGCCGAATTCGACAAACAGCAGATCCCACACTTTCTGAAGTTGCTGCGGATCAAGTCGGACCAGGAACTCGTGCAAGAGTTTCATTTCGACTGAACTCTCTTCGTCCTGCAGCAGGTCGGCAAGCGGCGTTGCCAGGGCGTGAGCGACCTGGCGCAGCAAGTTGATCGAGATATTTCCCTGCCCCATTTCCAACTGGGCGAGATAACGCTCGGACACCTTCGAGTCACGCGCCAGGATCTTGCGCGTCATGCCGCGCTGCGCACGGATATTGCGCACGCGTTCGCCCAGCCGGACCAGGTAATTTGCCTCGGAAGCCTCGGATTTGGCCGTTTCCATCTCGGCATCCAGGCCCAAAATACTGAAATCGTCCATTTTTAACCCAACCAATCTTTTATAAGAAACGAGCTCATTCCTTCTATGCACAATTATGCAGGAGATCGCCCCGCGCATGCACTGGAACGGGCCCATTTTAACAAAATTTTGCCGTCTCAATGCGCGCCCCGCATTGTTGTATAGAAATAATTCCTCAATCCGCCGCGCGCGCCTCGTCTTCGTCAAGCCTTATCCGACCCTAAGCGAAAATTTCTACCGCGAACTTGTTTCAAATCAAGGAAGTGCATTATTTTGCATGAAAATAGGTCCACAGCGTGGGATTGCATGCGCAATGTATGCAATATAGGTATTATAATGCATGAAGAAGTGGCGGCAGGTAGAAAAACCGAACTGACGGAGACATAAATGGTACTAGCTTTCGATGTGGGCGCCGAGCCAATGGGCTCGCCAGTTATCGCGTTTCCCAAACCATACAACGCAGCCGTGGACCTGATCGATCGCAATCTCGTTCCTGGCCTTGCCGACAAGATCGCGATCCACGACGACAACGGCAGTTATACCTACGCCGAGGTGGCCGAGCGGGTGAACCGCTTCGCCGGTGCGCTCACCGCACTTGGCGTGTGCATGGAGCAAAGAGCCCTGCTCTGCCTGCACGACTCGATCGATTTTCCCACCGCGTTTCTCGGCGCAATCAAGGCCGGCATCGTTCCGGTCGCGGTCAATACCTTATTGACCAGTAAAGACTATGACTACATGCTGCGCGACAGCCGGGTGCAGGTGCTGGTCGTGTCGGCCGCGGTGCTCGAGAGCTTCAAGCCCATCCTGGACGGCCAGCCGTATTTAAAACACATCATCGTCTCCGGCGACGCCAGCGGCGACTACCTGGCCATGTCCGAACTGATGGCGGCGGCCTCGCCCGAATTCAAGGCAGCGCCCACCGGCAGCGACGATGTCTGTTTCTGGCTGTATTCGTCAGGGTCGACCGGTTCGCCGAAAGGCACCCTGCACCTGCACAGCAGCCTGATCTACACCGCGGAACTGTACGCCAAGCCGATCCTCGGTATCGAGCAAAGCGACACGGTGTACTCCGTTGCCAAGCTGTTTTTCGCCTATGGCCTGGGCAATGGCCTGACCTTTCCGTTCTCGGTGGGCGCGACCGCGGTGCTGATGGCCGGACGCCCCACCCCGGCCAGCGTGGCGCGCACGCTGCGCCAGTACCGGCCGACGATTTTCTATGGCGTGCCCACCCTGTACGGTTCGCTGCTCAGCAGCCCCGACATGCCCAAGCGCGAGGAACTGAACCTGCGCCGTTGCACATCGGCAGGCGAAGCGCTGCCGGCCGACATCGGGCGGCGCTGGACCGAGGCTACCGGGCAGGAGATCCTGGACGGCATCGGCTCGACCGAAATGCTGCACATCTTCCTGTCCAACCGCCCCGGCGAGCGGCGTTACGGCACCACCGGCAAGGCGGTGCCCGGCTACCAGCTCAAGATCGTCGATGAAAACAATGCCGAAGTCGCGCCTGGCGACATCGGCGAACTGCAGGTGCGCGGGCCAACCAGCGCCTGCCTCTACTGGAACAACCGGGAAAAGAGCGTCCACACCTTCCTCGGCCCATGGACCCGCAGCGGCGACAAGTATGTGCAAAGCGAGGACGGCTACTACACCTATTGCGGGCGCAGCGACGACATGCTCAAGGTCGGTGGCATCTATGTCTCGCCATTCGAAGTCGAGGCCAGCCTTTGCTCGCACGAATCGGTGCTGGAAGTGGCCATTGTGGGCCATGCCGACGTCGACGACCTGATCAAGCCGAAGGCTTATGTGGTGCTGCGCCCCGGCTTGTCGCCAAGCGACGAGCTGGCCGCCGCCTTGCAACTGCACGTGAAAAACCAGCTCGCTCCGTACAAGTTTCCGCGCTGGATCGAGTTCATCGAAGAGCTGCCCAAGACAGCTACCGGAAAGATTCAACGCTTCAAGCTTCGCAACACTGGCTCCCCACGATAAGGGAACTTCATCCAGGTTTTACACGGCGTTCCGTTACCCGCGGGGAGCAACACGCGGCTAGCAAACGCCAGGCAGCACCCGCAGGCACTATATATATCCATAATAATCATCAGGAGACAAGCATGCACAACGATTCCACGTCGAAGAACGCCCGGCGCCACTTTCTGGCAACTGCCGGCGCATTGTCCACCGGCTTGCTGCTGCCGGACCGATTCGCGCTGGCGCAAACCGCCGCCAAGATCCGGGTCGGACTGATGCTTCCCTATACCGGCACCTACGCGCCGCTCGGCAATGCGATCACCAACGGCTTCAAGCTGGCGGTGGCCGAACGCGGCGGCAAGCTGGGCGGGCGCGAGATCGAGTACTTTACCGTGGACGACGAATCGGATCCGGCCAAAGGCCCTGAAAACGCCAACAAGCTGGTGCAGCGCGACAAGGTCGACGTGCTGATCGGCACCGTGCACAGCGGCGTGGCGATGGGCATGGTCAAGATCGCGCGCGATACCGGCACCCTCTTGATCATCCCGAACGCGGGCGTGAACGCGGCCACCGGCGGCTTGTGCGCACCCAACATCTTCCGCACCTCGTTCAGCAGCTGGCAAACCTCCTATCCACTGGGCAAGGTGCTGGCGGACCGCGGCCACAAGAAGGTCATCACGATCGGCTGGAAATACTCGTTCGCCGAAGAATCGGTCGAGGCGTTTTCCGAGGGCTTCGCCAAGGCTGGCGGCAAGGTCGTCAAGGAACTGTGGGTGCCATTCCCGACCGTGGAATTCCAGGCCTTGCTGACCCAGATCGCCTCGCTCAAACCGGACGCGGTGTATGCCTTCTTCGCCGGCGCGGGCGCCGCCAAGTTCGTGAAGGACTATGCGGCAGCTGGCCTGAAGGGCAAGATCCCGCTGTACGGCAGCGGCTTCCTCACCGACGGCGTGCTCGAAGCGCAAGGCGAAGCGGCCGAAGGACTCGAGACCACGCTCCATTACGGCGACGGCATCGATACCGCGCGCAACCGCGACTTCCGCGCCGCGTACGCCAAGACCTTCAACATCCAGCCCGACGTGTATGCGGTGCAAGGCTACGACGCCGCGCTGCTGCTCGGCGGCGGCCTCGATGCGGTCAAAGGCAATATCGGCGACAAGAAACCGCTGATCGCGGCCATGGAAAAAGTGAAGATCGACAGCCCGCGCGGGCCTTGGACGATGTCCAAGGCGCACAACCCGGTGCAGGATATCTACCTGCGCAAGGTGGTCAACAAGCAGAACCAGGTGACCGGCGTGGCGGCCAAGGGCGTCGAAGACCCGGCGCGCGGCTGCAAGCTGCTGTAAGCGACGACCAAGCGGATTGATTCTCAACGCCCTGCCGGCGGCAGTTGCTGTCGCCGGCGCACTTTCGGACATGCGACGCCATGGAATTCCTGATCCAACTGCTCAACAGCATCCAGTACGGCTTGCTGCTTTTCCTGCTCGCCAGCGGCCTGACCCTGGTGTTCGGCATCATGGGCGTCATCAACATGGCGCACGGCAGCTTCTACATGATCGGCGCCTACCTCGCCTACTGGCTGGCGGCAAAGACCGGCAGCCTGTGGCTCGCCATACCGCTCGGGCTCGCCGTCGTCATCCTGCTCGGGGTGGTGCTCGAGGCGGTGCTGTTTCGGCGCATGTACGGGCGTGACCACCTGCAGCAGGTACTGCTCACGTTCGGCCTGATCCTGATCTTCGAAGAACTACGCAGCATCCTGTTCGGCGACGACGTGCAGGGCGTCGCCATTCCGGCCCTGCTCGACTTTTCGATTCCGCTCACCGAGAACCTCAGCTATCCGGTATACCGCCTGTTCATTTCCGGCGTCTGCCTGCTGATCGCCGCCGTGATGTACTGGCTGATCCAGAAAACGCGGCTCGGCATGATGATCCGCGCCGGCAGCAGCAACCGCAGGATGGTGCAGTCGCTCGGCATCAATATCAATGCCATCTACAGCCTGGTGTTCGCGGTCGGCCTCGCGCTGGCCGCTTTCGCCGGCATGATCGCAGCGCCCTCGGCCTCGGTCTATCCCGGCATGGGCAGCCAGATCCTGATCATCTGTTTCGTGGTGGTGGTCATCGGCGGGATCGGCTCGATCAAGGGCGCGCTGGTGGCAGCGCTGATGATCGGCATGACCGACACCCTGGGCAAGGTGTTCCTGCCCGATTTTTCCGGCTTCGCAGTCTATTTGCTGATGGCGGTCATTCTTCTCTGGCGCCCGCAGGGTCTTTTCAGGAGGGCTTAACAGCCATGCATACCCCAGTCCAAACCAAGTCCGGCGCGCTGGCCGCGGCGAACGCGCCCAGCAAGCGCCTGTTGCCGGCGGGCGCCACCTCCATCGTGCTGGCGGCAGGCGCCATCTGCCTGGCCCTGGTGCCCCTGGTCGGCACCCCTTTTTACCTGCAACTGTTCGGCAAGATCATGATCATGGCGATCTTCGCCATCAGCCTGGACCTGCTGGTCGGCTACACCGGGCTGGTCAGCCTCGGGCATTCCGCCTATTTCGGCCTGGCCGGCTACGTGGTCGCGCTGGCCTCGCCCAAGTATGAAGCGGCCAGCCTGCTGCTGACGCTGCCGCTGGCGATGCTGGCGGCCGGCGCCGCGGCGCTGGTGATCGGATTTCTGGTGCTGCGCACCTCGGGCGTGTATTTCATCATGGTCACGCTGGCCTTCGCCCAGATGCTGTACTACCTGTTCCACGACACCAGCCTGGGCGGGGGCTCGGACGGCATCTACCTCTACGTCAAGCCGGTGCTGTCGGTGGGCGGGATCGAGCTGCTGAACCTGGACAAGCCGATGCAGTTCTATTACTTCATCTTCGGCCTGATGCTCGCGGTCTACTTCGGACTCAGGATGATCCTGCGTTCCCCGTTCGGGCACGCGCTGGTCGGGATCAAGGCCAATGAACACCGGATGCGCTCGCTTGGCTTCCCGGTGTTCTGGTACAAGCTCGGCGCCTTCGTACTGGCCGGCATGCTGGCCGGGATGGCCGGCTACCTGGCGGCCTGCCAGTTCGGCTACGTCAGTCCCGAAATCCTGTCCTGGCACAATTCCGGCAACGTGCTGGTGATGCTGCTGCTGGGCGGCATGGGCAACCTGTACGGCGCCATCGTCGGCGCCATGTCGTTCGTCCTGGTGCAGGAACTGTTTTCAAGCGAGGCACTGTTCGGCGCGATCGCCAAGCACTGGCAACTGGCGATGGGCATCTTCATCGTGCTGATCGTGCTGTGCCTGCCCAATGGACTGTCGGGCCTGCTCAACCGGCCGGCCAAACAAGCAGCCGAGGAGGCCGACGATGACTGAGCCAGCACTGAAGGTCAGCGCACTGACCAAACGCTTTGGCGGGCTGACCGCGGTCAGCAATGTATCGCTCGAGATCGCCAGAGGCACCTTGCATGCGGTGATCGGGCCGAACGGCGCGGGAAAAAGCACCCTGATCCACCTGTTGTCGGGCGATTTGCTGCCCAGCAGCGGCAGCATCCACCTCGGCGCGCGCGACATCTCGGGCCTGCCGCCCGACCAGCGCTCGCGCGCGGGGATCGGGCGCAGCTATCAGAAAACCAATATCTTCCCGACCTTCAGCGTGCTCGAAAACTGCCGCCTCGCGGCCCAGTCGCGCGAGCCGCATGCCTTCAACCTGTTCCGTCCCGCGTCCGCCTACCGCGCCATCACCGAGACGGCCGAACAGGCGCTCGTTGCGGTCGGGCTGCAGCACCGCGCCCAGTTCAGCGCCGGCTTCATGAGCCACGGCGAGCAGCGCCAGCTCGAGATCGCGATGTCGCTGGCCGGCAAGCCGCAGGTGCTGCTGCTCGACGAGCCCCTGGCCGGCATGGGAACCGAAGAAGCGGAAAACATGGTGCGCCTGCTGCACGAACTGATCAAGGACCATGCGGTATTACTGGTCGAACACGACATGGATGCGGTGTTTGCCCTGGCCGACGTGCTCACGGTGATGGTCAACGGCTGCGTGCTCGAGTCGGGCACCCCGGAACAGATTCGCAACAGCCCGGCGGTGCAGCGCGCCTACCTGGGCCACGAGGAGAACGAGCATGCCTGATTCTTTCATCATCGAAGCGAGCGAACTGCACACCTACTACAGCGCCAGCCACATCCTGCACGGCGTCGATTTCTCGATCCGGCGCGGCGAGACGATCGGGCTGATGGGCCGTAACGGCATGGGCAAGACCACCCTGATCAACAGCATGGTCGGGCACCTGCGGCCGCGCCGCGGCACGGTGCGCGTCAACGGGCGCGACATGACCGGCGCCGAGCCGCACCTGATCGCGCGCCAAGGCATCGCCTACGTGCCGGAGGGGCGCGGCATCTTCCCCAACCTGTCGGTGCGCGAAAACCTGGTGATGTCGGCCCGGGCCGGCAACAACGGGCGCCGCGAGTGGACCTACGAGCGGGTCCTGAAAACCTTCCCGCGGCTGGCCGAGCGGCTCGACCACGGCGGCCAGAAGCTGTCCGGCGGCGAGCAGCAGATGCTCACCATCGGGCGCGCCCTGATGACCAATCCCGACCTGCTGATCCTCGATGAAGCCACCGAAGGGCTGGCGCCGGTGATCGCGCGCGAAATCTGGCACATCGTCAAGGCCATCCGCGAGACCGGCATTGCGGCCATCATCGTCGACAAGAATTTCGCCGCCGTGTCGGCCATCACCGACCGGAATATAATCCTGGTCAAAGGCCGCGTCGTCTTCGACGGCAGCACCAGCGTGCTGGGCCAGCAACCTGAACTGATGCAACGCTGCCTTGGAATCTGAACGTGCCGACACTGACCGCCGCAGGCCACCGGCTTGAATACGAATGGATCGATCCACCCCACGTACGCAGCGGCGCTCCGGTGCTCGTTTTCCTGCATGAGGGCTTGGGCTCGCTGGCGATGTGGAAGGATTTCCCGGCCCGCGTAGCGCATGCCGCCGGCTGCCGCGCGCTGGTGTACTCGCGCCACGGTTACGGCAAGTCGGACCGGCTCGGGCACGCGCGCCAGGTCGATTACATGCACGACGAAGCGCTGCAGGCCTTGCCCGAGGTGCTGCAGCAGCTAGATATCCGCGACCCGGTGCTGGTCGGGCACAGCGACGGCGCCTCGATCGCCTTGATTCACGCCGGGGCCGCGCAGTGGCCGGTGCGCGGCGTGGTGCTGCTGGCGCCGCACGTGTTCGTCGAGGACCGGAGCGTGTCGAGCATCGCGCAGGCCAGGGTTGCGTACCAGGAAAGCGAGCTGCCGGCCAAGCTGGCGCGCTACCATGACGACGTCGACGCCGCCTTCTGGGGCTGGAACGATATCTGGCTGGACCCCGAATTCCGGCACTGGAATATCGAGTCTTTTTTGCCCGGCATCGACTGTCCCGTGCTTGCGATCCAGGGCCATGACGACGAATACGGAACGATGGCGCAGATCGACTGCATCGCGCAAAGCGTGCACGATGTCACCCTGCTCAAGCTGGCGCACTGCAAGCACTCCCCGCACCGCGACCAGCCCGAGGCTGTAATCGAGGCCATCACGGCATTCATCGCCCGCAACAGCTAGAGCGGAAGAGGGCAGCACCATCTGCTATGCCAGGCATGCGCCCCCCGACGCATGCCGTGCACGGCAAATGACGCTGCGCTCTTCCGCCCCGGCCGGACGCCGCGCCTTAAGCGACGACCGCCGGCTTCGGCTCCGTCAGCTTCGGACGCTTGTCCAGCACGCGCTTGGCCTTGCCCACCGCGGTGCGCTCGATCGTGTCCGCGGGCTGCACCGTCACCTTGGTGGTGATGCCGGCATAGGTCTTGATCAGGTGCTGCAGCTCGCGCCCCGCCGCGTCCACTTCGGCGGCCGACAGCTTGCCCGACACTTCCTGGCGCAGCTCGACAATGACGTCGAGCTTGTCGAGATGCCCGTCGCGCGACAGCACCAGCTGATACTGGGCCGAGAGCTGCGGCTGCTTGAGGATGAGTTCCTCGATCTGGGTCGGAAACAGGTTCACGCCGCGGATGATCATCATGTCGTCGGAACGGCCGGTGATCTTGTCCATGCGCCGCATCGAGCGTGAAGTCGGCGGCAGCAGGCGCGTCAGGTCACGCGTGCGGTAACGGATGATCGGCAGCGCTTCCTTGCTCAGCGAGGTAAATACCAGCTCGCCCTCTTCACCGTCCGGCAGCACCTCGCCCGTCTCGGGATCGATGATTTCCGGGTAAAAGTGGTCTTCCCAGATCACCGGACCGTCCTTCGATTCGATGCACTCGCCGGCCACGCCCGGTCCCATGACTTCCGACAGGCCGTACAGGTCGACCGCGTCGATACCGCCGCGCAGCTCGATTTCGGCGCGCATCGCGTTGGTCCATGGTTCGGCGCCGAAGATGCCGACCTTGAGCGAGCTTTGCGCAGCGTCCAGGCCCTGGCGCGCGAACTCCTCGATGATGTTGAGCATGTACGAAGGCGTCACCATGATGATGGACGGCTTGAAGTCGCAGATCAGCTGCACCTGTTTTTCGGTCTGCCCGCCCGACATCGGAATGACGGTGCAACCGAGTTTTTCAGCGCCGTAGTGCGCGCCCATGCCGCCGGTGAACAGGCCATAGCCGTACGCGATATGCACGATATCGCCGGGCCGCCCGCCGGCCGCCCTGATCGAGCGCGCCACCACCGACGACCAGGTCTCGATGTCGTTCCTGGTGTAGCCGACCACGGTCGGCTTGCCGGTGGTCCCGCTCGAGGCGTGGACCCGCACCACGCGCTCGCGCGGGACGGCGAACATGCCGAACGGGTAGTTGTCGCGCAAATCCTTCTTATGCGTGAACGGGAATTTGGCCAGGTCGGCCAGCGTCTTCAGGTCGGATGGATGGACGCCGGCGGCATCGAACGAGGCCCGGTAATGGGGCACGTTGTCGTAGGCGTGCTTGAGCGACCACTGCATGCGTTCCAGCTGCAGGGCTTGCAGCTCGTCTTTGCTGGCCAGTTCGATCGCGTCGAGGTCGCACGGGTTTGGTTTGCGGTGCGTCATAGAGATGTATCTCCTTGGTTCTTTTAATTTGGCAGTACCGCGACCCTGCGTCGCGCACTGCGTCCTGATTACAAAGCTGTTGCCGCTCTGCCCTTCGAACGGGGCAGTCTGTTGCGCAAACGCTCGCTTAAACCCGTTCGATGACCAGCGCGATGCCCTGCCCGACCCCGATGCACATGGTGCACAGGGCATACCGCCCGCCCGTGCGCTCGAGCTGGTGGAGCGCGGTCAGCACCAGGCGTGCGCCGGAAGCCCCGAGCGGATGGCCGATGGCGATCGCGCCGCCGTTCGGATTGACATGCGCCGCGTCGTCGGGCAAGCCGAGGTCGCGCGTGACCGCCAGCGCCTGCGCCGCGAATGCTTCATTGAGTTCGATCACGTCCATCTGGTCGAGCTTCAGGCCGGTCAGCGCCAGCACCTTGCGCGTCGCCGGCGAGGGGCCGAAGCCCATGATGCGCGGCGCCAGCCCGGC
>JBAQKU010000125.1:0-2177 GCA_049301315.1 Telluria sp.
CAGCCGGCCAATTGCGCAGCGCTGGCCGCCGGCAGCGCGCGCGACCGCTGCGAATGGAGCAACGCGCTCAAGGGCGCGGCCGAATTCAAGGGCAGCGCCAGCGTGGGCGCCATGACCGGAGCGCGCGGCTGCGTCACCGAGCTGCAGGCTCCCAACCCGGCGAGTGGCGTGTGCACGCCCGGGCTGTACCTGCTGACGGTGGCCTGGCAGGGACTGCACCCGACCAAGGCTCCGCTGCTGGCCTGCGGCAAGAACGACTACGGCGCCGACACCAACCGGCGCGCGATTGCGGTGCGGGTGGCGGTCGGCCTGCCCAACTGCAGCTAAGAGGCCATGACCATGTATATGCACCGTCCCCCGCAGCACGCCGCCGAGCGCGGCTTTTCGCTGGTCGAACTGATGATCGCAGCCGCGCTTGGCATGCTCATCCTGGGCGGGATGACCACCCTGTTCGTCAACAACAGCCGGGCCCAGGCCGAGGTCGAGAAAGCCAACCGCCAGGTCGAGAACGGCCGCTTCGGCATCCAGGTCCTGGCCGGCGACCTGCGCAACGCCGGCTTCTACGGCGAATTCGACCCCACCGTGCTGGCCTTGCCGGCCGCGCTGCCCGATGCCTGCGCCGCCTCGAAAGACGAACTCAAGAGTGCACTGGCGCTGCATGCGCAAGGCGTCGACAACGCCGGCGCCGGCGCGCTGTCCTGCCTTGCCGACCTGCGCGAAGGCACCGATGTGCTGGTGGTGCGCCATGCGGCGACCTGCGTGGCCGGGGTCGGCAGCTGCAGCCCGGCCGCCGCCGGCGGGCCCTTCCTGCAGGCATCGCTGTGCAACAATGCGGGCGAACTGGGCTCGAGCGACCCGGCCAATTTCTACTCGCTCGAGATCGACAGCGCCTCGCTCTCGCGCCACAAGCGCGACTGCACCGCCGTGCCCGGCAGCGGCACGCCGGCCGACGTGCGGCGCTACCTGACCCACATTTATTTCGTCGCCAACAACGACAACACCAGCGACGGGATCCCCACCCTCAAGCGCGCCGAACTGGGCGTGAGCGGCGGCGCGCTGAGCTTCACCATCGTGCCGCTGGTCGAAGGAATCGAAAACCTGCAGCTCGAATACGGCATCGACAACGGCATCGACGGCGTGGCCGACCTGTTCATGGCCAACCCCGCCAGCGCGGCCAACTTTCGCAACGTGGTGTCGGTCAAGTTGAACCTGCTGGCCCGCAATATCGAACCGAGCGCCGGTTTCACCGACACCAAGACCTACGTTTTGGGCAACACCGCCGCCGGCACGCCGAACCTGATCACGGCCCCGGGCGACCGCTACCGCCGGCACGTGTTCCAGGCCCTGGTCGCCTTGCCCAATCCGGCCGGAAGGAAGCTGCCATGAACATGCTGTACCGCCAACAGGGCGTGACCCTGATCACGGCGCTGATCATGCTGGTGCTGCTCACCATGCTGGCCCTGACCAGCTTCAACCTGGGCAAGTCGAACCTGCAAATCGTCAGCAACATGCAGCAGCGCGACGAAGCGATCAGCGCGGCGCGCGAGGTGATCGAGGAAACGATCAGCAATACGCGTTTCTTCCAGACCCCGGACAACGTGCTGGCGGCCCCCTGCAACGGCGTGCCCAACACCCGCTGCGTCGACACCAACGGCGACGGCGCCACCGACGTGACGGTCACGCTCACGCCGGCCCCGGCCTGCGTCATGGCCCGTCCCATCATGAACTCGGCGCTCAACCTGGCCGACCCCGACGAAGCCGGCTGCGCCACCGGCACCACCCAGAACTTCGGCGTTGTCGACGCCGTCACGGGCAATTCGGAATGTTCCAACAGCGTGTGGGACGTGCACGCGCTGGCCACCGACATGGTCACCCAGGCCAGCGTCGAAGTCACCCAAGGCATCTCGGTGCGTGTCGCCAAGGATGATATTGCAACCAGCTGTCCCTGATCAGTCAAAGAGGATGTCATGAAATCTGGAAACGGCTCGAAACTCGTCGCGCTTAGCCTGTGCGCCAGCCTGGGCGCGGCCCCGTCGATCGCGGCGGCCGACGATATCGACATTTTTACCGGCGCATCGGCCGGCAGCTCGATCAACCCGCGCATCCTGGTCGTGCTCGACAACACCTCGAACTGGTCGCGCCAGAGCCAGCAATGGCCAGGAGGCCTGAGCCAGGGC
>JBAQKU010000126.1:0-7781 GCA_049301315.1 Telluria sp.
GGGTGTAGGCGCTGCGCCGCGGCCAGCGCAGCACCGACCTGAAGAAGGTGAACGCCAGGCCGGGCCTGCCGGCCTCGTCGAACTTGGTGGACAGGCCGCAGTCGCGGTTGTCGAAGCGGATCACGAAAAATCCGAGCTCGACCAGGCCGTCGACGAAAGCCTCGGGCCAGCCGCTCAGTTGCATGCCGAGCCCCGGGACCAGCAGCACGGGCGCCGCTTTCGGGTCGCCCGCCGTCTGGTAGGCGATGGTGATGCCGTTCGACTGTAAGGTTGGCATGGGAGGCCGCGCGCCCTTTCTGCTGGTACCAGTTGATCGTGTTGCCCTTGCTCGCGCCGTGCACTGCGGCCGCGCGCGGCAAGGCATATCCATTGGCGGTCGAGGATACCATTTTTGCCGCAATGGGGGCGTGCACGTGGGCGCTGGCGCGCCGCGCCTACTCTTGCGCGCGCCGCGCGGCGCTGCGCCGCTCCGCGAAGAACCGCTTGAGCAGCTCGCTCGATTCGGCCGCCAGCACCCCGCCCACGACCTCGGTGTGGTGATTGAGCCGCTCCTGTGCAAACAGGTCGAGCACGGAACCGCAGGCGCCGGTCTTGGGGTCGGTCGCGCCGTACACCACGCGCGCCAGGCGCGCATGCATCATCGCGCCCGAACACATCGCGCACGGCTCGAGCGTGACGTACAGTTCGCAGCCCGGCAGCCGGTAATTGCCGAGCTTCTCGGCCGCGCCGCGCAGCGCGACGATCTCGGCATGCGCGGTGGGGTCGTGGCGCCCGATCGGCTGGTTGAACCCGGCCGCGATCACGCTGCCGTCCCTGACCACGACCGCGCCGACCGGCACTTCGCCCAGCGCCCATGCATGCCGGGCCTGCGCGAGCGCCAGTTGCATGAACTGCGGATCAGGCATCGGTGATCTCTGCCCAGCAGTTCGGGGTCTCGTGCAGCACCAGCTTATGCAGGTGCAAACCGGTGCCGAAGCGGTCCTTGTAGGCCGCCTTCAGGATGGCGAAAGCGACCGCCGCCAGGTTCTCCACGGTCGGGATGCGGTCGATCACGACCGTCTTGTGACCGGGCAGCGTGGCCAGGAAGGCGCGCACCTGCTCGTCTTTTTCATAGACCAGGAAGGCGTGGTCCCACAGGTCGACCAGGTGTTCCTTGGCCAGCGCCTTGATGTCGGAAAAATCCATGATCATGCCGTTGTCCGAATTGCCTTCGGACTCGATCACGGCGCCGGTCAGGGTGATTTCGAGCGTGTAGCGGTGCCCGTGCAGGTTGCGGCACTGGCTCTTGTGGTCGGGAATCCGGTGGCCGGCGTCGAATTCGAGCTTGCGTGTAATCGTCAGCATTGCTTGTTCTTATGGAATTTGTAAAAGTTTATGGGTTTGCAGGCTCAGCTTCCACTGCGGATTGCGCTTGCAGGTCTCGATCGCGAAGCGCGTGTTGTGATCGGCCAGCGGTCCGTCCATCGGCTGCACGAAGAAATGCTCGAAATCGAGGCGGGCGTAGGCCGCCAGGTCCTGCCTGGCCTGCGGTATCACGACCTTGATCTCGTTGCCTTTTTCCACCACCAGCGGCGCTCCCGTCTTCGGGCTCACGCAGACCCAGTCCACCCCGGCCGGCACCGGCAAGGTGCCGTTGGTTTCGATCGCGACCTGAAAGCCGACAGCGTGCATCGCTTCGATCAGGGCGGTGTCGAGCTGGAGCAGCGGCTCGCCTCCCGTAAACACAACATATTTGCTGTTTGGATAGCTCGCTGGCCACAAACCGTCGATCTCGGCGGCAAGCGCTCCGGCCTGCGCGAATTTACCGCCCCGCTCGCCGTCGGTGCCGACGAAATCGGTGTCGCAAAAGCTGCACAGCGCCGCGCCGCGGTCGCTTTCGCGCCCGCTCCACAGGTTGCAGCCCGAAAAACGGCAGAACACGGCCGGACGCCCGGCGTGGGCGCCCTCGCCCTGCAAGGTATAAAAGATTTCTTTGATGCTGTAAGTCACTGGGATTCCTGGTCGGAGGGTCGTGCAGGCCGCGCCCGCCAGCCCTGCATGGCTGTCAACCGGCCATTATAACGCGGCGCGGGCGCGAAACCTGCCCCCGCCTGGCAGGCGCAGCCTTGCGATTATTCCAGCGTGCAAGAGAGTTGATATTGAACAAAGTAAACACGCCCCGGACAAGGTAAGTTCAACTCGCTTGACTTCCATTGTCGAAAGGGATGCTATGCAGTCGCTCCCCCGTCGTTTCATACTGGCTGGCGCGATCCTGGCGGGCGCCGTCACGCCCTGTCTGGCCTGGGACCGGACCGATTCGACTGTTCTCCCCTCGGCCGTCATGGTTGCGCTGGTGTCGCTGCTGGCGCTGGGCTGGGGCTTTCACGCCCTGCTGCGGCGCCACTTGCGCATGGACGAGCATTTCGGCCAGGTCGAGGCGCAACTGGGGATGGAGCGGCGGGCGCGCGCCATGGCCGAGCGCGTCCTGCGCGAAACCAACGAGGCGCTCGCCGCCCTGGTCGAGCAGCAAGAACAGGTGCGCGAACTGGAACGCCAGCGCATCGCGCGCGACATCCATGACGACCTGGGCCAGAACCTGCTGGCGCTCAAGATCGAATTGTCGATGATGCAGGTGAGCACCAGCGAAGTCCATCCGATAATCCACCAGAAACTGGGCTGCATGGTCGGCAGCCTCGACACGGCCATCAAGTCGCTGCGTTCCATCATCAACGACCTGCGCCCGCTGGCACTCGAAGCGGGCTTGCAGACCGCGGTCGAATGGCAGTTGAGCGAGTTTTCGCGCATCCACGGCATCCGCTACGAGCTCAATGCCGGGGAACATGCCTACGATCCCTGCCCGGACCGCGCCGTCGACGCCATGGTGTTTCGGGTGCTCGAAGAATCCCTGGCCAACGTGGCGCGCCACGCGCACGCGACCGAAGTGAAGGTCTCGCTCGACCGCAACGGCGAGCACCTGACCTTGGATGTGCAGGACAACGGGGTCGGCCTGGCCGCGGTGCGTCCCTCGCACGGATCGGGTTTGCGCGGGATCAAGGACAGGGTGCGCGCAATCGGCGGCCAATTCGAGATCGACAGCCAGCCCGGCGCCGGCACCCTGTTGTCGCTCACCATTCCGCTGGTGCGGCGGGCCCTTGTGCATTGATCCGGCACCACCCATTCTCTTGCCTTTTGTCAATAGAAGCCCAATCTTCTGGTAGCAGAATCAACTCTTGTCAGCAGTCAACGAATTTGCCCAGCGGATAGTCGCGTCTGCTGGCGCACTCCAACCAAGAGGGATGGACATGACAAGTACAACGAGAATCCTGCGACTGGAAAACAATCGCGCGGGACAAGAACTGGGGTTTGCCAACAAGCTGATGGAGATGCTGGCCATCCCGGCCTTCGTGCTCGACAAGGACTGCCGCGTGATGATCTGGAACTGCGCCTGCGAGCGCCTGACCGGCGTGGCCGCCTATGAGGTGCTGGGCACGCGCGACCACTGGCGCAGCTTCTACGACACGCCGCGCCCGACCCTGGCCGACCTGGTGATGGAGAATCGTACCGACGAGATCCACAACCTGTATCCGAGGCATGCACGCCACAACCTGGCCAGCAGCAACCTGTATGCCGAAAACTGGTGCGAGATGCCGCGCATGGGCCGGCGCCGCTACCTGGCGGTCGACGCCAGCCCCATCGTGGACGACGAGGGCAAGCTGATCGCCGTGGTCGAAACGCTGCGCGACATGACCGACGAGAAGACCGCCCAGATCG
Source organism: Telluria sp. (assembly GCA_049301315.1). Taxonomy (GTDB): domain Bacteria; phylum Pseudomonadota; class Gammaproteobacteria; order Burkholderiales; family Burkholderiaceae_D; genus JBAQKU01. The sequence goes on from JBAQKU010000126.1 coordinate 3,751, forward strand.
CACTGGAACAACTGGCCACGCGCGACGGCTTGACCGGACTGGCCAACCGGCGCTGCTTCGACGACACCTTGCAGGCGGAATGGACGCGCGCGCTGCGCCAGCAGCAGCCGCTGTCGCTGCTGATGGTGGACGTGGATAATTTCAAGGCCTACAACGACGCCAACGGCCACCTGGGCGGCGACGAATGCCTCAAGCGCATCTCGAGCGCGGTCGCGAGCGAGATGCGCGCCAACGATCTGGTGGCACGCTACGGCGGGGAGGAATTCGCCGTGATCCTGCCGAACCAGTCGCTCAAGGGCGCAGCCATCGTCGCCGAGCGCATCCGCTGCCGGGTCGAGCAGCTGCAGGTGCCCAACCGCTTCGAATCGGACCGGCGCGTGACGGTGAGCATCGGCGCGGCGACCGCGATCGCCTCGCCCGACACCGACCCCAGCCAGCTTGTGGCAATCGCCGATGCGGCCCTGTACCGCGCCAAGCACATGGGCCGCAACCGGATCAGCCTGCCGACGGCGGAACCGGCCTGATCAGGACGTGATGCGGTCCCAGCCGTGGCGGATCGCCGCCTTCATGTTTTCCCAGGCCGAGCCGGGATAGCGTGCTTCCCAGTCGCCGCGCAGGGCCGGTTCGGCCTCGTCCCACGGACGGTTCCGGTACAGCTCGCTCGCACGCATGGTCGAACCATAGCGGTAGGCCGGCGCGTATTCGTCGTAGCTGCCCGCCGAGGTGCCGTAGTTGCTGCTCCAGTGGCTGCGGTAATAATTGTCCTCGTCGGTGAAGCTGGAACCGGCGCCGGCGGGAATCTGCTCGACTTCCACCTCGGTGCGGCGCACGGTGTCGCTGATCTGCTCCTCGCGCTCGCTCACATCCTTGCCTACGACCACTTCCTCGACCACCCTGGCGGTCTTTTCTATCACCGGCTCCTCGGCCGTCTCGCGCACTTCGAACGAGGTTTCCTGGAACGCGGCCATGTCGGACGTGCTGGCCGGATGGTCGACCGGATGGCGTTCGACGTGCACGTGCTCTTCGCGCAGGCCGATGCTCTCGTTGACCGGCATTTCGCGCACGCGCTGGAACACGCGCACGCCGCCGCGCTGCACTTCACGCTTGCCGATCTTGAGTTCTTCCTGGATCACGGGAATGGCGGTGCTCTCCTGCGGGCTCAGCTGGCGCGAGCCTTGCACCGAGCCTTGCTGGCTCCCGGTCTGGGTGGTGCTGCCGCCCTGCGCCGTTTGCTGCTGCGATATCGGCTGCGACTGCTGCTCGCTGACGGCCCCGCTGCGCATCGTTTCGGCCCCGCTCCAGCCGCTGCTGCGCCACTGCGCCGCGTGCTCGTCGATATCGATCGGGTTGTAGCGCTCGACGATGTCGGAGACACGCTCGACATCGGACTCGTCGGCCGCGTTCACGGTCAGCACATAATTGCCGCGTGCGACCGCTTCGGAATACATCTGCGCGTGCTCGCTGCGGTCGGTGCCGAACAGGTCGCTGAAAAAGTGCTTGATGCCGGCGCCGAAGCCTTCGTCTTCGCGCGTCGCGCCGGTCGTGTCGAGCTGGCCGTCCCGGGTGCCGGTCCCGCCTTCGTTCAGGCGCATTTCCTGGCGCGAAAAGCCCGATGAGATCAGGTCGTCCATCGCCTGCTGCGCCGAGCTGCGGTTATCGAATACGGCTGCAATAGTGTGTTGCATGATGAGTTCCTCCGATGTGTTGTGTTGTCACTTACCCGACGTGTCCGAGGCCGCGTCGAAACGTTCGACGCTCACCTCTTCGGACTTCAAGAAAACCGTTTCGCAATGCTGCACCTGGCGCCGCACCGTGGTGATGTGAAGCTCCTCCTTGATGCGCAGGCGCCGCTCGAGCACCAGCACTTCCTCGAGCACCGGCACGATGTAGGTGTCGCCCTCCTGGCGCGCGGCCGGCGCTTCAGACTGCGCCACGATGCGGTCGACCGGCACATGCCTGACTTCGACCTCGGTATGCAGCAAGGCCTGCTCGACGGTGTGGGGATGGCTGGCGACGACCTTGTGGATGCGCACCCCGCGCCCGGTGTCCACGGTCCTGGTGCGAACGCGCAGCTGTTCCTCGTGCACGGGCAGCGTCACGGTGTGCGCGCCGCCCGCCGTTTCTGGGTTCGTTGCCATGCAATGTGCTCCTCGAATCGCTGCCATACCAGCAAGTGAGCCTACATCAAACGCGCGCAACCTTGCGCACCATTGACATCGCTCAAGTTTGCTTTTTTCTCACAAAGCAAGCTGGCGTGATCGTCTGCAAAACCAGGTTGGAGAACACCGATGCAAATCACCATCCCACCATGCGCGCCGAGCCCGCCGACACAGCGCAGCAGGCAGCGCGCCGCACTGCCGGGCGTGCGCCACACCGACATTGAGCCACCCAGCAATTTCGATCGCCTGCTGCATGCAATGATGGGGCAAGCGACCCAAGGCCTGTCCCCGACCAGCCTGACGCTGGCCTATCTCGACTGGAGCATGCACCTGGCGCAATCGCCGGCCAAGTGGCAGCGGCTGGTCGAGAAGGCATGGCACAAGGATATGCGATGGATGAGCTACGCGACGCGCACCGCGCTCGGCGTACCGTGCGAGCCATGCATCGCGCCGCTGCCGCAGGACCAGCGCTTTCGCGGCGAAGCATGGCAGCGCTGGCCGTACAACCTGCTGCAGCAGGCTTTCCTGCTCAACCAGCAATGGTGGCACAACGCCACCACCGGCATCGACGGCGTCACCAAGCACCACGAACAGGTGGTCAATTTCGTGGCCCGCCAGTTGCTCGACGTGGTCTCGCCGCTCAATTTCATCGCCACCAATCCGGAAGTGACCGAGGCCATCGTGCGCGAGGGCGGCGCCAACCTGGTGCGCGGCGCGATCAACCTGGCCGAGGACCTCGAACGCAAGATCGGCAACCAGCCGCCGCTGGGGACCGAAGCGTTCCGTCCCGGTATCGAAGTGGCCATCACGCCCGGCCACGTGGTGTTTCGCAACCACCTGATCGAACTGATCCAGTATTCGCCCGCCACCCCGGCCGTGTATGCCGAGCCGATCCTGATCGTGCCGGCCTGGATCATGAAGTACTACATCCTCGACCTGTCGCCGCATAATTCGCTGGTGCGCTACCTGGTCGGGCGCGGCCACACCGTGTTCATGATTTCCTGGCACAACCCCACCGAAGCCGACCGCGACATGAGCATGGACGACTACCTGCGCGACGGCGTCACCGCCGCGCTCGACACGGTGCGCGCGCGCGTACCCGGGCGGCGCATCAACGCCGTCGGCTACTGCCTGGGCGGGACCTTGCTCTCGATCGCCGCGGCCGAACTGGCGTGCGAAGGAATCGAGATCCTCAATTCGATGAGCCTGCTGGCGGCCCAGGTCGACTTCAGCGAAGCGGGCGAGCTGATGCTGTTCATCGACGAGAGCCAGATCGCCTGGCTGGAAGACCTGATGTGGCAGCAAGGCTACCTCGACAACCGGCAAATGGCCGGCGCCTTCCGCCTGCTGCGCACCAACGACCTGGTGTGGTCGCTGGCGGTGAACCACTACCTGCTCGGGCAGCGCGCCCCGATGACCGACCTGATGGCATGGAACGCCGACGCGACGCGCATGCCGTATCGCATGCACAGCGACTACCTGCGCAAGCTGTTTCTCAACAACGACCTGTTCTCCGGACGCTACCGGGTCGACGGCAGGCCGGTGGTGCTGACCGACATGCACATGCCGCTGTTCGGGGTGGCCACCATGACCGACCATGTCTCGCCGTGGCGTTCGGTGCACAAGATCCACCTGCTGCCGGCCTGCGACGTGACGTTCGTGCTCACCAGCGGCGGACACAACGCCGGCATCATCAGCGAGCCGGGGCACGCCAACCGCCACTTCTACACCGGCGCGCGGCGCCGCGGCGACTGCTACATGGACCCCGACCGCTGGCTCGAGAACGCGGAAGAGCGCGACGGCTCCTGGTGGCCCGAGTGGGCCGACTGGCTCGAGCGCCAGTCGCAAGATGGCGCCGCCCCGCCCGATGCC
>JBAQKU010000127.1:0-7358 GCA_049301315.1 Telluria sp.
GTGGACCTGGAAGGCGACGTGCTGGGCGAACTGGGCATCTCGGTGGCGCGTCCCAAGCCGGTGCTGGGCAAGATTATGGAAGGCGGCGCGGCGCAGCGCGCCGGCCTGCAGGCCGGCGACCTGATCACGTCCATCGAGGGCCAGCCGGTGCCGGACGGCATCGCGTTCATCGAGGCGATCCGCAGCGCCGGCGCGCATCCGCTGACGGTGGGGGTAATGCGCGACGGGCGCGCCCTGACGCTGAGGGTCACGCCCGAACTCGAGCCGGGCGCGCAGCACGCCCGCATCAAGGCCGAAGTGGCGCTCATGCCCGAGATGGTGAAGGTGCAATCGGGCCCGTTCGAGGCGCTGGCCAAGGGCGCCGGCAAGACCTGGGACATCGGCGCGACCTCGCTGCGCATGGTCGGCAAGATGATCGTGGGCGAAGTCTCGTGGAAGAATGTGACCGGCCCGATCACGATTGCCGACTACGCCGGCCAGAGCGCGCGCAGCGGCGTGGCCAGCTTCCTGGCCTTCATCGCCTTCATCAGCATCAGTCTTGGGGTGATGAATCTGTTACCAATTCCGGTTCTGGACGGGGGGCTTTTGCTGTATTATTCGCTGGAAGTTTTGACAGGACGTCCATTGCCCGAGCGCGTGGGCGCACTTGCGCAGCGCTTCGGCGTGGGCCTGCTGCTCATGCTGATGGCGCTGGCCGTCTTCAATGACGTCGCGCGGCTGCTCTGAACGCGGCCGCCGCATCCATCAAGTATGTACGTTGTCCAATGATTGATCCATTGATTTAGCCGATGAAATTACACTCTGATCGTTTTGTCCTGCCTTTCTTTCGCCGCAGCTTGATCGGCGCCGCCGCCCTCGCTTTATGCGCCGGCCAGGCGTTTGCAGTCGTCCCGTTCGTCGTCAAGGACATCCGCGTCGAAGGCATCCAGCGCACCGAAGCCGGAACCGTGTTTAGCTATCTGCCGGTGCGGGTGGGCGAAACGTTCGACGATGCAAAGAGTATCGCGGCCATCAAGGCCTTGTATGCAACCGGCTTCTTCAAGGACGTGCGGCTGGAACAGGAGGACGGGGTGCTGGTCGTGCTGGTCGAGGAGCGCCCGGCGATCGCCTCGGTCGACTTCACCGGCACCAAGGAATTCGAAAAGGACGTGCTGGTCAAGGCGCTCAAGGAGATCGGGGTCGGCGAGGCCAAGATTTTCGACAAGGCCTCGGTCGACCGCGCCGAGCAGGAACTCAAGCGCCAGTACCTGTCGCACGGCCTGTATGGCGTGAAGGTCACCACCACCGTGACCCCGATCGAACGCAATCGCGTGACCGTCATGTTCAACGTCGACGAGGGCGAGGTGGCGCGCATCAAGCAGATCAACATCGTCGGCAACAAGGCGTTCAAGGACAAGGAACTGCGCGAACTGCTGCAACTGAACACCAGCGGCTGGTTCACCTGGTACAGCAAGGCCGACCAGTATTCCAAGACCAAGCTGACCGGCGACATCGAGGCCATCAAGTCGTTCTACCTGAACCGCGGCTACCTCGAGGCGAACGTCGAATCGACCCAGGTGTCGATCACGCCGGACAAGAAGGACATCTACCTGACCATTAACATCACCGAAGGCGAGAAGTACACCGTCTCGGACATCAAGCTCGAAGGCGAGATGTTCGGCCGTGAAGACGAGCTCAAGTCGCTGATCCTGCTGCGCCCGGGCGCGACCTATTCGGGCGATCTGCTCACCAACAGCAACAAGCGCATTGCGGACCGCATGGGCACCTTCGGCTATGCCTTCGCCAACGTCAACGCCAACCCGGAGATCGACCGCGACAAGCGCCAGGTGGCGTTTACCTTCTTCATCGATCCGGGCAAGCGCGCCTACGTGCGCCACATTAACATCTCGGGCAACACCACCACGCGCGACGAAGTGATCCGGCGCGAGTTCCGCCAGTTCGAAAGCTCCTGGTACGACAGCAACAAGATCAAGCTCTCGCGCGACCGCGTGGACCGGCTCGGCTACTTCAAGGACGTGACGATCGACACCCCGGAAGCGCAGGGCACGTCCGACCAGGTCGACGTGAACATGACCGTGACCGAAAAACCGACCGGTAACTTCCTGATCGGCGGCGCCTTCTCGCAGGCCGAGAAATTCACCTTTACCGCCTCGATCCAGCAGGCCAACTTCGCCGGCAGCGGCAACACGGTCGGGATCGAGCTCAATACCAGCCGCTACAGCCGCACCATCGCGTTCTCGCAGACCAATCCGTACTTCACCGACGACGGCGTGTCGCGCTCGTACGAACTGTACCTGCGCACCACGCGTCCGCCGGCGCTCAATATCGGCACCTACAGCGTCAAGCAGACCGGCGGGCGGGTCAGCTTCGGCGTGCCGTTCTCGGAAGTCGACACCGTGTTCTTCGGGGTGGGCCTGGAACGCACCCAGATCGTCACCGACGACGGCAGCCCGAGCCGTTTCAAGAACTACGTCACCGACATCACCGGCAACCCGAGCGGCATCGGCACCGCCACCACCGATGCGCTGCCGTTGACGGCCGCGTGGGCGCGCGACAGCCGCGACAGCGCGATCACCCCGTCGATCGGGCGCTACCAGCGCGCCAACCTCGAGATCGACGTGGTGGGCGACTCCAAATACTACCGCGCCGTCTACGAGCAGCAGTGGTATCGTCCAATCACGCGCTCGATCACGCTCGCGCTCAAGGGCGAGTTCGACTACGGCCATGGCGTGGCCGGCAAGAAGTACCCGATCTTCAAGAACTTCTATGGCGGCGGCATCGGTTCGGTGCGCGGCTACCTGAGCTCGTCGCTGGGCATCGTCGACCCGCGCAACGGCGACGCGCTGGGCGGTGCGGCGCGCGTGATCGGCAATGCCGAGCTGCAGATGCCGTTCCCGGGCGGCGGTCCCGACCGCAGCCTGCGCTGGTTCGGTTTCCTCGACGCCGGCCAGATCTACCAGGAAGGCCAGAGGATCCGTGCCAACGAGCTGCGCTTCTCGACCGGCGTCGGTATCAGCTGGATTTCGCCGGTCGGTCCGCTCAAGTTGAGTTATGCTAAGCCTTTGAATGCAAAGCCGGGCGACCGTCTGGAGCGCTTCCAGTTCCAGATGGGAACAGGATTCTAAGTGCCGGTTGACGTTTCAATCCTAGATTGCGGAGAACTATGTTGAAAACTGTGACTGCCTCGCTACCGAAGCGTTTCGCCCTGCTGGCCCTGTGCGTGGGCTCGCTGGCGCTGGCGCCGGCGCATGCCCAGGCCCAGGGCGCCAAGATTGGCTGGGTCAGTACCGAGCGCCTGTTCAGCGAATCGAAGCTGGCGCTGGCCGCCGATGCCAAGATCGAAGCCGAGTTTTCCAAGCGCCAGAAGGCGATGCAGGAACAGATCGCCCATTTCAAGACGCTGTCGGACAAGTTCGACGCCGACGCGGGCAGCCTGGGCGAGCCGGAACGCACGCGCCGCACGCGCGAGCTGATCGACCTCGACAAGGACCTGCAGCGCAAGCAGCGCGAGTTCCGCGAGGACCTCATGCAGCGCAAGAACGAGGAGCGCGCCAACATCTCGCAAAAGGCCTACAAGCTGATCCAGCAGATCGCCGAACAGGAACAGCTCGACATCGTGTTGCAGGAGGCGGCGTGGTTCAACCCGCGCATCGACATCACCGACAAGCTGCTCAAGCAACTCGATAAATAACACAGATACCAGGAAGATCAGGATGGGCACTCGACTAGGTGAATTGGTCGAACGCTTGGGAGGACAGCTGCTGGGGGACCCGAACCTTGAAGTGACCGGGATTGCCCCGCTGGCCGACGCAGGCGTTTCGCACATCAGCTTTCTCAGCAATAGCAAGTTTCGCGCACAGGCGGCGCAAAGCGGCGCCGCCGCCATGATATTGTCGGCCGCCGACGAGCAGATCGTCGCCGCCAGCTACCAGGGTGCGCGCATCGTGACCACCAACCCGTATGCCTGGTTCGCACGCGCGGCCCAGTATTTCGCGGCGCAGGGCGAGATCGTGCCGGCGCCGGGAATCGACCGCTCGGCCAGCGTGGCGCGCACGGCGCAGGTCGATCCGAGCGCGCACGTGGGAGCGCACGTGAGCATCGGCGAGGGCGCGCTCATCGGCGCAAACGCGGTGATCGACGCCGGCTGCGTGATCGGGCGCGAGGCCGTCGTTGGCGAAGGCACCCACCTGTTCGCCAACGTGACGTTCCATGCGCGCTGCCGGATCGGGCGGCGCGGCATCATCCATTCGGGCGCCGTGATCGGCACCGACGGCTTCGGCTTTGCCAACGAGGGCGGCGTCTACATCAAGATCCCGCAGACCGGACGCGTGATCATCGGGGACGACGTCGATATCGGCGCCAATACCACGATCGACCGCGGCGCACTGGCCGACACGGTGATCGAGGACGGCGTCAAGCTCGACAACCAGATCCAGATCGGGCACAACTGCCATATCGGGGCGCATACGGCGATGGCAGGCTGCGTGGGCGTGGCCGGCAGCGCAAAAATCGGCAGGCACTGCACCTTCGGCGGCGCGGCCATGGTGCTCGGGCACCTGACGATCGCCGACCACGTGCACATTTCATCGGGCAGCATGGTGTCGCGCTCGATCCTGGAAGCAGGGCAGTACACAGGTTTTTACCCGCTCGCCAAGAACGCCGAGTGGGAAAAAAGTGCGGCAATCGTTCGCAATCTGGCGGCCATGCGGGATAAGATCCGCGCGCTGGAAAAAACAATTAAAACGTTACAGAACAAAAATGACTAATACCGAAAACAAGATGCTCGACATTCAGCAGATCAAGCAGTTCCTGCCGCACCGCTATCCCATGTTGCTGGTCGACCGGGTACTGACATGGGAGTCGGGCAAGACCATCACCGCCATCAAGAACGTCACCGTCAACGAGGAATTCTTCAACGGCCACTTCCCGCACAAGCCGGTCATGCCTGGCGTGCTGATGATCGAAGCGATGGCGCAGACCGCGGCCCTGCTGTCGTTCCTGACCATGGACGTGAAGCCGGACGAGAATTCGGTGGTGTACTTCGTCGGCATCGACAAGGCGCGCTTCAAGCGTCCGGTGGAGCCGGGCGACCAGCTGCGCATGGATGTGGAAATCTTGCGCGTCTCGCGCGGCATCTGGAAGTACAAGGCGCTCGGCAGCGTGGACGGCAAGGTCGCCGTTGAAGCCGAGCTGATGTGCACCATCCGCAGCGCCAACGACGCGAGCCAGCCAGTGGGGCAGTAATGGCGACAATCCATCCAAGCGCGATCGTCGATCCCAAGGCCGAGCTCGACAGCACCGTTGAGATCGGCGCCTATTCGATCGTTGGCGCGCACGTGTCGATCGGCGCCGGCACGGTGGTGGGCCCGCACGTGGTCATTGAAGGGCATACGACGATAGGGCGCGACAACAAGTTCTTCCAGTTTTCCTCGATCGGCGCCGCGCCGCAGGACAAGAAGTGGGCCGGCGAGCCGACCCGCCTCGAAGTGGGCGACCGCAACACGGTGCGCGAGTTTTGCACCTTCAACCTCGGCACCGCCCAGGACGCGGGCGTGACGCGCCTTGGCAGCGACAACTGGATCTCGGCCTACGTGCACCTGGCGCACGACTGCCAGGTCGGCAGCAACACCATCTTTTCGAACAACGCGCAGCTGGCCGGACACGTGCATGTGGGCGACTGGGCGATCCTGTCCGGCTACGCCGGCGTGCACCAGTTCTGCAAGATCGGCGCGCACGCGTTCGTCGGCATGTACACCAGCCTGACCCAGGACGTGCCGCCGTTCGTGCTGGTGTCGGGCAATCCGGCCGGCGCGCGCGGCGTCAACATCGAGGGACTGAAACGGCGCGGCTTCACGCGCGCCCAGATCGACGGCGTGCGCAGCGCCTACAAGCTGCTGTACCGCTCCGGCCTGACCCTGGAACAAGCCAAGGGCGCGCTGCTGCAGGCGCAAACCGACACGCCGGAGGCGGCCGGACAGATTTGCGCCATGCGCGAATTCCTGGACGGCGCGACCCGTGGCATCGTCCGCTGACCTGTCGCTTGCGCTGGTAGCCGGCGAGGTGTCCGGCGACATGCTTGCCGCGCGCCTGCTGGCGGGCCTGCGTCCGCACCTGCCGCACGCGCGTTTCCATGGCATCGGCGGCCCGCGCATGGCCGAGCAGGGCTTCGTGTCCGACATTCCGATGGACACCCTGACGGTGCGCGGGCTGTTCGAGGTCATTCCGCGCTACCGCGAAATCAAGGGCATCCAGAACCGCCTGCGCGAGCGCCTGCTGGCCGAGCGCCCGGCCGCCTTCATCGGCGCCGACTATCCCGGCTTTAACCTCGGCCTCGAGCTGCAGCTCAAGCAGGCCGGGATCCCCACCGTGCATTTTGTTAGCCCGCAGATCTGGGCCTGGCGCGGCGGGCGCATAAAGAAAATCCAGCAGGCGGTCTCGCACATGCTGGTGATCTTCCCGTTCGAGGAAGCGATCTACCGCGACGCCGGCGTGCCGGTCACCTACGTCGGTCACCCGCTGGCCGAAATGATCCCCCTGCAGCCCGATCAGGGTGCGGCAAGGCGCGCGCTCGGCCTCGATGAACGCGCCAGGGTCGTCACCGTCATGCCGGGCAGCCGCATGGGGGAACTGAAATACCTGGCCGCGCCGTTTGCCGGCGCCGTCAGGCTGCTGGCCCGGCGCGACCCGGCGCTGCGTTTCATCGCGCCGATGGCGGGAGAGCGCCAGCGCCAGTATTTCCAGCAGCTGCTGGCCGAGGCCGGCCTGGGCGAGGTACCGATCGAGCTGCTGGACGGGCAGTCGCATGCGGCCATCGCCGCAGCCGACGCGGTGCTGGTCGCGTCCGGCACCGCGGCGCTGGAGGTGGCGCTGTTCAAGAAACCGATGGTGATCGCCTACAAGGTGATGCGCGCCTCGTGGGAAATCATGCGCCACATGGGCTACCAGCCGTGGATCGGGCTGCCGAACATCCTGGCGCGCGAATTCCTGGTGCCCGAACTGCTGCAACACGCGGTCACGCCGCAGGCACTGGCCGATTGCCTCTGGCAGCGGCTCAACGACACGGCCGGCGCCGCGCTTCTGGCGCAGCGCTTTACCGAGATGCACCACAGCCTGCTGCGCAACAGCTCCCAGGAAAGCGCGGCCGCCGTCATGCGCGTCATCACCTCGCCGAACCGATCATGAGAAAAAAGAAAGTCAACTTCTACCCCGGGCTGAAAGGCGTGCTGCCGTTCGGCCTGGACGACATCGTGTGCGGGGTCGACGAGGCCGGGCGCGGGCCGCTGGCCGGCCCGGTGTTCGCCGCGGCCGTGATTCTCGACCCCGCGTTTCCGATCGACGGGCTGCGCGATTCGAAAAAG
>JBAQKU010000128.1:0-3741 GCA_049301315.1 Telluria sp.
GCGCATCGGCCAGGCCGCGGCGCTCGGCTTCCATGTATTCAAGCGACTGCATCTCAATGATACGCGATACGGTACGCTGAAACTCGTTCGACAGCGCGCCTTCGGTGTACAGGCGTTCCGGCCCGACCTCGGCCGACATCAGCAGCTTGACCTTGTGGTCGTAGAACACGTCGATCAGCCAGGTGAAGCGGCGCGCTTCGGACGACATCGCGGCCGACATCGCGGGCACCCCGGACAGGATCACGGTATGGAAACGGCTGGCGATCTCGAGGTAGTCGTTTTGCGAGCGCGGCCCGCCGCACAGGGTGGCGAAATCGAACCAGATGATGCTGCCGGCGCGCCGCAGCGCGTGGATCTCGCGTTCCTCGATGCGCACGCGCGGGTCTTCGTCCGCGCTCTCGGCCACGGCCACATAGGCGTGGCGCAGCGCGCGGTCGGCGCTCGCGCCAAGCGGCGTGTGGTAGCTCTCGACCTGCTCGAGCGCGCGCTTGCGGTAGTCGATGCCGGCGTCCACGTTGAGCACGTCGAGCTGGTCCATGAGCAGCGCGATGGTGGGCAGCATGCGGCTGCGGTGCAGCCCGTCCGGATACAGCGTGCCGGGCTCGTAGTTCGAGGTCATGATGAACGTCACGCCGTTCTTGAACAGGGCCGACAGCAGGTTATACAGGATCATCGCGTCGGCGATGTCGGAGACGTGGAATTCGTCGAAGCAGATCAGGCGGTACTTGCGGGCGATGCGGCGCGCGACTTCGTCGAGCGGATCGGCCACCCCCTTGAGCTCGTCGAGCTGGCGGTGCACGCCGCGCATGAATTCGTGGAAGTGCAGACGCGTCTTGCGCACCACCGGCACCACCGAGTAGAAGCTGTCCATCAGGAACGACTTGCCGCGCCCCACCCCGCCCCACAGGTACACCCCGCGCGGCACTTCGGGCCGGTTGATCAGGCGTTTCAGGCCGTTCGAACGGCGCGACTTGAACTGCACCCACTCCTCGTAGGCGCGCTGCAGCCGGTCGACCGCGGCCTGTTGCGCGGCGTCGGAGGTGAAGCCGTGCCGGGTGAGCGCTTGCTGGTAAAACTGTTGGACGTTCATTGAAGGGCAATGCCAGAGACAGGCGGAGCGGCCCGAGGCCGGCCCCGCCCGGGGGTGATTTAGAAGTTCAGCGCGCGCTTTTCGACGGCCAGTGCTGCTTCCTTGGTCGCTTCCGACAGCGATGGGTGCGCATGGCAGATGCGTGCGATGTCTTCCGACGAAGCGCGGAACTCCATCGCCACCACGGCTTCGGAGATCAGCTCGGAAGCCATCGGGCCGACGATGTGCACGCCCAGGATTTCATCGCTGACCGCATCGGCCAGGAATTTCACCATGCCCGAGGTGTCGCCCAGCGCGCGTGCGCGTCCGTTGGCCAGGAACGGGAAGGTGCCGGCCTTGTATGCCACGCCGGCCGCCTTGAGCTGCTGCTCGGTCTGGCCGACCCATGCGATTTCCGGCGAGGTGTAGATCACCCACGGAATCGTGTTGAAGTTGGTGTGGCCGTGCTGGCCGGCGATACGCTCGGCCACCGCGACACCTTCTTCCTCGGCATTGTGCGCCAGCATCGGGCCGCGCACCACGTCGCCCACCGCCCACACGTTCGGCAGGCTGGTCTTGCACTCGTCGTCGACCGCGATGAAGCCGCGCTCGTCAAGCTTGAGGCCGACCGCTTCGGCGTTCAGGCCGCTGGTGTTGGGAACGCGCCCGATCGAGATGATCAGCTTGTCGAACACCGCCTTCTGCGCCTCGCCCTTGGCGTTGGCGTAGTCGACCGTCACTTCGTTGTTGGCCGTGCCGATCCGGCCGATCTTGCAGCCGAGGTTGATCGCCAGGCCCTGCTTGACGAACAGCTTGTGCGCTTCTTTCGCAATCTGCTCGTCGACCGCGCCCAAGAACACCGGCAGCGCTTCGAGCACCGTCACCTGCGAGCCGAGGCGGCGCCATACGCTGCCCATCTCGAGGCCGATCACGCCGGCGCCGATCACGCCCAGGCGTGCCGGCACCGCGTCGATCGCGAGCGCGCCGCTGTTCGACAGGATCAGCTTTTCGTCGAACTGTGCACCCGGCAGCTGGCGCGCGCTCGAGCCGGTCGCCACGATCACGTGCTTGGCGCTCAAGGTCTCGGTGGCCGGGCCGGTCACGTTGATGCTGTAGCCGCCCTCGGCGGCGCCGGCGAATGCGCCGAAGCCGTGGAAGAAGGCGACCTTGTTCTTCTTCAGCAGGTACAGAATGCCGTCGTTGTTCTGCTTGACGACCGCGTCCTTGCGCTTCAACATCTGGCCCAGGTTCAGCTTGAGGCTGCCGACATCGATGCCGTGCTCGGCGAAGCCGTGGCCGGCGTGCTCGAAATGCTCGGACGACTGCAGCAGCGCCTTGGACGGGATGCAGCCGACGTTGGTGCAGGTGCCGCCCGGCGCCGGGCCGCCCTTGCCGTTGGACCATGCGTCGATGCAGGCCACCGAAAAGCCCAGCTGGGCCGCGCGGATCGCCGCGATATAGCCGCCGGGGCCGGCGCCGATCACGACCACGTCAAATTGTTTTGCATTGCTCATTATTCGATTCCTTGTTTATTCTTCTGGTACGAAAATCCACATCAGCAGGTAGATCACGACGCCGGCGCCGAAGCCGCACAGGGCCACCAGCGCAAACACCAGGCGCCAGATCCAGGCCTCCATGTTCGAGACCTTGGCCAGCCCGCCGCACACGCCCCCCAACCAGCGGTCGGTGCGCGAACGGCGCAGGCGCCCGATCTCGGTGGTGAAGTCCGAACCCGAGTCGGACGACTTGTCCAGGTTCACGGAGGACAGGACCTTGGCCTTGGCCTGGTCGAATTCGGCGTCGGTGAGCGCGCCGGCCTGGTGCAGTTCGTGCAAACGTTTGACTTCATCCGAGATATTCATGCTTGACACCTCATAAAAAAGAGAACGGACCCGCGCTTGTGCGCGCGGGCAGCAACGTCGGCACGCGCCGCACGCGGCGCGCCCTGCGCTTACAGGTCCAGCAGCAGGCGCGCCGGATCTTCCAGCGTTTCCTTCATCGTGACCAGGCCCAGCACGGCTTCGCGCCCGTCGATGATGCGGTGATCGTACGACATCGCCAGGTAGTTCATCGGACGCACCACGACCTGGCCGTTTTCGACCACGGCGCGGTCCTTGGTCGCATGCACGCCCAGGATGGCCGCCTGCGGCGGGTTGATGATCGGGGTCGAGAGCATGGAGCCGAAGATGCCGCCGTTCGAGATCGAGAAGGTGCCGCCGGTCAGGTCTTCCAGGGTCAGCTTGCCCTCTTTCGCCTTGGCGCCGAATTCGCCGATCTTCTTCTCGATGTCGGCGATCGACATCTGGTCGGCGTTGCGCAGGATAGGCACCACCAGGCCGCGCGGCGAACCGACCGCGATGCCGATGTCGAAGTAGCCGTGGTAGACGATGTCGTTGCCGTCGACCGAAGCGTTGATGACCGGGTACTTCTTGAGCGCGGCGACGGCGGCCTTGACGAAGAACGACATGAAGCCGAGCTTGACGCCGTGCTCTTTCTCGAACTTGTCCTTGTACTTGTTGCGCAGGTCGATCACCGGCTGCATGTTCACTTCATTGAACGTGGTCAGGATCGCGTTGGTCGCTTGCGACTGCAGCAGGCGCTCGGCGATGCGCGCGCGCAGGCGGCTCATCGGCACGCGTTCTTCCGGACGGTCGCCCAGGCCAGCCATGGCC
>JBAQKU010000129.1:0-4342 GCA_049301315.1 Telluria sp.
AGCGTTAGCAGTTCCAGTCTTTCTTTTTTTGCCAGCTTCACTGGCGTTGCATGGCGACCTCGACTCATTCGCTTATGATAATCGAGGGCAATTATTTATTCAATGTATTTAAGGGATGTTGTACTAGGGGACGCCCACTTATCGACGCGTTACTGGAACGACTTCACTTGCAGGTAACGATCACATTGACGAAATCGCTGTCGGCGCGCGACATCGAGCCGGACGCGTTGCTTAAGCTGCAGACTTGCCCTTTGGGATTGGTTTTCACTACGACCTCATACCCACCTGCTCGTCCACCTTGAAGCAAGAGGGGCGAAGCGGGTTGAAATGGCGCCAGAGTTTGTCGTTGAAGACGCGCTTGCACGCCTTCGTGCAATTACCGATTGAGGAAAAGTCGTCGCCAACAATTGAAGTACGACAGGCCTGAAGGCCTGTCGTACTTCAATTGTTAAGAACACCTGACATTGCCTAAGTCGCGGCGACCAGCATGGATTTTTGTCATTCCGTCTGCCATGTCCGTTCTGACCACGATGTTTCAAGCGAGCACGCGATATGAGCGTTTTCGGCGATACTAGCGGCGACTTCCGTTCGCCGAGTAACGGAGCCCCGGTGATTTTTCAACTGGCATCCGTGCATATGTTCAGTCGTGAAAATGGGCGTGCACAAAACCACGAAACAACTCCAACAGGGGAGACTCGCTGCGTCCTGCCATGGTGACCAAAGCATATCGCCCCAGACGCGCAACGTGAGGCTGGACCTCGATGATCCGCAGCTTGCCGGCGGCAATCCTTGCTTTGGCGGTCGCATACATGCCGAAAAAAATAGCATCGCTAGCTGCCACGACATCGAGCATGCCTTTGATATCTTCACTGTTTATTGTCATCATGCGACTCGGATGCGCCTCGGCGCCCAGTTCGGTGGCCAGCTTGCGCGAGATTTCATCGCTTAGCGGAGTCGACATCACGGGATACTGACGCAACATTGCCGGATCAATTTGGGCTTGGGCCAGCAGCGGATGGTCTGCGCGGCAAATAAAACCGCCCGGTAGCGGAGTGAGCGGCTCGATCTGCAAGTCTTCGAAGGCAGTCAGTGCCCGAAGATCAATCGCAATGATGTCAACGGTTTCGTTGCGCAATGCTTGTGTGAGCAGACTGACAGACCCGCGTGAAACATTTACCTGGACTTTAGGATTCAAGGTCGCCATCTGGATCAGAAACGGCGTCGTCAGAATGGCGGCCGGCGTCGGGCCGAAGCCTACGCTGATTGCGCCAAGTGCGCCCTCTTTCAGCAGCATCACCCCGCGTTGCAATTCACTCGTCTCGAAAATAATTCGCCTTGCGCTCTGCAAGACTTGCTCCCCGTAGGCGGTCAGTGTGTTGCGTTTCCCATCTCGGTCGATCAGTTTCACGCCCAACTCTTGTTCAAGAGCCTGAATGCTGCGGCTCAGGGCAGGTTGAGTCAGGCACAGCGCATCGGCACCCTTGCGGAAGGATTGATGTTCGGCCAGGGCAATCAGGTGACGCAGGTGGTTCAGATTCATCAATTACATTCAATTATCGAACATTGGCAATAAATGCATTGGACTCATGGCATGCCGGATTGTACATTAAGTGGCCGGCAGGGGAAGCACGACTATCCGCTGCTTCTAATAATTAACGGAGACGATCAATGAAATTACAGAAGAAAGCAATTGCACTCGCATGCGTCCTGGCGGTCGCCACCACCTTCGCCAACGCAATCGAACCGGCTGCATTGGCAACCATCCAAGTGCGCCTTAGCGCCATCGAAAGCAAGATGATCGGTTGGCGGCGTGACATTCATCAGCATCCGGAACTTTCGAATCAGGAACATCGCACGGCCGGCCTGGTGGCCGAGCACTTGCGCAAGCTTGGCCTGGAGGTAAGGAGCGGTGTCGGCGGAACCGGGGTGGTCGGCGTGCTCAAGGGTAATAAGCCTGGCAAGGTTGTCGCCTTGCGCGCCGACATGGATGCCTTGCCGGTCAAGGAAATGGTCGATCTGGCATTCGCGTCAAAGGCGAAAGGTAAGCATATGGGAAAGGAAGTCGATGTGATGCACGCCTGCGGCCATGACGGACACACTGCAATCTTGATGGCCACCGCCGAAGTGCTTGCCAGCATGAAGGACCAGATCCACGGCACCGTCAAGTTTATTTTCCAGCCAGCTGAAGAAGGCCGCTCCGAGGTGCCGCGTAGCGAAGGCGAACACATCGGGGCGCGAGCCATGGTGGACGCGGGTGTGCTGGAAAACCCCAAGGTGGACGCGGTGTTCGGCTTGCATCTCATTCCGGGGCTTTCAGTCGGCACGATAGGCTACCGCCCAGGACCGATTCTCGCTTCGGGTGACACTTTCACGATCAAAGTGACGGGCAAGCAAACGCACGGCGGCTTCCCATGGAATGGTATCGATCCGATCGTAAGTGCCGCGCAGATCGTGATGGGACTGCAAACCGTTGTTAGCCGTCAGCTGAACTTGTCAAGAGAAGCGGCTGTTATTTCCGTCGGTTCGATCCATGGGGGGAATCGCGAGAACATCATTCCAGATAGCGTCGAACTGCTCGGGACGGTTCGCACCTTTGACAACCAGATGCGCGACGACACGCTCAAGCGGATGCGCATCACGGCGGAATCGATTGCGCAAGCGAGCGGCGCGAAGGCCGAAGTCAATTTCCTTAAGCCATCCTATTTGGCAACGGTCAATGATGCGAACTTAAGCGAAAAGATGCTCCCCACGATGAAGCAAATTGCGGGGGACCGAGCGGTCCTGGTGCCGAAGGCCAGTGCTTCAGAAGACTTTTCCGAGTTCCAGCAAAAGGTGCCGGGCTTATTCTTTTTCCTCGGTTCGACGGATCCGAAGAAGGACGCGGCAACAGCTGCACCCAACCACTCGCCAAAGTTTGAAATCGACGAGGCCTCACTGGCTGTCGGCACCCGCGCCATGGCCGCGCTGGCGCTCGATTTCCTGGCGCTGCCGTAACTTCGGTCGGTTCTACGCGCGCTAGCGCCTTCGGCAATCTCGGCAAGCGCTCACGTTACCTCACGGCGCGGAAACGACAAGCAGTTCATTAGTGGCGAAATTTAAAGCAAGGAGGCAATTCCAACAATTCAGCAGAATAAGAAATGCACTAGACAATTCTTTTCCAATAGAGTGGACACATAAAAATGAGAAAAACAATTATCGGCGCCGGCTGCGCATTGTTCAGCACTTTCTGCGCAAGCTCGGCTCTGGCACAAAGCCAGATCAGCATCTACGGGCTCATCGATACCGGCGTGGTGTGGACCAACAACGCCAACAACAACGGCAACTCGGTGCTCAAAATGCCTGGTCTGAGCGGCACCTTCCCGTCCCGTCTCGGATTTCGCGGCGCCGAAGATCTCGGTGGCGGCACCCAGGCGATCTTCGCGCTCGAGACCGGCTTTGCTCCCGATACTGGTGTCATGGGCTCGGGCAATCGCCTGTTCGGTCGCCAATCTTACGTGGGCTTGAAAAACAATACCTACGGCACGTTGACCCTGGGCCGTCAGGTCAACATGACCATCCTGTCGGGCATCAAGTCCGATGTGCTGGGGCCTAATCTATTCAGCATCTCCGGCCTCGACTTGTACCTCCCGAACGCACGTAGCGACAACGCGATCGGCTATCTCGGCAACTTCAGCGAGTTCAGCGTCGGCGCCACCTACAGCCTGGGGCGCGACACCTCGGCCAGCGGCGGCCCGGCGGCCACCGGTTGCGCCGGCGAAGTTGCCGGCAATGCCAAGGCGTGCCGCCAGTGGACCGCCCTGCTGGGCTACGACAACAAGGCGTTCGGCGTGACGACGACGTATGACATCATGTACGGCAACGCCGGTGCGGCTGGCGGCTTGAGCACCAGCGACAGTTCGGACCGCCGCGCAACCCTGAACGTGTACGCGATGGTTGGCACAAGCAAGATCGGCGCTGGCGTGATCGATCGAAAGAAGCAGGCAGCGACCCCGGTCAACAGCCTCGAATCGGACCTGTACTACCTCGGCGTGAGCCATCCGATCATGCCGGCACTGGTGGTCGATGCCCAGATCGCGCGTCTGGACATCAAAAACAGCGGCGACGATACGACCTTCGGGGCCGTGCGCCTGAGCTACAACTTGTCCAAGCGTACCGCTGTATACAGCATGGTCGGCCATATGAAGAACTCCGGTAACGCCGCAGTGGCCCTCGATGCCGGCGGCACCGTTGGGATCGGCAAGAACCAGTCCGGCCTCATGGTCGGGCTGCGCCACACGTTCTGATGTGTCACGGGACCCGGGGCGCCGCACCGCGCGCCCGGTCCCGGCGCTGGCCGCGGGCT
>JBAQKU010000130.1:0-2479 GCA_049301315.1 Telluria sp.
GGATACGCTGCGCGGGTCGCACCAGGGGCCATGGCGGCTAAGCCGACCGCGACCGAGAAAAACACTGCCGGGATGGCTTGGAGCATTTTTTTTAGTTGGCTGATTGTCTGGTCCATCGCATGTTCTCCGTTTGGTTGAAAAAAAGAGGTTGTTTACCTCGCGCTACGCAGGCAACCCGGCGCCGCTCTGGCGAGTTGCATGCGGCTGAGACGGTCCAAAAAGCGCAAAGTAGCGTGCGACGAACGTAGGCCACACTTCAGGATTGACCAACCTCGGTGGCTTGTCTCCGTTGAGTACCTGCAAGATTTGCTCGGCGGCGATTAGTGCTATGTTGCGCCGTGCTTCGTGCGTGACACCTGCGGTGTGAAAAGTTGCGTAGACGTTGTCCATCTTGAGCAAAGGATGGTCAAGGGGAGGCGGCTCCTGGTCCCAGACGTCGATTCCAGCGCCGGCCAAATGCCCAGTTTGAAGTGCTGCGATCAACGCTACCTCGTCATGTATGCCTCCGCGAGCCGTGTTGACGAAGATGGCACCCTTCTTCATCCGCCCAAAAGCCTGTTCACCAATCATCTTGAGCGTGCTGCCATCGCGCGGGCAATGTAGAGACACGATGTCCGATCTGCTGAGTAAGTCATTAAGCGACACCGCAGTAGCGCCACGGCGCTGAATCTCTTCCGCACTTAGATGGGGATCTGTTGCGAGCACTTTCATTCCAAATGCTTGAGCGAGCGACGCGACGCGCGTTCCGACGTGCCCTATTCCAATAAGACCAAGCGTCTTTTCACGGATTTCGTGCCCCATCACGTCCTCTCGCGAGAAGCCGTATTCACGGCGCATCCTCCGATCGCATTCGAGCATTCGGCGGGAAACGCCCAACATCAATCCGAGCGTATGCTCGGCAACCGATGCAGCGTTGCCTCCCGCCTGGTTTACGACAGCGATCCCGGCCCTGGTGCACGCTTCGACATCAACGGTGTCATAGCCTGCACCTGTCGATGAAACGCACAAGAGATTGGCGCAGCACCGGAGCAAGCTCGCGTCGACAAACCACTGCCTCGGGAGTTCGTCCTTGGCGGCCGACACGTGGTAGATGTGTGCGCCCGAAAGCAGCTCCCATGCCTTTTCGTCCGCTCCCCGCACCGGGCAAACGCCAAGTGAAATGTCTTGCTCGTCCCGAAGCCGCTGGTCGAAAACCGGGTCAATCCACAGATCGAATCGCGCCACCTTCTTGATTGCTGCAGCCATCTTTTGCTTTTCACCGTAAAGTGAGCTGGGCGTGATGATGGATCCGGTCATCCGCGAGGTTGAGGATTGCAGCCAATTCGCTTCAGAGTTGCGTCCACCCAGGAGGTATCTAAAACGCCCCCTGCGATGTCCGCCAGCGTCTTGACCTCGGCAGCACTTTTGTTTTTCGCGGCGGCGTACACCGTCTCAACCTCTTCGTAAGGAACGCACAGCAAGCCATCGGCGTCTCCCACAATGAGATCGCCGGGGTTGATCACCATCCCATCGATCGCGATTGGCACATTGATCTCCCCGGGCCCGTCTTTGTAAGGTCCGCGATGGGTAACGCCGGCGGCAAAAACCGGAAAGATGCCGGACCGAATCATGTCGAGGTCACGAATGGCTCCATTTATGACAAAACCGGCGATGCCGCGTTTTTGCGCATAGGTGACCATGAGCTCACCGATCAGAGCATTGGTCAAATCTCCACCGCCATCGACAACAATCACGTCTCCAGGCAGGGCTAAATCAAGAGCCTTGTGGATCATTAAGTTGTCGCCAGGGCGCGTCTTGACCGTTAACGCAGGGCCCACCAAACCGCCGGAACTGTGCATGGGGCGCAGCCGAGCGCCTCCAGCCGCCATGCGGAACATGCAATCGTTGATGTTTGCAACTGGTATTGAGCGGAAATTTTCAACAACGCGCGCATCCACTTGGCGTTGCCGCTTAAGAATTTGAAGACCAACCATTACTTCCTTCTTTCTTTCTGTGAACATGATGAATACCGGCTTCTGTTAACGTTACGGTGAGAATAATACAATAAAAAAACAATATTGGGAAAATAATCATGGTCTAAATTTACGACTACAGGTAAATTGTGAAATAGCAGTCGCATTTTAGAACAATTTTAGAACAATTCAATTTCCGCCTCATTTTTTGCGACAGTTCTCAGCACTCGTTCAGAACAGCACGAAGAGAGAGCTAAAGTTGAGCGGGAACTATATATTTTGATGGAGCGAAATCAGATGCCAACGGCAAGTGAGAAGGTATACGACCTACTGAAGCAAAGGCTAGTCGGGGGCAGCTACGCTCCTGGCGCGCAGCTCAAGGAAGAGCACATCGCGCGAGAGCTTGGCTTGAGCCGAACACCGGTGAGAGCCGCACTGAAGCGCCTGGTTGATGACGGGCTGGCGACAGCGGATGCAGGCCGAGGCGTTCATGTTGCCGAATGGACGGAAGTGGACATCAAGGAGAC